>JBKEAN010000108.1:0-12923 GCA_047972415.1 Mangrovibacterium sp.
GCTGACGGAGAATGGATTTGACCCGTTGGTGAAAATTGACCAGCTGAATGCCGAACTGGAAGTTGTGGACCAAACCGAGGCTGACAAGATTGACGCCATTGCTGCCGCAAAAAATGCAACCAAGGTAGCAAACGAGGCACTCCGTACCGCCTACAAAACAAGTTCGAAGGTGGTCGATTCAATAACAGGTGCCCTGGGAAAGGACAATAACCTGGTTGTCGAAATTAAAAAGCTTCGGAAATGACATCGGCCAAACCCGCATAATAACGAATAAAACGGATGACGGGAAAAGGAATCCGCTCCGCACAGGGGCGGATTTTTTTTGTAGCCACCGGCCACAAATCAGCAGGTTATAAAATCAATCGGGTAGTGGCTTTGCACCGCAGCTCCGGCAAAAGCACCTTTGCCGCAAGCTCTGGCAACGTTGAATTTGTTTACGGCAACACAGAATTATTGTTATTCCACCTTGCCGCAGGGTAATTCCATCGGGAATATCAATGATTCCATGCGGAATAATAGATATTCTCTTTTGCCGCACCCTTCGGCAACGTTGAATTTGTTTACGGCAACGCAGAATTATTGTTATTTCACCTTGCCGCGGAGCAATTCCATCGGGAATATCAATGATTCCATGCGGAATGATAGATATTCTCTTTTGCTGCGCCTTTCGGCAACGTTGAATTTAGTTCCGGCACAAGGGAACTGAGTGGTTTGGGAATGGCAGGTATTGGCGGAGTCCTAAAAAATCACTGAAGATTTTGAAACTTTAACCTCCAGCATAAAACTTCGATTGGCGGATGCTGGTATTGCGATTCGATTTCCTCCAGCCAGTCAAATTCGTACCACGAATCATCATTGGGATAGCGGTGAAACAGAAATTTTCTGATGCCAGCCTGTTCCGGGTAAAAGTATTCCGTAGAAATTAGGCTTTCTCTGAGCTCCCGCACAAGGTCTTCCAACCCTAAGTTATTTGGATTTGAAAAATTTTTGTACCCGTATGTTTTGTAATTACCCGAATCGCGGTATAGGTAATGAAACCGAAATGCCTTTGCCATTTTTTTAGTACAAAAGAAACATTGGCTAGCACTGGTGTCAACGGACGATGAGTCACATTAGCAGAAAATATTTTCACGGTGCCAAATTAAAAAGGTTTGCGATGGTAGATACTTCGATGGTAAAGTAATTTTTTCTCCTTCAAAAGGTTTAAACCAATCTTGATAATATTTTTTTGAGCTGTAATCTTTTAACGTTGAACCCATCACCAGTCGATAGTCTTCATCAACGGTTATTAATCCTCGATCAAAGGCCCGATCAAAGTGGGCACTCAAACAAATTCCATTTGAAGGATTTAGTCGTTCTTTTTCATTTGCTGACCAAGGAATAATATGACTTGCAATTAGCATATCGGGGATGTCAATGCCCGAAATTGCACATTTGTAGAGATAATTAACTAAAACAATCTGTCGAAAAACAGTTTGGTTGACACGTGTTTTTACCTCCCGTATTTTAGTTTGCCCCTTCAGGTTTTCAATCGAAGAAAATACGTTCGAATACTTTGTTTCTAGACTTTGTTTTTCAAGCTCGGCAAGAATTTTCTCACTTTCAAAAAGCAAATCTTCTTGGTTTTCGATGAATTCATTCCAGATAGGCTGCACTTGCTTTATACCCCCGGTTAAACCTTTTATTCCGCGTTGCTGATGAAACGGGTCGACACTTGTAAAGTTGCTAAGTCGCATTGAAATGGAGTTCGCTGTTCGGTTAAGCAATTTTGCCAGATTGATGATTTCTGGGGTATCATGGTGAATTTTTCCAAACGGAATCCGAAGGTAGAGATTTAATGCAAGGAGCAATTCTTCACGGCTCCACAGTCGTCTTTCCATAAGTATTTTAATTTTGAACTTCCTCTAAAATAAACATAAAAAACAAACATTAGATAGACATCGGGATAATTATTGCGGTTATTTCAATTCAGAATCGTCAATGCGGGTTATGTACATCGGGCATACCGTAAAGGTAGTAAAATAGGCTGCCCGTTAGCGACTCACCCCGGCCATGAACCGATCCTGTGGATTGCTGCAAGGCCTCCCCTCTCTATGGGTAGAGAGGGGCAAAGCGGGCCTAGTGCGCTTTGGGAGAGTGGGTTGATGAATCGGAGTTATTTTGTTGTGATTTGTGTTCAAATTGTTGTAAATTGGTTGAAAATAGAATTTATGAGTGAGGAATCACCGATAGGACGGGCAAGGAGATTAAGACAAGAAATGACCAAAGAAGAACAAACACTTTGGCATTTTCTCCGTGGGAGACGATTCATTGGTTATAAGTTTCTTCGCCAGCATCCAATTTATTATCAACTTTCTCATAACAAGCAGGACTATTTTATTGCTGATTTTTATTGTGCTTCCGAAAAGCTTGTAGTTGAAATTGATGGGAAGATTCACGACTACCGGCAGGAATATGATGAAAACAGGGATGCGATTCTTCGAGGATTGGGACTGCGGGTATTAAGAATTAAAAATGAAGAATTGACAGATCTGACTGCTGTGCTAACAAAAATAGAGAATCATCTCCGTCCAAAATCAAATTGACTCACCCCGGCCTTGCACCAATCCTTCGGATTGCTGCAAGGCCTCCCCTCTCTATGGGTAGAGAGGGGCAAAGCGGGCCTTGCCCGCTTGGGGAGAGTTTCTTGATAAAATATTTGGATGTGTTTTTTCTGTTTTGTTTTTCAGCGACTCACCCCGGCCTTGCACCAATCCTGTGGATTGCTGCAAGGCCCCCCTCTCTATGGATAGAGAGGGGACAAGCGGGCCTAGCCCGCTTGGGGAGAGTGGGATTTGTCCGCAGTTTTAAAACACCCGTTCGAACCGGTATTTGAGCGAAAACTGAATTTTGTTGGCCGAGCTCGACCAGCCATCGTTGTAGTTTTCGCGCTTCACCCAAATCCATTGCAGCCCGGCTTCGATAAATGGTACCGGATTGTAAATGAGGTTGGCGCTGGCATAGTAGCCGTTGCGAAACGCATCGGCACTTTGCCCGTTGGCGTTGCGGGTGTGTATGGCCGACCAACCGGCCGAGCTTCGCCACTGCCGGCTCCAGTGGTGTTGCAGGTAGCAGGTGTAGCTGTACAAGGGTAGGGCCACTCCTTTAACGGGGCGGTTGAGATTGGCAAAATTGTTTTTAATACCAATATCAGTAGGGGCATCATTCATCTGGTTTTGGATTCCTTTTCCGCCAATTCCAGAAACCAGAAGCCGATCGTTTGGCCCCAGTTCCAGCGCCGAGCTTAGGTTGAAGCCCCATCCCCAGGCTTTTCCGCTCAGGTCGTAGGCTTCGTTTCCGAGGTCAATCCATTCAATCTTGCGAACGACAGAAGCCAGTTCGAGGTAGCCCCAATTGCGGGTAAGGCGGAATTCGGCGGTCAGGTCGGGCAGGTTAAAACGGGCTTTCACGTCCGACAGTTCAATGCGGTCGGCATAAAGGCCTTCGTCGGCGCTGGCGCCTGGCTGTTCGAGGGCAAAGGCCAGGCGGTTGCTTCCCTCAAAAGGTACATAGCGGAACTGTACGGTTTTGCACAAAGCCAGTCCGGCAGGGCCCCAGTACTCAATGCCATCGGGCGACACATCGGCGTCGGTAAATAAGCTCCAGTTGCGCCCTGCACCCACTTCCCCCAACTCGGCCCAGGCATAAAGCAGGTGAAAAGCGGTTTCGCCGGCATTTGTGCCCGAGCCAAACAGGTCGAATGCAAAATGAATAAATAGCTCACCTTGCGGGGTAGGTACAAAACTTTTAGCATGAAACGACGATTGCCGTACACCGAAAAACACGTTTCCATTGCTGCCAAACTCGTTTTTATACGAAGGTAGCTTGGTGGGGCGCATCACATCAAAGTAGTCGGGGTTTTCCTGGTTAAAGTTATACCCGGCATCGGTCATGGCTTGTCCCGAAAGTTCGAAGCGGCTTTTCCCGGTTTCCTGGGCCGAAAGCTTGGGAGTAAGGAACAGGAAGGAGCCGGCCAAGGCCAGGCCAGCAGTTTTTACAATCGAATAGGCAGTTGTGCTCATCGGTTTAGGCTGAAAGATTGATGGTTCAATTTACGAAGTTGAACGCGGAAATAAAAGCGAAGCCAGGAAATGAGTTGAACCATTGAAGGGGGAGGTATTGAATTATCCGGCCGGTACGCAACGGATGGCTGCAACCGGGTATTGTAAATGTTTTTCCCTGCGAAATTAAGGCCCCGGATGGCGGTTTTTAGCGTTTCAGTTTTAACTTTGAGGCCATTACCCGAAAACGGTTTGTAACAATGAAACAATTTATTCTCCTGGCATTTGTGCTGTTGCTTGGTTTTGCTGCCTGCCGCGAAAAAGGTTATCCCAAACCCAAGCAGTTTCTCAACGAAAAAGAGCTGGTGAACCTGCTTTACGATATTCACCTGGGCGAGGCGTTAACCGAACGCAGCCGCTACAACTACGGCGACAGCCTCAAAATTGAGTCGAACGAAATGTACCAGGCCATTCTTAGCAAATACCAAATTACCGATTCGGTGTTGAGCCTGAACCTGATTTACTACTCGTCGCGCCCCAAGGAATACGAGAAAATTTATACCAAGGTAATCGATCGCCTGAACATGGTGATTGAACAAGATAAAACCAAAGAAGATATAAAGTTACAGGAAGGCGTTGAATGAAATTTGCAGCCCATTACCTGTTTTCCGGGCAGGGAGCGTTTTTGCCCAAGGCTTGGGTTGAAGTGGATGCCACCGGAACCGTGTTGCGGGTGGTGCAGCCCCAAGCGGAGTTTCGCGAACTGGCCGGGATGGAATTCCACAGCGGTATTATTTGCCCGGCATTTGCCCCGCTATTTCAACATTTCAATTTGAACGAGCTCGTAGAAGTACTTCCCGAACTGAAAGAATTCGCGAAACATTGTCCTGCCCATACGGCTGGCGTTAAAGCAGTATTTAATTGGATAAAAGCCATTCAGCTGCAGGAACCATCCGTTTCGCTCGAATTTTTGTTGGAATTGTTTAGTTCGAAAGCAGCCATGCTTTTAGGCAACGAACGAACCGGTCGCCTTGAACCGGGACAGCAGCCGGGACTGGTGTTGCTCACCGGCATCGACTACCGCCAGCTTCGCCTTACCGAAAACAGCCGCTTGAGGAAACTGATTTAATCCGTACTTTTGGCAGCAAAACCGCATTATGGCAACCTTCCTGTTCGATAAAATTATTTTTGGCCCGGTAAAAAGCCGTCGTTTGGGTGTTTCGTTGGGCGTTAATTTATTGCCCACCAATGTAAAAATATGTTCGTTCGACTGCATTTACTGCGAGTGCGGCTGGACACCCCGCAAACGCGAACAAAAAGCCGAATTACCCTCGCGCGCCGAGGTGGCCTTAAAGCTGGAAGCCCAGTTGCAGCTGATGCTCGAAAAAGGTGAACTGCCCGATGTGATTACCTTTGCAGGGAATGGTGAACCAACGCTTCACCCCCAATTTGCAGCCATTATCGACGATACCATTGCGCTGCGTAACCGCTACGCCCCCACGTGCCGGATTGCCGTTCTGTCGAATGCGACCATGCTCAACCGCGAACCGGTGGTGGAAGCTTTGTTGAAGGTGGACGATAACATTCAGAAACTCGATTCGGCAATTGCCGAAACCGTTGAAGCGCTCGACTGCCCGATGGGCCACTTCAGGCTCGACGAGGTGATTGAACAGCTCGCTCGCTTTGGTAAGCAAGTGATTATTCAAACCCTTTTTGTGCGCGGTACCCACAAGGGGCAACGTATTGATAATACGACACCCGAAGAGCTGGAAGCCTGGCTGGCAGCGCTGAAGAAAATTATTCCGGGACAAGTAATGATTTATACCATTGCACGTGACACGCCTGCCCAAGGATTGGAGAAAATAAGCAAAGACGAATTGAACCGGATTGCTGCCTTGTTGAAACGCGAAGGCATTCCGGTGCAGGTTTCGGCCTGATAAATAGTGAACAGTCTCAGTCTCAGTAGTCAGTCTCAGTGATCAGTAAACTTTTCAACTTCGTTCAATATTTCTCAACAGGCTTCATTTCAGCCGTGTCCATTCGGTGGAGCGCCCAAGCCATTTAATGCCTACCACGTACCCTTTCAGGAATAATTTATCGGTTGAGCCTTCGAACCAAGCGTAGCAATCGTAGCTTTTGCCCGATTTGGGGTCGTAAATTTTACCGTTTTGCCATTGTTTGTCACCCGGAACCCAGCTTAGGCCGCTTAATATTTGTAATCCCAGCATGGAACGGTTGCGTAGTTTTTCGTCGGGGTTTTGCGTGTCTTTGGGGGCTTGCCCATCCACATATTTCTCGGGGGCCAGGTAAATAATCTTCCCGGTATAATGGCCATCTTTTTCAACCACTTCAATTTTCGAGGTTTTTTCCTGGTTCCACCAAATCCCGACAATTGATTGGGCCGTTTGCGCCCCGACAAGTTTCACCAGAACAACCATCAGCAATACCAGCAGTATTTTTTTCATTGTGCGTAAGTTTTAAGAATAGTGCGAATGTAATTAATTCCGGTAAACCGCGAAGCGCAGCGTTTCGGAAGCGAAGTCCTGCTTTTCTGTTTTAACCCGTGGCGGGTAGGTTGAATGCCATTTTTTGCGGCGGGAGTTGTAATGGATAGCAGGTTTGGCAGACCGATAGGGGCAGAGAAAAATGTACTATTCTATGAAGACAATAAGCATGGGGGTAAAACTCCTTTTCGTATTGGCATTCCTGTTCCAGTTTCAGCTAAACGGGAAAGCACAACAGCAAAACCGCGAAGAAATTGCGGATAAATATAAATGGAAGCTGACCGATATTTATGTCAGCGACGATGCCTGGCGTGAAGCACTGAACGAAGTATCGGACAAGCTTAACGAGGTGGAACAGTTTCGGGGGAAAATAACCGAATCGGCACAGAACCTGTTAAAAGTGCTTCAATTTAGCTCTGCCTTGTCGAAACAGGCTAACTGCCTGTATATTTATGCCAGTATGCAATCGGATTTGGACAGCCGTGTGTCAAAGTACAACGGGATGAAGCAGGAACTCCAGCATATGTTCTCGAATTTTGGTGCGAAAGCAGCATTTATTGAGCCCGAAATTTTAACTGCCGATTGGGCAAAAATTGAAGGATTTCTGAAACAAGAGCCCGGCCTTGATGTTTACCGCATGGAACTTCAGGATATGTTCCGTACCAAGGCGCACAGCCTGAGCGAGCCCGAGGAACGGATTATGGCCTTGTCGGGACCAATGGGTTCGACCCCCTCGGCGGTGTACAATACGTTCCGGAATGCCGAAATGCCTTCGCCGGAAGTGACACTGAGCAATGGCGAAAAGCTGGAAGTAAGCAGTGCCCAGTTTGGCCTTTACCGGGCTTCGGGCAACCGCGCCGACCGCCAGATTGTGTTTGATGCCTATTGGAAAAACTTTGCAAAATACCGGGCCAGCTTTGGCGAAATGCTCAGCGGCAATGTAAAATCGGATATGTTCCGCTCGCAAGCCCGCAATTACGCTTCGTCGCTCGAAGCAGCTTTGTACCCGAACAATATTCCGGTTGAAGTGTACCATTCGCTAGTTGAAAATGTGAATAAAAACCTACCTGCTTTTCAGCGTTACCTGAAAATACGCCAGCGGATGCTCCAGGTGGACACCTTGAAGTATCTCGACCTGTACGCCCCGGTTGTAAAAGATGTCGACCTGAAATATAGCTATGACGAAGGTTGCCGGCTGGTGCTCGAATCGCTGAAACCGTTGGGGCAGGACTATGTTGACGTGGTAAAGAAAGCCATGAACGATCGCTGGATTGACGTGTACCCCAGCCCGGGAAAAGTGGCTGGTGCCTACTCCAACGGTGCGTTTTACGATGGACACCCGTTCATCCTGCTCAACTGGAATGGTCTGTACGACGATGTGAGTACCCTGACCCACGAATTGGGACACACGATGCAGAGCTACCTGAGCAACAAACGTCAGCCTTATCCCACTGCTGATTATGCCATTTTTGTAGCCGAAGTAGCTTCGACTTTTAACGAAGCCTTGTTGTTCGATTATATGAAAAGAACGGTGAAAGACGATGATGTTAAACTGTCGTTACTGATGAACTGGCTCGACGGGGTGCGCGGAACACTGTTCCGTCAGACCCAATTTGCCGAGTTTGAGTTGAAAATACACGAGGAAGCCGAAGCCGGAAAACCACTTACCGGCGACCGCTTTTCGGAAATTTACGACGATATTGTGAAACGCTACTACGGTCATGATAAAGGCGTAACCTATGTCGACGATTATATCAATATGGAGTGGGCTTATATTCCACACTTCTATTATAACTACTATGTTTACCAGTACAGTACTTCCTATACAGCATCCATGTCGCTGGCGCAAAAAGTGTTGAATGGCGACAAAGAGGCGCTGAAAAATTACCTCGATTTTTTGGCTGCCGGAAGCTCCGACTACCCCATTGAACTGTTGAAAAATGCAGGGGTGGATATGACGACTGCCGAACCTTTCGACAAAACCATTGAAGCCATGAACAAGGTGATGGACGAAATTGAAGCTATTCTGACAAAGAAAGGCTTGTAAACAATTTGGTTGAAACCGGCACAAGTGGCTGTTGGCTTTTGTTGTTCTGTTAATTGCGGCGGCACAGCAAAAACCGGCAGCCATTTTTGTTTTTCGTCGCTAAATAAAAAAACTACGTCCGAAAAGTTGTGTGATGCTAAAATCTGATTGACTCAGGCGAAGAACCTGCTGGTTTTCGGGTAGATTTTTTTTATTTTGCTTATGCGAAACGGGCTGTCGTAAACCCGCTTTGGTCCGGAGCTTCGTATTTGTTCCGTTTATTCTGATTCAACAACTTATGATACGATTGTTTATTCCCATATTTTTTACGTTGGTTTTGATTGGTTCAGGCGTACGGGCCCAGGGTTCGAACGAGCAGATTGAATATAGCCGACGCGGTTTTTTGTTGAAAAAAGACCAGTATGTGCGGTGCGATATCAGCCTAACCCAATTGCAACTGGTTCACTTGTTCCTGGCCGATCCGAATATGGAAACCTATTCGAAACCGCTGGCAATTAATTATACGCTGGGAAACCTGTTCAGCTCGGCTGCCTCCTTGCTGATTGCAATTCCGGTGATCGACGAAATCCGTTCGAAAGAAAACCCCAACTGGAACCTGGCCTATATCGGGGGAGCTTGCCTGGCGGCGGCAATCCCATTCAAACTAAGCTTTAAAAACAAGGCGCGCCAGGCGGCGGCCTACTACAACAATGGTTACCGCGAAGGCGGACGGCTTAGTTTTGAACTGCAAAGTTGCCCGGATGGCATTGGTTTACTGGTGCTGTTTTAAGTTTGAAATTTATTTGTCCGGATTAGCGTAATAATGAAACAACAACGTCAACTTTTACTAGGGGTACTTTTGCCAATGGCGGCGGTTCTGCTGTCGTTGGGAGCTTCGTCGCAAAGCCGGCTCCGGCCTACGCGCGAGCAAACCCATGCGTTGTATGTTGAAGATTTGACCGGCTACCTGAACCTGAAAACCGAGTTGTACAATTTTACCGAAGGTTTTAATGTTACTTCGGGCACAGAGCAGTTGTATAAAATAAGGCCGAACTCGCTGCTGGTTTCCAAATATTACCTGCATTACCGGTTTATTGCGCTGTCAATCAGTTTTTCGCCTAAGTTTATCGGGATGAACGATGACGATGAACAGCGTGGCAAAACCCGGACTTACAGTTTGGCAACCCGGTTCTATTTCAATAAGTTTTCGCAGGAACTGAGTTACAGCCGCACCAAAGGCTATTACCTGAAAAACAGTTCCGATTTTGACCAGGAATATCTGGTTCAGTTTCCCAATTTGATGTATCGGTCGTTTGCCGGTCGGACCAGTTATCAGTTCAACCCCGATTTTTCGCTCAAAGCCATGTTCGACCAAACGGAGCGGCAAATCCGCAATGCCGGAACCCCCATTATTTCGCTGGGTTACAATTATCACCAAACCCGCAATCCCGATTCGGAAGCCATGTCGCATCAGCGCTCCAATAATTTTCAAATGATTGCTTACCTGGGCTATTTGAAAACCGTTCTGTTACCTTACCATTTTTACCTATCTGGATCAATTATGGCCGGTGCGGGTGGAATACACAGTCGGCTGGTGACCGAGGTTGATGGCGTTGAAACGGCAAGCCGGTACAACAATGTTATTTATCACGGCACTCTTGGACTAACGTTGGGATACGATTCGAAACGCTTTTTCTGGGGCTTCGACCTGTCGGCATCGGGCGAAACTTACAACCAGGGAAAGGCTGAAAGTGTTCTCACCCAAACCAAAACCACCTTGAGTTTTCATTTAGGTTATCGCTTTAACCCGCCAAAGTTCCTGAAAAAATCGGCCGACAAAATTAACTCGGTCATTCCAATCGAACTGGAGTAGTTCGGGGGGACCATCTTCGTGCAGTTATCGCCCTTCGTTGCATTGTTCTTTCAAAAAATCGAGGGCTTTTTCGTTGGTCTCGCCAAAGCGCCAATGCCCCGAAATAGGTGTGATTCCGATTTCTTTAGGAGCAGCGATTACGTTGAACGCCGAGAAAACTGATGTTGGCGAACAAACCTGGTCGTTGTAACCGGTGGAATAAAATCCTGGGGCTTTTACCCGGCGGGCAAAATTGACGACATCATAATACGCGGCCGTTTTAATCCGGTCGGCTGTTGCCATGGTCGGCTGCTTATCGGCACGGAACACGTGTGGCCAGCCTCCGGCCCGCTTGTGCAGGTAGCCCGTCATGTCGCAAAGTGCCGGGTAAAACGCTGCCAGTGCGGTTACTTTTTCGTTTAAGGCCGAAGTGGTAATGGTGAGAGCTCCACCCTGGCTTCCACCGGTTACCGCCACGTTTCTGCCGTCCCATTCGGGCAGGCTGCACAAATAGTCCACGCAACGCACACAACCCAGGTAAACCGATTTGTAATAATACTCGTCCCGGTTGTCCATATTGGAGAACATGTAGTCGCCAAAGGCACTGCTCACTTGTTTATAGCTGGCGGCATCCAACTTTGGCGAAATGCCATGAATCTCGATGCTCAGGCTGATAAAACCCTGCTCGGCAAAACCGGTAAAAACACTTGTGGGTTTTACACCCGCGCCGGGCGGCGAAAATAAAACCGGGTATTTCCTGTTGCCGACGGGTTTGCACAGGTAGCCAAACACGCGTTTCTTGCCAACGCCGGTATTCAAACTCAGTAAATACACGTCAACTTTATCGGTACAATCTTCTTCCAGTTTTTCCAGCACCGCTTCAAAATCAACTTTTCGTGCAGCCGCCACCGCTTCGGCCCAAAAAGCATCAAAATCCTTTGGGTTTTCTACAGTGGGCTGAATGGCTTCGGGCGAGAATCCGAGTTTTACCTGATTACTGTAGGTGTACCCATCAACCTTTACCGCCACATCCAACTCGCGAAAGCCCGGTTCGGCAGCCGTTCCGATGTTTATTTTGCCAGTTCCATCCTTCAGCACCATTCGTTCATTCGTTTCCGGCTCCATCAGTTCGGGGCCAAACTCGTAGCTGATTTCCACGCCGGGAACGGGAACACCGTAACGAAGCACACGCACTTCTACCTCGGCTTTCTCGCCCGTTTGGTAGTTCCAATCGGCATGTGAAGGCGTTAACAACACATCAACCAGTTTTGACGGAGCCGACGAATTTTGTGAAAACAGGGTCAGGCTGAAGCTCACCAAGATGAGGAGTAGCAGGATGCGGTTCATGGCAGAAAGGTTTTATTGGATACCAAAAATACGAAAAGCAACGGGAAAGCCAGGGTGATTTCAGCTGATTTGAGGTGATTTTTCATCAGAAACAAGCATTTTCGTAGCTTTGTAGGCTTCGGAAAGAGTTGGGATCGACCTTTCTCTTTCTTTTTAATTTTGACTTCTAACGATTGACTTTAATATGACCCCGAAAAAAACCAACTGGAAGCCCGGCACCATGGTTTACCCGGTTCCTGCCGTTTTGGTGAGCTGCGGCGAAACACCCGACGAGTTTAACCTGATAACAGTGGCCTGGACCGGAACAATTTGCAGTGATCCGCCCATGTGTTATATTTCGGTGCGCCCGTCGCGGCATTCGCACGCCATTATTAAGCGTACCGGCGAGTATGTGATTAACCTGACCAACGAAGAGCTGGCGCGTGCCACCGATTGGTGCGGGGTGAAGTCGGGCGCAAAGGTAAACAAATGGAAAGAAATGGGTTTGACGCCTGCACCGGCAACCATTGTTAAAGCGCCGATCCTAGCTGAAGCGCCAATTTCAATCGAGTGTAAGGTGAAGGAGATTGTGAACCTTGGTACGCACGATATGTTTATTTCCGAAGTGGTCAACGTTATTGCTGATGAGCGTTACCTTGATCCGGAAACCGGTGCTTTCAGCCTGAAAAAGGCGAACCCGATTTGTTATGTTCACGGACATTATTTTAAAGTGGGCGAACAAATCGGCAAATTTGGCTGGTCAGTGGAAAAGAAGAAAAAGAAGACTGATCATTAGGTGGTCATTAGTGGTCATTAATTGTGTAAAAAATGACAACTGAATGACCACTGAATGTCCTTCAACTTAAACAACAACACAAATGGATACAAACACAAGCCTCGCGCCGAACCCACTGTTGCAGCCGTTTAACACACTGCATGATACGGCACCCTTCACCAAAATAAAAAACGAACATTACCTGCCGGCTTTCAACGAAGCTGTGGCGCTGGCAAGGGCCGATATGCAAGCAATAATTGATAACCGGGAGGTTCCGGATTTTGCCAATTCGATTGAGGCAATGGAAAGAATGGGCGAAAAGCTGGGCATTATACAAGGTATCTTTTTCAACCTAAACTCGGCCGAAACCAATGACGAGATGCAGCAAATTGCCCAGGAA
>JBKEAN010000109.1:0-7271 GCA_047972415.1 Mangrovibacterium sp.
ATTTACGGCGCCAGCAACAGAAGCCCTCACAATTTCAACGTACTGTTTTCCTAACACTTCGCCTCGCATAGGTACCGTACATCTTAGTTGGTACAAGTTAGAGGAGGGCAATAAGGCAACAGCTTGGAGCCCCGCCCCCGAAGACGTTGCTGCCTACACCGACACTGCTAAAACGACAGCAATCTCAACCGCTGCCGCCGATGCGACAACAAAAGCCAACACGGCACAAACTGCTGCTCAAACCTACGCCGCCGGATTGGTATCTGCTCTTAATGCTGCAAAACAGGATGCAATTGTAAACGGTAATACACTAATAGTAGGCGGGTATTTGAACACGGCGTTTATCGAGGCAAAAACGATAAATTCAACACACATTAATTTTGACAACGCAACCGGCAACAATGTCAACCTGACCGGAGCTATTACCGCAAACACCGGCGCCATCGGCGACTTCAGCATCAACGCAGGGGGCATTGTGAACACAAGCGGCACCAGTTATGTAATTTGCCGAAATTCGGCGGCAACAAAGGATGCGCGTATTGGAACGAATGTGTTTCCCGCAACAGCAGGAACTTCGGGTATCGCCTATTTTAATAACGAGGATAACAATATTGTTGACATATACGCTATATACGCAAGAGCGGCTAATGCGGGCATGGGGCGCGGTTGGGCTGGGTGTTTTGTCGGCGATGTGAAGGTAACGGGGCGGCTCGATGCTGCAACCTGCATTCCCGATTCTCAGAAAATTGCGCTTGCAGATAGTTCTTCCTACAACTATATGCCATCCGGGTACTACCTCTTTGTAGGAGATCAAAAAACTGGGAACCGGCATTATTACCTGCCCCCCGCATCATCATACAAAGCAGGGGAGGTCATTCGCATTGTGTGCTGGAATGACAACGATGCTTATCTGCATCCGCGCGGTACCGATACAACGAATGGATACACCGATGCGCAGAAGTATGTAACGCTAAATTCAGCGCTACACAACGTACACTTGCGCAGCAATGGTTCAAACCAGTGGATGATTGTCGGCGGTCAAATTGCAGCATTTTAAACTTTAAATATTTTTTTGATATGGAAACAACAAACACATTGAAATCAGTTGCTAAAACAACTGTAAATGAAGTTGAAGTTAACTTCGAGTACGAACGCGTAGATGGCGAAATGCCTGAAAAAATTAGTGTCCGCGGTATGCGGGTTGTTCAAACCAACAACGGCCCCAAAGTGGCAGTTGTTAACGCCGAATACACGGTCACATCGGAGCTGCTTAACCTTAGCTGCTCCGGCATTGAATTGACCGATGCGGCAGTTCTATCTGCTGTAATTGAAGGGGTTTCGGAATTAGTTACAAACCTTCAAGCGGAAATGACAGTATGAAAAAGCCTTTAGAACTAAAAAAGAAGAGCCAGGTCGTTAATTTTCATAACATTGTAGTTACCGACCTGGATGGAAAAGAACTAAGGTTCGACGTAAGTAAATCGCTCAGCAATCACATTTATCAGACCACTGGCGATTTGGGAATGCTCGACTTTGCCATGACCATGCACAAAACGGGCCAAGCCGAAATTTCAGATGAGCAGAAAGATAAGCTTGTCGCGGTGATAAAAGCTCCTGAATGCCCATTTCTGGCGGTGGTGAAAAAGGAGATTTTGAATTTGCTCGAATCTTAAATCCGACAACTGTTTCTGTCCTTTCAAATGCACCTCGCGGGGTGCATTTTTACTTTAAAATATCATCACCGATGAACGAACACACCTACCAATTCATTTTAGCCACTTCGGGCACCCTCATTGCCCTGCTGCTCGCTGTCGTGGGCTACTTTTTAAGCCAGCAGGTTAACACCACCCGGGCGCTAAATGAATCAGTAAACACGCTGAACACCAGCGTTGAATTATTGAAGCAGTCGCACTCGAACTACTCCAACAGCGAGCGCGAAAAGCACGATGTAATCGACCGCCGCCTGAATGCGCACAGCGAGCGCATTAACGAACACGAACGTCGAATTCATAAACTTGAACCATGATGGATAAGCAACTCATTCAACTCGCCAAGGCACAAAGCCTTGTGCAACCCGAAGCGCTGCTGGCCTTTATGCAGGTTGAAACCGGGGGGCAAGGCTTTAGTCCCGAAACCGGGCGGCTGATTATCCAGTTCGAGCCGGCGTGGTTCCGGAAACGGGCGCCGTTTGCACCGAGCGGTAAGTGGAGCGTAAACAAGGTTGACGTGCAAAGCAAGGAGTGGATTGCTTTTAACGATGCCGCTGCACTGAATGCCGATGCGGCTATGGAAGCAACAAGTATCGGAATTGGTCAAATTATGGGCTTTCATTGGAAGCGCCTGGGCTATGCTTCGGTGCAGAAAATGTGGGTGGATGCCAACCGGGGCATTGACCGGCAGTTTTGGCAATTGCTCAAATTCATTGAAACCGACATGCACCTGCTGCGGGCCATCCGCGAGCGTAATTGGTACCGGGTAGCCGCTATTTATAACGGCACCGCCTTTCGCGAACTGGCGGCCCACCTGGGCCGCAAACCTTACGACATAAGTATGCTCGAAGCCTACGACCGTTTTCTGAACCTTAACGTGTAACCGCGGTATGGAAAAGCTGAAAACAATCGTCATTTCGGCACTGAGCGGGGCGCTGGCCGTGTCGCTGGCCGTGCTGGTGTACCTGCTGCGTAACGTGAAGCCGGTGATTCATGCCGACCAGTATGTGGCCAGCCTGGAACAGAAGGTTGCTAAGATTAAGCAAAAAGGCGAAGGGAATGTGCAAACAACCGATGTGAGCCAGGAACTCACCAAGCGCGAAGTGCGGAAGCGCAACCGCGAGAGCCGAAAAGCCGCTCGAAAAACTGTCCTTTCGCCCGAGGCCGAAAACACGGAGCTTTGAGTATTTAATAGCATAAACTTAAATTTTAAGAACATGAAAAATTTTCTTTTTCTGCTGATGCTGTCGCTCCTGTTCGCGGTGAGCGCGTGCAGCACCCCGCCGCCGCTGGACGGCGTAAATAAAGTTGAAACCGCTCAGTTGGTTTGTCCGCCCGAAAACCAAGCCCCGGTACTGCTTGCCAACCTGCAACAGCCCGGCACCTGGGACATGAGGCCGCATACGATTAGCTATTTTGTTCAGGCCGACGATACCGGAACCGCTACCACCGATGCTGAAGAGACCAGCAGCGAAGAAGCCGATAGCGGCGGGTTGGGTTCGTTTTTGGCAACTTATTGGGCTGAATTATTGTTTGCATTTTTGGCATTTCTAAAGGTTATTGTTAACTTAACGCCTACCGAGCGGGACAATAAGATATTTTCGTGGTTCGATACTTTAATCACGGCGGTAGTCCCCAGCCGAAAGGCGGGCGGTGGAACATTTTAATACGGTCCTGTTTTGCTTTTTCATAATAATGCAGTTTTATTTCGTTTGATTCATTTTTTGGTTTAGTTAGGTTATTAGTTAGTGAACGAATCCCCGGGCAGCGGTCCGGGGATTTTTTTTGTGCAGCGGTTGTAGGTTGTAAGTCAATTTAGGCATAGGTTTTCCATCCATTGATTGAGCGGTAATTGTTTTTCGGTTTGTCTCATTCCTGGCGGTGTTGGGAACGAGTTGCGTACATGCTCTGAACGTTCGCCGAAGTGCCGGCGGATGTAGCGGTAGGTTGAAGCGATGTCGGTGTGCCCCAACTGGTTCATCAATTCGGCTATTGTGGCGCCACTGGCCAGTAATTTTCCTGCTCCGGTATGTTTGAACGAGTACCACTTATACGACTGCGACAAACCAAGCCTATCGCGGATAATGTTGAACCGGTTCCGGAGGGTGTTGTACCCGATTGCCCTGGTGCCCGGTCGCCCATTTGGCCCGATAACAAACAGTTCCTTCCCAAAATGCTGAATTCCCTGCGCAATCAGCAGCTCGTACATTTGCGCCGGAATATCAATGTTTCGGGCAGTTCGTTTTTTTGCGACATCCTTCGGAATGTAGATTGAACGGGCTGTAAAGTTGAGTTGCTTCACCCGGAGCGACAGCAGCTCGTCGCCCGGGCGAATAAAACAGAAGTACTGGAGCATTGCCGCCAGGTATAATTGCGGATCCTCGTCGCGCATTATCGGCATGATTCGTTCCATATCTTCGTCCAGGAACGGGACAGCGGCATAATCTTCGTCAGTCTCCGGAACCGGAATGTTTTGGACCGGGTGCGTGACGATAATTTTCCTATCGATGAGATGCCGGAAAAATTTACTGAGTATCATTCTATACTTGGCAATCGTTCGGCCGGAAAGTTTCTGTTCAGTAATAAGCCAGTCGAAAAACCTGAGGATAACGGCATTGTCAAAGGTTGAAATATCGTTCTCCAGTATCTTTTCTTTTCGTAGCCAGGCGATCAGCGAACGCAGGCGCCCACGATAGCTTTCGAATGTCTTTTTTGCCTTCGTGTTTTTGATGAGTGTGATGTACTCATTCGCGTAAAACTCAATGTTTTTGTTTGCTTTTCGCTTGCGGCCATACACGCGAGCGGCTTCGTGATACTCCAGCTCGTCGGTGTACACGACCTGGTTTTCCCGCTCGTCATCAAGCGGAGTCCAGCCTCTGAGCAGTTTAGCCGTCAGATTATTAATCATCTCGTCGGCTAATTCCTTCCGCGCCTTTTTTGTTTTGAGCGCAGAAATTTCTTCTTGGTAGCGTTTGCGCTTCATTTTCCCGTCGCGCGGGTCACGATAGCCCAATTCAATCCACCAAGGTTTCGAAAGGTCCCCGCCTGCATCATACAGGTAGGGAGCTCTAAAAAGTTTTTGTCGTTTCATCGTCGTTCGGTTTATGCGTCCCCACGCAACAAACTTCACAGATACATGTACGACATACACAAAACAGTTCTCAACATACATTTAAAGCCTGTAAAAAGCTGAAAATCAATAATGTTTAGAACTTTTGTGGAGATGCCGGGAGTCGAACCCGGGTCCAAACGAGGAAGCAATACGCTTTCTACATGCTTAGCCAAGACTTGGTTTTCGGGTAACAGCTGGATCGAGGCCACCGACTGCTACCTTAGCTTCTTAAGTTTCGCAAAAGCCCCGAAGCAAAGCTTTCGCTATTCCCGATTTACTTGCACCGCCGGTTCGGGCCGCTTCAGGACGGTAGCACCCGGGCGATGTCTCGTCCCCGCGCCTAGCGCAGGAATAAAGTGTAATCTACTTAGTAGGATTACGCAGCAAGAGCGTAGTTATTTTCGCCAATTAATGGTTTGCCCGTTGAGATTAATGAGCCAACAGACAACGCTCAGCATGCTTACATACCTCTTCTACCCGCTGTCAAAACCAGTCATCCCCGGTAGAATGGCTACAAAAGTACATTATTTTTCGGGATTGCAAAAAGGGGTGAAAAAGCCTGAACGGGTTGTTTGGCTGCTGCGGTTTTTAACCGCTGATTTTATACTAAAACGAACAGCAAATTGCACAAACCCCGATAACAACGACAACAAATGACAACCAAACGACAACAAAAGACAACCAAATGACAACAAAAGACAACCAAATGACAACAAATAACCACTGAATGACTACTGAATAAGCTTTTCCCCCTGCCAAGTTCCCAATTTTGTTTATCTTCATTTTCAGAACGACTAAAAACTGATGCGATGAAGATTGGAGTTTTACGCGAAACGCAACACCTGTCGGACCGACGGGTAGCCATTACCCCCGAAACAGCCGGCCGGATACGTACAACCTATCCACAGGTTGAAGTGCTTGTACAACCCAGCCCGGTACGGATACATACCGACGACCAATACCGGGCTATTGGCATCCCGGTTGTTGAAGACCTGTCGGGTTGCGATGTGTTGATTGGGGTAAAAGAAGTAGCGCCAGAAACGCTGTTGGAGGGAAAAACCTACATTACATTTGCACATGTGGCTAAGCAGCAGGATTACAACCAGCCGCTTCTTGCCGCCATGTCTCAAAAGCGCATCACCCTAGTGGATCACGAATACTTTACCGATAAGCAAAATAACCGCTTGGCCGCGTTTGGCTTTTGGGCAGGTGTGGTTGGCTCGTATTATGCCTTCCAGGGCATTGCCCGCCGCTTTCAGCATACCGATATTCCCGCCCCGGAACGTTGTATTGATTTAACCGACTTGCAACACCAGGTACAGAAACTTACCTTGCCGTCACTAAAACTACTTGTTACCGGCGGCGGAAGGGTTGCAGCCGGTGCACTCGAAATTATCCGTGCTGCGGGTATACGGGAAGTATCGCCCGAAAGCTTTTTAAGCACTAAGTTCGAACAGGCTGTTTATTGCCGGATTGGGCCCGAAAATTACGTGGCAAAAACGGATGGTTCGTTTAATCAAAACGAATTCTATGCCAATCCCACGGAGTACCAATCCACATTTGCACCCTTTCTGAAAGCTACCGATGTGTTTATTCCCTGTCATTTCTGGGACAGCCGTTCGCCTGCGTTTTTTACCCGGGAGCAACTGGCTTCCCCCGAATTCCGGATTTCGCTCATTGCCGACATCAGCTGCGACCTGAACGGGCCAATCCCAACCAGCATCCGGGCAAGCTCTATTGATTCGCCTTATTACGATATTGAGCCAGCAACAATGAACGAAAAGCCCCCGTTTTCGGGCTCCCGCCACGTTACAGTGATGGCCGTTGATAATTTGCCTTCGGCTTTGCCACTCGATGCATCGCGCAGCTTTGCCCGCGATATGTTTGAAAAGGTTTTTCCAGCCCTGTTCACTGCCGACAGCGACGGCATTATTGAGCGGGCAACAATCTTAAAAGACGGAAAACTTACTGCGGATTATGGTTATTTGACTGATTTTCTGAACGGTGGGCTCCGACAGCTTTCTGCTATCGATTGAATGTCAAACGGAAAAAGAAAAAGAACGAAATAAATCAGACGATGGCTAAAATTATTTCCTGATGATTTGATTCATTTCGGATGAAAATATTATTTTTGCGCCCGTTAAGTACCGGGATGTAGCGCAGTTGGTAGCGTACCACGTTCGGGACGTGGGGGTCGCTGGTTCGAATCCAGTCATCCCGACAGGTTCAAAATCGACAAAGAACTAAAACCCTGTAAACCGTTTGGTTCACAGGGTTTCGTTTTTTTAACGAAAGTCAAACGTGAACTTTTTAAAACCTACAGACGTTTCTTAACAAACGTTGAGAATTCTATTGGTTGTTTTAACCAACTAAAGGAACTCGTTGTGGTAAAAGTCTGTATATTTGTGCCATGTTAAAAAAAGTAACAGCATATAGTTTAATCCTGATTG
>JBKEAN010000110.1:0-6313 GCA_047972415.1 Mangrovibacterium sp.
AACTCCTCTTCCAACTTTTTCCGTTCTTCCTCTGCATCAATCATTTCACCTAGCGGAACAAAAAAACTTGAGGATTTAACCAGGAAGGAAGCAGCACCGCCAATTTCTTCCTTAACCTCGGCAAAGGCCGACAGGTTTCCGAGTTTGCAGATAATCGAATCCAGCTCGGGGGTGTAGCCCTTGTCGCCCTGAAGCACAAACAGTTCCAATGTATCCTTATTCGGAATGTTGTTTTTGGTTCGGATATTTCGGATACCCGAGATGGCTTCCTTGGCGTCTTCAACCTGTTGCAGAAAGTTCTCATCGTAAGCGGTCGATTTTGGCCAGCTGCTCACCATGATGCTTTCGCCAACTTTGCGCTCTTTCAGGTACTGCCAGATTTCTTCGCTCACAAAAGGCATGAACGGGTGAATGAACCGCAGCACGTCATCGAAAATATCGATTAATTCGGCATAGGTTTTTCCGTCGATAGGCTGTTGGTAAGCCGGTTTCACCAGTTCGAGCAGCCATCCCGAGAATTCGTCGCGAACGGTGGTATAAGCATTCATTAACGCATCCGAAATACGGAATTTGTCGAAATGTTCATCCGTTTGCGCTATGATCTGGCTAAACTTTTGGCGGAACCATTCAATGGCCAGTTTCGAGTGTTCGGGTTGAGGAATGCTGCCGTCAACTTCCCAGCCTTTTACCAGGCGGAACGAGTTCCACAACTTGGTCACGAATCCGGCGCCTTGTTGTGGCAGGCTTTCGTCGAACAGCAAATCGCCACCGGCCGGTGAGCAAAGCATCATGCCCACGCGCACGCCGTCGGCACCGTAAGTGGCAATCAGATCGAGCGGGTCGGGCGAGTTGCCCAACTGTTTCGACATTTTGCGGCCCAGCTTGTCGCGAACAATGCCGGTAAAATACACATTGCTGAAGCAGGGTTTTTGGCGGTACTCATAACCCGAAACAATCATCCGGGCCACCCAGAAGAAAATAATATCCGGGCCGGTCACCAAGTCGTTGGTCGGGTAGTAATAATTAATCTCTTCGTTGTCCGGTTGATTAATTCCGTTAAAAACAGAAATTGGCCACAACCAGCTCGAGAACCAGGTATCCAGACAGTCTTCGTCCTGACGCAAGGTAAAGCCTCCCCTAAGCCCTCTGAGGGAGGGGAATTTTTCGAGTGCCAATTCGCGGGCTTTTTCTTCGGTTTCAGCCACCACAAATCCGTAGTTACTTTCTCCCTCCCCGCTGGCGAGGCTTAGGGCGGGGCTGATGTACCAGGCCGGAATCTGGTGTCCCCACCACAACTGGCGCGAGATGTTCCAGTCACGGACGTTTTCCATCCAGTGACGGTAGGTATTTTTAAATTTCTCCGGAACAAACTTGATGGTGTCGTCCATCACCGCATCCAAGGCCGGCTTGGCCAGGTCTTCCATCTTCAGGAACCACTGGGTCGAAAGTTTGGGTTCGATGGGTACACCGGTACGTTCCGAACAACCCACTTTGTTGGTATAGGCTTCGGTTTTTTCCATCAGGCTTTTGTCGATCAACTCCTGCTCAATTTCACGGCGCACGTCAAAGCGATCTTTGCCATTGTAATGCAGCCCTTGAGCATTCAGTGTTCCGTTGTCATTGAAAATATCGATGGTCTCCAGATGGTATTTTTCACCCAGTAGGTAGTCATTTACGTCGTGTGCCGGAGTCACCTTCAGGCAGCCGGTACCAAATTCCATGTCCACATACTCGTCCTCGATAACCGGAACCACGCGGTTCACAATCGGGACAATCAGTTTTTTGCCCCGGAGATGTGCGGTTTTCGGGTCATTCGGGTTGATACAAACTGCTGTATCGCCGAAAATGGTTTCCGGGCGCGTTGTCGCAATAACGGCGTAAGAAGCCCCCTCAACTCCCCCGTGGGGGGAGCTTTCCAGTGCAGCCCCTTCTTCCTTCTCCCCATCGCGGGGACTGAGGGGGGCTATCCTGTATCTAAGGTAATACAACTTGCCGCTTTGTTCTTTGTGAATTACCTCTTCGTCCGACAAGGCCGTTTTGGCCGCCGGATCCCAGTTAACCATGCGTACGCCGCGGTAAATAAGGCCTTTGTTGTACAAATCAACAAACACTTTCAGTACCGATTGGCTGCGCAGTTCGTCCATGGTGAAGCACGTGCGATCCCAGTCGCACGAAGCGCCCAGCTTTTTCAACTGCTCCAGAATGATTCCTCCGTGTTTGTGGGTCCATTCCCAGGCATGTTCCAGAAACTGTTCCCGGGTGAGCTCGCTTTTCGAGATTCCCTGTTCTTTCAGTTTATTCACCACTTTGGCTTCGGTGGCAATCGAGGCATGGTCGGTTCCTGGTACCCAGCAGGCGTTTTTGCCCAACATGCGGGCACGGCGCGTTAAAATATCCTGAATCGTATTGTTCAGCATATGCCCCATGTGCAGCACTCCGGTTACGTTTGGTGGCGGAATAACAATGGTATAGGGTTCGCGCCCATCGGGAACCGAGCTAAAATAACCCTGTTTCATCCAGTATTTGTACCATTTGTCTTCTACTTCGGCCGAATTATACTTACTTGGAATCTCCATATTTATCTGTGAGTTGTAATTTTGTACACATTTAGTTATAAGCCTGCAAAAATATAAAAGTTTGAGGAATATGGGCTTGTCGCTTTGCCCGAAGTTCGGCTATTTCGCAAAGGCCCGGGCGGGTTCAACTTTCGCCCTCAATTTGTGTTTACCGGAAAACGAGGAAGGCAATTCCAATTTCGTGCCTTGCCGATTTTTTTTCCTAGCTAGGGGATTCGGATTTCCTAGCTAGGAAAAAAAATTCCCTAGTTAGGAAATTCCTAAGATGCTATTAGCGGCAACGCGATTACGTACAACAACGACTCCGAATGACTATTGAATGACTATGAATGACAACAAAATGACCACCATTACTGCTCCTCGTTTAAGCGAAACCGAAACGTTCAAGCTACTGGAAGAAAAGACGCGACAGTACAATTGCCCCGGTTTTATTGAAACCGACCCGATACAAATTCCCCGACAGTTTGCGCAGAAAGAAAACATCGAAATTGCCGGCTTTCTGGCTGCCACCATCGCTTGGGGGCAACGCAGCACCATTATAAAAAATGCGCATCGGCTGATGGCAGGAATGGAGCACGATCCGTACCGCTTCCTGATGGATACCAGCGAAGGGGACTGGCTTCATTTTGAAAGCTTTAAACACCGAACTTTTAATGGAATTGATTGCATCTTTTTTTTGCGCTCACTTCAGCATATTTACAAAAACCACGGTGGACTCGAAAGCGTTTTTACCGAAGGCTATTTAAAAGAAGGATCGGTAGCAGGAGCTTTGCGGAATTTTCGAACTGTGTTTTACGAAGTCGCACACGAAAAACGTTCGCAAAAACACCTCTCGAACATCGATAAAAATGCCTCGGCCAAGCGGCTGAATATGTATTTGCGCTGGATGGTCAGGAAGGATGACGCCGGGGTAGATTTCGGCATCTGGACCGGCATTCCGATGGCCAATTTACTATTGCCGCTCGATGTGCACACCGGCCGCCAAGCCCGTCAGCTCGGACTGCTTACCCGAAACCAGGACGACTGGAGAGCAGTGCTGGAAGTGACTGAAAACCTCCGCCATTTCGACCCAAATGATCCGGTTAAATACGATTTTGCCCTGTTTGGTTTGGGCGCTTTTCCGCAGGAGACTTTTACAGATTTTTTGTAATTTTGCCGTCTTCATAAAAAGCCCGTATCCACGATGAAAAAAGTAATCGGTTCATTTTTAAAATATTACCTATTCTGGCTGCTGTTTCTAACGGCTTTCAAAATCTTTTTTGTTGCCTATAATTTTCCGGCGCTGAAAGGCATTCCGGCAGGCGACATCTGGGGTATTTTTCGTCACGGAATTATCATGGATTTATCCGTTGCCGGTTATTTCAGCATGATTCCGGGCATTATTTTTAGTTTGGGTTTTGTTTTCACCAGCCGCTTCAGTTCGTACCTGCTGAAATATTATACCTTGTTGGTTTTGATATTTTTAACAGTACTGGGATTGACTGATGCCGGATTGTACCCTTCGTGGGGCAGCCGCCTGAATGCCCAATTTCTGATGTACCTCGAAACGCCCGGAGGTATTTACGCCTCCATGAGCTGGTGGCAACTGCTGCTATTCCCGATTTTGTGCTGCGCTATTGTGTGGCTCAGTTTCTATTGTTACAATAAATTGCTGCCGCTGAAAAAGCTGGCCGAAATGCGGCTGAAATGGTTTGGCATTCCGGTGCTTTTATTTCTTACAGCGACCTTAATTATTCCCATTCGCGGAGGATTCGATAGGGCTCCGCTCAACCACAGCAAAGTTTATTTTAGCGAGCATTTGCAAGCCAACCAGTTTGCTTACAACTTCTTCTGGAACTTCATGAACGATGTCATGAAAAACAAGAAAGCCAGGATTGAAGTAAAATACCTGTCGCGCGACGAAGCTAAAACCATTTTGGAAACGCACGACAAAAAAGCCTTGACCGCACCGCAACTGATATACCCGAATGAGGGAAAGCCGGTAAACATTGTTCTGGTGATGCTGGAAAGTTACTCGAACAAAGTGATTGAAGCCTTGGGCGGAATACCTGGTATTACCCCACGTTTGAACGGGTTCTGCAAAGAAGGCATCTCTTTCCGCTCGTTTTATTCCACCGGAAACCGGTCGGACAAGGGAATGTCGGCCTTGATTGGCGGTTTTCCGTCCGATATGAGCCGCACCACGCTGCTCGCATTTCCCGATAAAATGGCCAAACTGGATTACCTGCCGCGCTACTTTGCCGACCACGGCTACGCGATGTCGTTCTACTATGGGGGCGACGTGAATTTTTACAATACCCGCGCGGTAATGATCCAATCGGGGATTGATAAAATTGTTTCAAAATCGGATTTCCCTTTCGATCTGGGACTGAAACAGAAATGGGGCGTACCTGACGAATATTTGTATGCACGCATGGTTGACGATTTGAAGCAGGAAAAAGAACCCTTTTTCAGCATGGTCTATACCATCAGCACCCACGAACCCTTCGATTTGCCCGGCTACAACAAGTTCCCGACAAGTTCGGTTGAAAGCAAATACCTGAACACGGTTGCTTACGCCGACAGTTGCGTGGGCGTTTTTATTGACCGGTTGAAAGAAATGCCCTTCTGGGAAAATACGCTCGTCGTTATAACAGCAGATCACACATCTCTGCAACCCGGGCCCACAACAGTGACCGAACCGGCGACCTACCAAATTCCACTTATTCTGATTGGCGGCGTTGTGAAAGACAGCTTTATCAGCGAGCGGATTGGCAACCAAAACGATTTTGGCCCCATGCTGACGAAGCAATTGGGATGGGAACACAAAAGCTCCTTACTCTCCAAGGATTTTCTGGTTGACGATAGTTATGCCTTTTACTTTCGGGGTGAAGGCTGGGGATTTATTTCGCCCGAAGTGGCTTGGTTTATGAATACCGACGCTGGGAAAGAGGAATTCCTTTATAATCATGCGCCACTGAAAGTCGATTCGCTCATGCGTTTTGCCAAAGCCTATGTGCAATATTTACATGATGACCCGTTAAAAGACTGAATAGATGCCGCAAACAATAGAATTTATCGTCAACCCGATAGCCGGACCAAAAGATAACCTGGAGTTTTGCAAGTTGTTGAACCGAAAACTTAGGGAAAAAGGGATGGAGTTCAACTCCGAAATAACCAAAGCCCAAGGCCACGCCTTTGAAATGGCCCGCGAGAAGATGAACGAACCCGAAAAGCTAATTGTGTCAGTCGGTGGCGACGGAACCTTTAATGAAGTGGCTTCGGCACTGGTAAATAGCTCCAGCCGCCTGGCACATATTCCGCGTGGTTCCGGCAACGGCTTGGCCCGCATGCTGAAAATACCGGCCACCATCGACAAAATACCGGGCTATCTGCGAAAAGGTGTATTTCGAACCATTGATGCAGGCACATTCAACAATCACTACTTTTTCTGCACCTCCGGCTTTGGTTTTGATGCGCTGATTGCCCATCATTTTTCCACCAGTAAACAGCGCGGACTGAAAAGCTACGTTTGGTACGTGCTGAAAACCTTCTTCAACTTTAAAGGTGTTGAAGCCAACTTTAAACTGGATGACGACGAAGTTGACGGACGTTTTTTTGCAGTCACCATCGCCAACGCCAATCAATACGGCAATGATGCCTATATTGCCCCACTGGCCGATGTGGAGGATGCCCTGCTTGATGTAACGATGATTCGCCCCTTCCCTTTGTGGTACACGCCAGTTATGGCTGTAGCC
>JBKEAN010000111.1:0-8597 GCA_047972415.1 Mangrovibacterium sp.
CCCGTAAGGTGACCCCGGCAAGACTCGAACCTGCAACCTTCTGATCCGTAGTCAGATGCTCTATCCATTAAGCTACGGAGCCATTTGCTAAAAGCGCTGCAAATATACAGTTTTTATTCGCTAAACCGCAAACGAAAAATTCACATTTTTCATTCGTATTTTTGCATTTTATCATCAATGCTTACATCTTCCTGAAACACAGTTTGTAGTTTAATATAGGTCATACATTTTTTTGTTCCGTTTTGTTCCAGGGCTTTGTGAACCCGCTTTACCAAAGCCATAACTTCGTCGTAGTTTCCTTCAATAACTGTTTCGAAAGGGCACACTTTATAGCGCAAACCCGATTTCTGAATTTCGCGAATCGCCGCGTCAACCAGTTCGTAGCTGTTACGGCCTTCGGCCTGTGGCAGTACCTGCAAAGCCAGGTTAATTTTGTTCTGTGTCATAGTTATTCTCGTTGTTATCACCCTTAGGTTGATGCATTTCTTCGAGCAAAAATGCCCTTATTTCGTCGATGCTTAATTTTTTGACATTAGTAATGATGACATCTTCGCGCAAAAAATTGCCGTATTGATTGCACTCGTCGATAAAAGAGCGGAAAATATCCTGTAAATTCTTTTTAAGCGGAAATAGAAATAACCCGAGTGCAAACCCGTTTTCGAACCGGATTTGCTCCAGCTCGCCTTCGCTTTTTTTCAGAAAATAGCTGAATTCGGTTTCAATCAGTTTTTTTTGCGTATTGCTAAAGTCTTCGTCAACATTTTGTTTCAGGAGGGTGATAAAATAGCGGATGTTTTGCCCTCTCCCACCCAGTCCGGTCGAAATAAACACTTGCTGCTCGTCGAGCAGTGAGCTTTGTAAAATCATTCGGCTCTCCTGAATGGCCAGAATGGCCCAGTTACGGAGCATGCCTTCTGCTTGTTGCTGAAAACGCTCGATAATACGAAATGCCTCTACTCTATCGTGCCCGGCCAGGCGCACCAGCAAACGCTTTTTTTCCAGGTCTGTAAGCTCTGGCTTGTAAAGTTTCTTTTCGGCCAGTTTAAAATTACGTATGGCGCGGTTGTTACGTCGCTCTTTGGTAAATCCGAAGTATTCCATTTGAAGTTCAACATCAATCTGTTCTTCGAGAATACTAAAATTATCGGGTAGTGAATCTAGCGCGTCCTGAATCTTACTCAGATCATTGTATTCTTCCATAGCTTCGTCTCTAATCGTACAAATATAAACGAAAGGCCAGAGTTTGCAGGGCATTTCGCTTTTTTTTCATCATATTTTAAAACAAAGCTACCTTTGCCGTTCATTCATTTACATCAAAAAAAAGTGGGATTTTCAGGGGTGAGACTTTCGGTAGTAAAAGACAGTTGGTTTATGGCTTGACTAACTTTTATAATAAGCTCTGATTAACTAAACAAAGGGTACAACCTATTCGTTAAAATACAATGATGATTCAGGAAATTGCCACATATCTTATTATTGCCGGAGTAGTTTTTGTAGCTGTCTTTCGCCTTTGGAAAACGTTTTCGGGCTCGCACCACTAGTCGCCTCAATCGCGTATGGGCTGTGATGGTTGTGCCGGTTGCAATACCGATTGCAGTGCCAAAGAGCAACCCAATTAACCTATTTACTTGGTGTCAATTACATTTTTTTGAGTTTAGCGATAGTATCCACCGGGTTATCGGCCCCAAAAACGAAGCTTCCGGCAACTAAAACATTGGCACCGGCATCCAGTAATTTTTTACCGGTTTCAAAGTTAACCCCACCATCTACCTCTATTAAACAAGCCGGGTTTTCAGCATCAATTAGTTCCCGCAAGCGGGCAACTTTAGCGTACGTATTTTCGATAAATTTTTGTCCGCCAAATCCCGGGTTTACAGACATGAGCAGCACCATGTCCAAATCGCCGATGATGTCTTCGAGCAAATGAACCGGTGTGTGCGGGTTCAGGCAAACACTGGCTTTCATTCCGGCACTCTTTATTTTATCAACTGTCCGGTGTAAATGCGTACACGCTTCGTAATGAACGGTTAAAATTGAAGCGCCCGCTTTTTTGAAGGCATCAACATAATTGTCGGGGTTAACAATCATTAAATGAACATCCAGCGGTTTGGTGGCTATCCGGCTCACCTGTTCAATAATCGGGAGGCCGAATGAAATATTCGGGACAAAGACGCCATCCATTACATCGCAGTGGATGTAATCGGCAACACTGGTATTCAGCATTTCAATGTCTTTTCCTAAACAGCTGAAATCGGCTGATAAAATTGATGGGGCAATTATTGGTGTGGGCATGGTGAACAAAAATTAAACCCAAATGTAAGCATTTAGGCCAACTTCTGAAAAAATAACCTGAATAAGCGGTACCAGATTATCGCCCCAAATAAGATCTAAGCAGGCGGTTCCGAAAATTGTTTTTCAACTTTCTTATCGATTTTTCTCTGAGTTGGCGGACACGTTCCCGGGTGAGATTAAAAATCAGTCCAATTTCCTCCAACGTATGTTGCCTATAGCCACTTAAACCATAATAATGCCGCAGGATTTCAGCTTCGCGCTCGGACAATGTAGACAATGTCCGTTCAATCTCTTTTTTCAACGAACTATTTATCAACCCATTGTCCGGACTTGGCGATTCATCGTTCATCATTACATCGTACAGGCTGCTATCCTCTTCGTCGCGGAGCGGGGCATCCATCGAAACATGGTGACTGGAAACTTTCATGGCTTCTTCAACCAAATCCGGCGACATTTCCACAATGCTTGCCACCTCTTCCGGGGTCGGTTCACGCTGAAACTCTTGTTCCAGTTTAGAGAAGGTGCGATTGATTTTGCCAATGGAGCCAACTTTGTTCAACGGTAACCGTACAATGCGGGCTTGTTCGGCTAAGGCTTGTAAAATTGATTGTCTAATCCACCAAACAGCATACGAAATAAACTTGAACCCACGGGTTTCGTCAAAACGTTGTGCTGCTTTTATCAATCCCAGGTTTCCTTCGTTAATCAGGTCGGGTAAACTTAGCCCTTGGTTTTGGTACTGTTTGGCAACCGAAACTACAAAGCGAAGGTTTCCTTTAATCATTTCCTCCAAGGCTTGAAGGTCGCCTTCCCGTATCCGTTTGGACAATTCCACTTCTCTTTCAGCACTAAGCAGTTCCACCTTCCCTATTTCCTGAAGATATTTATCAAGGGACACGGTTTCTCTATTCGTAACTTGTTTGGTTATCTTAAGCTGCCGCATGAGGGGTTTTAGTTTAGTTATAGATAATACAAAGCTCTTAAGTTCTCTAGTGTGTGTTAAAAACCGTCAAGCAATCGTATTGTTCACCGGGGCAAAAGTAAATATTAAAGATCGTAATCGGTCAAAAAAAAGGGGCTATTTGGTGAAGAGCTCATTTTAGGCCCTAAAGTGACGTTCCCAGCTCATGAACGAGCCATTTTGGCACTTTTTTAGTTTTCGGTTTTTGAACTATTTTTAACTATTACTCAGGTATTCTTTAAAAAAAGCAGAAAATTTTGGTATTCGTCAGTTATTCCTTATTATTGCAGCGTTATTTCGCAAGTCGAAATCGACAAATCCAAACTCATAGTCCTTTTTATCAAATTACTTCTCCAGATAATTCTGTTGGTCTGCAAATTAATTTACACTATATGTACGATATTATTGAATTAAGCAGAAAGTTGCTTCCCGACTTGAGGGAAATAGCTAAGGAGCTTAAAATCAAAAAAGTAGAATCTTTTAAAAAGCAGGATTTGATTTATAAAATCCTCGACACGCAAGCAATTCTGGCTTCCGAAAAAAAATCAACTCTTGGAAAAGAGAATAAAGTAAGCCCTAAACCAGTTCCGGGTGACAATGATGTTAAACAAAATACAGCATCAACCCCCGAAACTTCCGATACCGAAAAAGAAGGCGATGAGCCACGAAAACGCAGGCGTACAGCCGTAGTTATCAAGGCCGCATCGGCGTTCGATTTTGCCCGTCGGCAACGAATCCGCGAATCCGAAGAACAAAAAGAAACCGAGAAAAAACCGGATCTGTTCAATTTCGATAAAGTAGAAAAACAAGCTGCCGAAAAACCGATTGAAGAAGCAAGTCCCGAAGCAGTTGCTGGCGACAATGATTCACCAGGCCAAGCTCCGGACCAATCCACCAATCAGGCTCAGGAAGCCAAGCGCGAGTTTTCCCGCGAACAGCAAAAAGAGTTTAAAAAGCAGGATTTCCAAAAAAATAAAAAGTGGGAAAACCGCGAAAACCAACAAGGGCAGAACCAAAATAAACCAAAACAGCAATATTCAAATTCAAATCAAAACCAGCAGCAACAAGAAAAAGCTTACGAATTTGAAGGTATTGCAACCAATGCCGGTGTGCTGGAAATTATGCCCGACGGCTACGGGTTCCTTCGCTCAAGCGATTACAACTACCTGAATTCGCCGGATGATATTTATGTTTCGCAATCGCAGATTAAACTATTCGGCCTGAAAACCGGAGATACGGTAACCGGAACCATCCGTCCGCCCAAAGAAGGTGAAAAATATTTCCCGCTGATTAAGGTTACAACCATCAACGGCCGCACGCCAGACTACATTCGCGACCGCGTTCCGTTTGATCACCTCACGCCGCTTTTCCCGAACAAGAAATTCAACCTGATTGGAAACGGACACGACAACCTGTCGACCCGCGTAGTCGACCTCTTCTCCCCTATTGGGAAAGGACAGCGTGGCTTGATTGTTGCCCAGCCAAAAACCGGTAAAACCATGTTACTGAAGGAGATTGCCAATGCAATTGCAGCCAATCACCCCGAAGTTTATATGATTGTTTTGCTGATTGACGAGCGTCCGGAAGAGGTAACCGATATGGCCCGCAGTGTAAATGCCGAGGTTATTTCGTCAACCTTTGACGAGCCCGCCGAACGCCATGTTCGAGTGGCTGGTATGGTACTCGAAAAAGCAAAACGCTTGGTTGAATGCGGACACGATGTGGTTATTCTGCTCGACTCGATTACCCGCCTGGCCCGTGCCTATAACACCGTGGCCCCTGCTTCCGGAAAAGTACTTTCGGGCGGTGTTGATGCCAATGCTCTGCACAAACCCAAACGTTTCTTCGGCGCTGCCCGTAACGTGGAAGAAGGCGGCTCGCTCACCATTCTGGCAACAGCGCTCACCGAAACCGGATCGAAAATGGACGAAGTGATTTTTGAAGAGTTTAAAGGAACCGGTAACATGGAATTGCAGCTCGACCGAAAATTATCCAATAAACGAATCTTCCCCGCTGTGGACATTGTATCGTCGAGCACGCGCCGCGAAGATTTATTGCTGCCAAAGCCAATAATGAGCAAAATTTGGGTGTTGCGCAATTACCTGGCCGATATGAATTCGCTGGAAGCGATGGAATTCATTAAAGATCGGATTATGAAAACGGCTTCGATTGAAGAGTTCCTGATTTCGATGAACGATTAAGCACCCGTTGCTTCACTTACAATAAAAAAGACTTTCCTGCTACGGAAAGTCTTTTTTATTATATCCCCTAAAAACGCATTCGCGAATGCGCAATACTGCATTAAATAGCTTCTGTTATTTTCTTTAAAAAGGCTTTTTCAATGGGGCTAAGTGCAGGCAAAAGTTCGTTATAACAACGCTGATGGTAATAGTTTAACCAAGCTATTTCCCATTCGTACAGCAAGCTTTTATCAATCAGTCTGGTATCAATGGGGCAAAGGGTAAGCGTTTCAAACTGAAGGAAGCGGCCGTAGGCATTAGTTTGCCACTCGGTACAGGCAATTAGGTTTTCGGTACGGATTCCCCAGTGGCCCTCGCGGTAAAAGGCCGGCTCGTCAGAAAGTACCATTCCGGGTTCAATTACACGGTTGTTGTACTCCTGGCGTATGCTCATAGGGCCTTCGTGTACATTCAGAAAGAAGCCAACACCGTGCCCTGTGCCGTGCCCGTAATTGCGCCCGTGTTGCCACATCGCATGGCGGGCAACCAAATCGAGGTTACTACCGATGGTGTTTGCGGGGAACTTTAAATCGGCTAAACCAATAGTTCCTTTCAGTGCCAAGGTGAAGTCTTCTTTTGCCAGCGCATTGGGTTTGCCTAAACAAATGGTTCGGGTAATATCGGTTGTTCCTTCGAGGTATTGCCCACCCGAATCGACGAGTAAAATACCGTCGGTTCCAATTTCGGCTGCGGTTTCGGGCGTAACCGAGCGGTGAACTACCGCACCATTTGCGTTGTAACCCACAATGGCGTGAAAGCTGCTTCCCATAAAATGTTCCTGCCCTGCCCTGTATTCTTCAAGTTTTAACAGTACATCGTATTCGTTAAAGGTAGTTTTGCCTGTATTTTGTTCGAGCCAAAACAAAAATTTTACCATTGCTACGCCATCTTTTTGCATAGCTATTTTTATCATTTCCAGCTCGTGCGGCGTTTTTATTGCTTTAAGTACTGCCGCTGCCGAAAGCTGTTTTAGTTTTTTTGTTGTCGGTGAAATGGCTTCGTTTAATGCCTGGTTGGTTCTGTCTGGATCGAAAAGAATGGTGCCTTCTAACCGGTTTAAATCGGTATAAATAGCAGGGTAATCTTTTAGTTCAACCCCTTCGGCCTTTAATTTATTGGCTAGTGTAGCAGGTATTTTTTGTTGATTCAGGTAAAGCGTTGCCGAGCTTTGGCCAATTAGCGCAAACGATACAAATACCGGGTTGTACGAAATATCGTTTCCGCGCAGGTTAAATACCCAGGCAATATCGTCGAGTGCGCCAAGTAAAATTGTTTGGGCACCGGCCATCTTTATTTCGTGGCGGAGTAAATTAATTTTCGCCGAACGGCTTTGCCCGGTATAGCATAGCTCGTGTTCGAAAACAGGGCTGGTTGGCAACTCCGGCCGGTTGGTCCAAACTTTTTCCATTAAATCGCCGCAGTTTTGCAGGTTTAGGTTGAAGTCCGAAAATGAAGCCTTCAACTGTTGAAACTGGTTTACCGACAGGCAAGCCGTATCGGTTCCTACGGTGCGCCCTTCCTGCAAAACCGAATTTAACCATTCGGCTACATCGGGTGTACCTTCAACCCGTAGTTTCATTAGGCGGATTCCGGTTTCCATCAGTTGTTCGTTTGCCTGCAAAAAGTAGCGCGAATCGGTCCATAGGGCAGCTTCGTTAGCGGTTACTAGCATAAAACCAGCCGAACCGGTAAAGCCGCTTATGTAGCTGCGTACCTGCCAGTAAGCGGGTAAGTATTCGCTCAGGTGCGGATCGGTGCCCGAAAGGTACCAGGCATCTAACCCAAGTTGTTTCATTTTAGAACGAAGTTTTGCCAGGCGTTGTGTAATTATTGTGTTCATACTTAGTTTCATTTTTTTGGTTGTTGCAAAAGGCGGATGGTAGCCTGCATGGAGCGAAACTGAATATCGTCTATATTAATTTCCCGAACTGGCCAAAATTCAATACCAGCTACATCATCCTGCGGTTTCAGCTTGTCGAGCGATTTCAACTTAATAATAAAGGTAGAATCGAGCGTATGTACAATCATGTCCGAGAACTCGTATTGGTTCGGAAAGGTGCCGAAATAACTGATTTCTGACACTTCGGCACCCAACTCTTCGTACAGTTCGCGTTTTATGGCTTCCTCGGCCGACTCGTTGTATTCCACAAACCCGCCCGGCAAATCAAGCTTACCCTTGTGCGGGTGAATGCCACGGCGGGTCAGCATCAACCGGCCTTCGGCATCAAAAATAAGGGCACTGGCTGCTGCCGCCGTATTAAAAAAATAATTGAACGAGCAATTGGCGCAGCGTTTTGACCGGGGCCCCGTTGTTTCGAAACCGGGTGAGCCGCATTTGGGGCAAAAGGCAAAAATATCGACGGGATGTTTTCGGGTATTCATACTAACAGATTAAATGGAACGGGTACCTGGTTTTAATGATACGTGCCCCAGGTTAAAAATTGAAGGGGACACTGGAAAAAGTAAATGTTTACAAATTGCACAAATTATACGAAATAATTCATACATCTAATTATTACCTTATAAAAGCGCATGTTTTTATAAGTGGCGTAATAAGGGTAATTGGTAAACTTTTACGATTGCTGCTTGCTGAATGATAATTTGTAAATAAGCCAAAGTTGTTGCTTCGTTATTACAATTTAAAAGTACCGTGAATCAATGTCAGTCAATAACTTTCATCGATTTCATCCACTGCACAAACAGATTTGGCCACTGTTCAACGGGCAATCCGTTTTTTCGCATACCAAAGCCATGTCCACCCTTGGTAAAAATGTGCATTTCGGCGGGTACATTATATTTCTTCATGGCCTGGTAAAAACGGATTGAGTTTTCGGGTACTACACCGCGGTCATCGTCGGCCAAAACCATAAAGGCGGGCGGTGTGTCTGCGCTTACGTGCATTTCGTTCGAGAATGGTTGGGCCAATTTCCAGTCGTTGGTCTCGCCAATCAGGTTCTTGCGCGAACCCATGTGCCCAATCTCTTCATCCATGCTGATAACCGGGTAAAGCAGTAACATGAAGTCGGGCCGGCAACTGAGGCGTTGAGTCGGGGCGGTGGCTTCGGGACTACCGGCGTCGAAATGGGTCCCGGCAGTTGATGCCA
>JBKEAN010000112.1:0-8376 GCA_047972415.1 Mangrovibacterium sp.
ACCATTTTCATAGCAGATTCCAAAGTAAAACAGTTCAGGTCGGCCATTTTTATTTCAGCAATTTGCTGCACTTGCGCCCAAGTAACTTTTGCTACTTTTTTTGCATGTGGTTCGGCTGAGCCTGATTTTAATTTGGCAATTTCTAACAATTGAATGGCTACTGGGGGTTGTTTAATTACAAAATCAAACGATTTGTCTGCATAAACAGTAATAATAACCGGAAGAACCTTGCCAGCAAGATCCTGAGTTCGGCCATTGAACTGCTTGCAGAATTGCATGATATTAACCCCTTTGCTACCCAATGCTGGTCCAACTGGAGGTGAAGGGTTAGCTGCACCCCCTTTAATTTGTAATTTGATTAATCCAGCAACTTCTTTAGCCATAATAATTAATAATAAAGATTACTACTCCTTTTCAACTTGCATAAAGCTAAGTTCCAAAGGTGTTTTTCGTCCAAAAATTTTGACCATCACTTTTAACTTCTTCTTCTCTTCATTGATTTCTTCAATGACGCCCTTGAATCCGTTAAAAGGACCGTCGGTCACTTTCACCGTTTCGCCAACTACGTAAGGAATGTTCACCTCGACGCCTGCTTCTGCCATTTCATCAACCCGACCTAAAATCCGGTTTACTTCGGACAAACGCATGGGTACCGGTTCGCCCCCTTTGGTGTCACCTAAGAATCCGATTACGTTGGAAATATTTTTCAACATATGCGGAATCTCACCTACAAGAGCTGCCTCAATCATCAGATACCCGGGAAGAATGTTTCGCTCTTTGCTAATTTTCTTACCGTTGCGGATCTGATAGACTTTTTCAGTTGGAATTAAAACTTGCGAAATGTACTCTTGAAGTCCAGCATTTGCAATTTCGTTTTCGATATATTCCTTCACCTTCTTCTCTTTTCCTCCGACGGTTCTGAGAACATACCATTTTTTGACGTTTTCGCTCATTCTGAATCTACAATCGTATTAATAAAATAAACTGTACACTAAGTTCATAATGTTCTCGAACGAGATGTCCATTACGAATACAACAAGTGCTATGATAAAGGAAGCAACCATTACAACAAATGCACTATTTTGCAACTCTTTCCAAGTAGGCCAACTCACCTTATGAACCAGCTCATTGTATGCCTCTTCGAAATATAGTTTAAGTTTCATTCTAACCGTTTTAATAAGTTGTGTGGATGAGTAAGAATCGAACTTACCTCTTTATATACAACAAAAAACCCCCGTCGGGTTTCATCCGAAAAGAGTCCCGAATCCAACGGACTCGGGACTTTCTTTCAAATTTATCTGATACCGAAGTATTAGTCTAAGATTTCTGTTACCTGACCGGCACCTACTGTACGACCACCTTCGCGGATTGCGAAACGAAGACCTACGTTCAATGCTACCGGGTAAATCAGTTCTACGTTAATTGAAACGTTATCGCCTGGCATAACCATTTCGCGACCTTCTTCCAGTGAAATTTCACCGGTTACGTCCAATGTACGCAGGTAGAATTGAGGGCGGTATTTGTTGTGGAACGGGGTGTGACGACCACCTTCTTCTTTTTTCAATACGTAAACCTCTGCTTTGAATCTTTTGTGCGGAGTAATTGAGCCTGGTTTTGCCAGAATCATACCACGTTTGATTTCTTTTTTATCCACACCACGAAGCAACAAACCTACGTTGTCACCAGCTTGTCCGTCATCCAAAATTTTACGGAACATTTCAACACCGGTACAAACTGTTTTACGGCCTTCGGCACCCAAACCAATCAATTGTAATTCGTCGCCTGTGTGAACCAAACCAGTTTCGATACGACCTGTAGCAACAGTACCACGACCTGTGATTGAGAATACGTCTTCAACCGGCATCAGGAATGGTTTGTCGATGTCACGCGGAGGCAGTGGAATCCAAGTGTCGCAAGCGTCCATCAATTCCATTACTTTATCTTCCCATTGTGGTTCGCCGTTCAGTGCACCCAATGCAGAACCTTTAATAACCGGAGTGTTATCGCCGTCGAAGTTATAGAACGAAAGCAGTTCGCGTACTTCCATTTCAACCAATTCCAACAATTCTTCGTCTTCAACCATGTCCACTTTGTTCATGAAAACAACCAGACGGGGTACGTTTACCTGACGAGCCAACAGGATGTGCTCACGAGTTTGAGGCATCGGTCCATCGGTAGCAGCTACTACGATGATAGCACCGTCCATTTGAGCAGCACCGGTTACCATGTTTTTAACGTAGTCGGCGTGACCCGGACAGTCTACGTGTGCATAGTGACGGGTTAACGTTTGGTACTCAACGTGAGCAGTGTTAATAGTGATACCGCGCTCTTTTTCTTCAGGTGCGCTGTCGATAGAAGCAAAAGATTTTACTTCTGAAAGACCTTTTTTTGCCAATACTGATGTAATTGCAGCAGTCAGGGTTGTTTTACCGTGGTCAACGAGGCCAATGGTACCAATGGTCACATGGTCCTTATCCCTAATAAAATGTTCTATAGCCATAACAAATAAGAATTTTAAATTTTATATAATTTCAATCTGAGCCGAGGATGAGAATTGAACTCACGACCTCATCCTTACCAAGGATGCGCTCTACCCCTGAGCTACCACGGCAACATCATTCGTTTTCAAAAAAAATGAGCGGGAGACGGGATTCAAACCCGCGACCCTTAGCTTGGAAGGCTAATGCTCTATCAGCTGAGCTACTCCCGCAACTTATAAAGTTTTCAGTTTACAGTTTCAAGTTACCCTATTCTTCACTTTAAACTTCCAACTTGTTTTGTGGGGAGAGCAGGATTCGAACCTACGAAGACGATAGTCAGCTGAGTTACAGTCAGCCCCAGTTGGCCACTTTGGTATCTCCCCCAATCGGAACATTCGAATTTTAAAGTATCACGGTTAACTATCCTGACACTGATATTCATTCAACTTTTTATTCCTCAATATTTTAAAAGAACTTTTTTTTTGAAATAGCTTCGGGTAAACCGCTCTAATCTTCTACCCTTGTAACCTTCCAAAAACTTGCTTTTGCGAGCCGGATCACAGATTCGAACTGTGGACCCCGAGATTACAAATCACGTGCTCTGGCCAACTGAGCTAATCCGGCACAACATTCACTTAACCTTCTCGAACAAACCAAATTTCGACGTTTTTTGCCGTTGTCCGGTTCTGTTTTTCTGTGTATTTAACCCACAAAAGCTGTTTCTCGAAAAGGGTTTGCAAATGTATAAATATTTTTAATTCCGACACAACACCAAGTGGAATTTTTAGAATTATTTTTCTTTGAGTTTTTCTTTACTCTTGGTAAGCTGTTTTTTAAGCGCGTCGATACATAAATCAATTGCTTCTTCGAATGAATCGGCTTGTTTTTTGGCAAACAGGTAATCGGATGAGGGGATAGAAATCTTAATTTCTGCTACTTTATTGTTTGCCGCTTCGGGCTTTTCAACTTTCAAAATTACTTCACCGGATATAATACCATCAAAGAACTGATCCAGTTTTGCGATTTTCTTTGTTGCAAAATCAACTAGTTTTTGATCTGCAGAAAAATGAATGGCATTAACATTAATAATCATAACTTAATCCTCCTGTGTTTATTAAGCCCTGGGGTGAGCTTGTTTGTAAATACGTTGTAATTTTTCTGTGGATGTATGTGTGTACACCTGGGTAGCTGCAAGGTTTGCATGTCCGAGCAATTCTTTCACCGCATTCAAATCTGCGCCCCGGTTCAACAAATGCGTTGCGTAGGTATGGCGCAGGATATGGGGGCTTTTTTTCTCGAGCGGGGTTACCAAGGCCAGGCTTTTATGCACAACCCGGTAAACCAGCTTATGATACACCGGTTTTCCTTTGCCTGTAACCAATAAGCGTGTAAAGGGTCTCTCGAACGTGTTGTTTCTCATGACTTGGTATTCTACAATCAGGCTATTCAAACTTTTGGGATAAGGAACAATCCTTTCTTTGTTGTTTTTACCTAAAACACGAATCAACGTTTCATGTTGAAGAATATCCGAATCTTTTAAATTCACCAGTTCAGACAAGCGTATCCCTGTATCGTAAAAGAGGCTGACAATCAATTTATCTCTCACTCCTTCAAAGTCACGCCCAAAAAAGCCGTTATCCAGCAGGCAATGCAGGCTTTCTTCGGCAACAAATTGGGGTATTTTTTTGGGGACACGCGGCAATACAACTGCGTCCATTGGGGTTGCTTCAATCAATTCTTCACGCATCAGAAACTTATAAAACGATTTCAGCGTGGTTATCTTCCGGCCAACTGTTTTGGGGCTCATCTGTTGCTCCATCAAGTCAACAACCCAAAGCCGAATTGTTTTATTACCAACCGTCAGAATGTTAAAATCCCCGACCGCTTTGAATAAAAATTTTTCAAACTGATCGAGGTCTTTTTTATAGGCAACAATGGTGTGGTCCGAGCATCTCTTTTCGAACCTCAAATAATTCAGAAACGATTCCTGATAGGTCATAAACCCTAAAATTTAGCAACCAGGAACCAGACGTTATTTTTAGTCGTCCTGACGTTGCAATTGTTGAATATAGACCGCTTTTTTTACTTCAGCACGCCGTTCTACCGAAGGCTTTGTAAACGCTTGTCTTTCGCGCAATTCTTTCACTACACCAGTCTTTTCGAACTTTCTTTTGAATCTTTTCAGGGCTCTTTCGATATTTTCGCCTTCTTTCACCGGAATAACGATCATATTTATAAATTTTATGTGTTTATTTTTTTCGAGCCGCAAAGTTAGAAATTCCTACATACTTATCAAACTTCTACCTGTTTTTTTACACATAAGCCTTTAAAAGATACTGAACATGCAAGTTCTGATATCGGAAAAGAATCACTATTTCAAATAAACAACCAATTTCCGAAACAACTTCTCGGCGATAACCGAATCGTTCAATAATTGGTACTTGTTGCTAATATAGCCGTTTTTACTTCGGAAATCAACTATTTTTCGGGCTTCTCTAAAATTTAAATACGGGTGTTTTGCCAACTCTTCCACTGTCAAAAAGTTAAGATCGAGCTTTCGGATTTGAATTGTATCGACAACCAGCCGGTTTCGGTTCAAATCGATAACTTCAGGCTTCAGGCCATACACTTCGCCAAGTTGGTCAACAGATGAAAATCCGCCAAGCAAATCGCGGTATTTGACAATCCGTTGCGACAAGGTAGGGCCAATTCCCGGTAAAGCTTCAAGCTCTTCAACCGTTGCATGGTTTAGTTCGACCCGGGGCATCGCCACAGGTGTTTTGGCTGTAGCCGGCGCCACCGATTTCTCATCGGGTTCAATCCCACTGCCAGTTCGTTTTTGAGGGCTAACTATTGTCGGTTTGTTGTATTTATCGGTGGGTGTTGCTTCGGACAACAGCACCAAATAAGGTTCAATGCGCTGGTAAAGCGAATCATTCATCCCGTAAATTCGCCTGAAATCTTCTTTTTTTCGGACTGTTCCGCCATGTCTCCGGTAATTCAACCAATTGCGTTTGACACGCTGAGGCAAATCGATCTGAAAGAATGTGACCGAATCGATGGTATTGGGATCAAAATTGAACAGGCTCAGTTTTTTGTCCTCCAATGCCTGTGCTTCTTCGTAACCGGCCACCAGTTGTTCAAATCGTTCCCGGTCGGGAGCCAGTGGCCGTTCGAAATAAAAGACAAGCTGATTCGCAATTATAACCAACAGAATCAACACAAGGAGCACGGCTAATCCAATTCGCTCGCCGCGCGAAAAAGAGAAATATTCTTTTAAAAGCTGACGAAACTTCATAGAATTTTGACTTCCTGAAATTTACGTCAAATATCGATACAAGTCAACAGCTAAATTTGCAACAAGCCAATTCCGCGCAAAAACACAACGGCAATGGCAATTGGCGCAATAAACCGAACTAGTATCAGGAATACCGAAAGGAAAAAGCCGGAAATGCTCCCTCCTTTTTCAATTTCTTCTTTTATCCTTTTCCGCCCAAACTTCCAGCCCATAAACAGCGAGATAAAGAGCCCTCCCAAGGGCAACATCAAGTTGGCCGAAATCCAATCGAGCAAATCGAAGAAATTTAAGTTGAAGAATTTATAATGACTAAATATCCCCATAGACAGCGAGCAAATAATTCCCAGCAGCGAAATAATGACCGCTGCAAAAACGGTTGCCAGCTTGCGCTTCATCTTCAGCTCTTCGTGAAAATAGGCTACCACAACCTCTAAAATAGAAATGGATGAGGTAAGCGCCGCCAAAACAAGCAAAACAAAAAACAAAATAGAAAAGAAGTAACCACCGGGCATTTGCTGAAACACATTGGGCAGCGTAATGAACACCAGCCCCGACCCACTGCTGGCCTCTATACCAAAAGCAAATACTGCCGGAAAGATGGCAATCCCTGCCAAAATAGCAATAAGCGTGTCGGCAATGGTTACGTTCAAGGCCGTATTGATCAGGTTGTTCTTTTTGTCAATATACGAGCCGTAGGTAATCAGTGTACCCATGCCCAAACTAAGCGAAAAGAAAGCGTGACCCAATGCACTCAAAATCCCTTCACCGGTAAGCTTGGAAAAATCGGGATGGAACAAGAACCTCAATCCCTCCCCTGCTCCAGGCAAGGTGATGGCTCGTACATCCAAAACAAGAATAATCAGCACCAGAAAGGGCATCATTATCTTTGCGCTCTTTTCAATCCCGTTTTTAATCCCGAAAAAAACAATCAGGGCGGTCAGGAACATGAAGATAAGCTGATAAATAACCGGGCGGAACGGCGCTTCGATAAAATTGGAAAACATGACCGACAACTGGTCGGGGCTTTGCGACTTGAATCCATTGCCCGCAGCTAGCACAACATATTCGACCGCCCAACCAGCCACTACGCCGTAAAAGGCCAGAATCATAAAGGCCGCGCCAACCCCCAGCAGGCCAACAACGGGCCAAGCCGAATTCGGAGCCAGCTTTTTAAAGGCTCCATAGGGGTTCTTCCGGGATTTTCGCCCGATGATAAGCTCCGAGAGCATAACAGGCAAGCCAATAGCGGCAATAAAACCTAGATACACAAACAAAAAAGCAGCGCCTCCATAAACCCCGGTGATGTACGGGAACTTCCAAATATTGCCCAAGCCAACCGCCGAGCCGGCTGCCGCTGCGATTATGCCAAATTTACTTGAAAACTCGGCCCTACCGCCTTTTTGCTTTTCTGTCATGCCCTAAAACTTAAATTTATTACAAAATACCCTCTCCAAATTATAAATCGGTCGTATGGCTGTAAAAATATTCACTTTAGTTTGAAAACAAAAAAAGCCCTCCGGACACCGGAGAGCTTTAATAATTTGTTATTCTGCCTTATTGCTTAATTACGGCCAATGCAGTTTAAATCTTCAAAGGCAGTTTTCAGGCGGGCAACGGTTGCTTCTTCTGCTTTGCGCACCCAAACGCGCGGATCGTAGTACTTTTTGTTCGGCTTATCGTCGCCCTCGGGGTTGCCGATTTGGCCTTGCAAATACGCATGGTTAGCGGCTTCGTAAGCTCGGATACCATCCCAGTACGACCATTGCGTATCGGTGTCGATATTCATTTTAATAACACCGTACGAAATGGCTTCGCGGATTTCGTCGCGGCTTGAACCAGAGCCACCGTGGAATACAAAATTTACAGGGTGGGCTTCGGTCAAACCGAATTTTTTCACAATGTATTTTTGGGACGAATCCAGGATTTTCGGCGTCAATTTGACGTTACCCGGCTTGTAAACACCGTGAACATTACCAAACGAAGCGGCGATGGTAAAGTTGGGGCTTATTTTCAGCAGCTCTTCGTAGGCGAACGACACCTCTTCGGGCTGCGTATAAAGCAGGGCATTATCAACATCCGAGTTGTCAACCCCATCTTCTTCGCCACCGGTTACACCCAATTCAATTTCCAGGGTCATCCCGATTTTGGCCATGCGGGCCAGGTACTTTTTACAGGTTTCAATATTCTCAGCGATTGGTTCCTCCGACAGGTCAATCATGTGAGAGGAAAACAAGGGTTTTCCGGTTTGAGCAAAGAACTTTTCGCCGGCATCGAGCAGACCGTCAATCCAAGGCAACAATTTTTTGGCAGCATGGTCGGTATGCAACACCACGCGAACGCCGTATAGCTCGGCCACCTGGTGAATGTATTTGGCACCGGCAATAGCGCCGGCGATTTGAGCTTGCTGTCCGTCCAATTTCAAGCCTTTTCCGGCATAAAACTGGGCTCCGCCGTTCGAAAACTGGATCATCACCGGAGAGTCAACCACTTTGGCCGCTTCCAACACGGCGTTCACCGAACTTGAGCTGACAACATTGACAGCGGGCATGGCAAAACCGCCTTCTTTGGCCAATTTAAAAAGCAATTGCAAGTCCGGGC
>JBKEAN010000113.1:0-15355 GCA_047972415.1 Mangrovibacterium sp.
AAAACCCCAGCCCCCAACACAATACATGATTCCGCCCCCGAAACCCGATAGCGGTTTTGTATTGATTCCCGGACATTGGGTTTGGGCGCGCGAACAAAAAATGTACGTGTGGGTAGTGCCAGGCTGGGTGCCACAAAAAGAAGGCGAAATTTGGGTAGCCGGCTACTGGAAGGAAGTGCCCAAAGGCTGGAAATGGGTTCCCGGTTACTGGGAGAGGGTAAATAAAAAGAAATGGTTCTTCTGGTAATTAGGTTGAAAGGATTGACCGGGTTGACAAGCTTGCCGGGCTGGCCGGGATAAAAGGCGCAGCCTCAGACAGCAAAAAACGAAGGGGCATCGGCTACGGCCCAAGCCCCACCGACTGACGGATAACAAACCAACAAGGTTTTTGGCGCAACAAAGGCAAGGAATAAGCCCCGGTGTGGGCCGAATGGCCATTCTGCCTATCTTTAGCCCACCAAAACAAACAGCATGGACATTTCGTTTCTCGACCTCAACTTGTGGCAATGGGCCTTATTATTTATGTGCGCCCTGTTCTCGGGGATGTCGAAAGCCGGCGTTCCGGGCGTATCCATGATTGTGGTGCCGGTGCTGGCCCTCATTTTCGGCGGCAAATCTTCCACCGGTGTTTTGCTTCCCATCCTTATGATGGCCGACCTGTTTGGCGTGTTGTACTACCGGCGGCACGCGCAATGGGCCTACGTGCTCAAAGTTATTCCTTGGGCTTTTCTCGGGATCGGCTTGGCACTTTGGGTGGGCGAGCTGGTTAACGACGAGCAGTTTAAGAACATTATCGCCGTTTTGGTTTTCTTTTGCATTGGCCTGATGTTGTGGCGCGACCGCCGTAAAAACCAGCAGGTTTTCCCGGACCAGTGGTGGTTTGCTGCCGGCATGGGCGTACTGGGCGGCTTTGCCACCATGATTGGCAACGTGGCCGGCCCCATTTTTGCCATTTACCTGCTGGCGATGCACCTGCCCAAAAACAGTTTTATCGGTACTTCGGCCTGGTTCTTCTTCATTGTCAATTTTACGAAGTTTCCGCTGCACCTCTTTGTCTGGAAAACCATTACCTGGCACACCCTCACCCTCGATATTCTTACCCTTCCGGCCATTGGCCTGGGCGCCTGGCTCGGAATCCGCCTGGTAAAAGTGCTCCCCGAAAAAACTTACCGCTCGTTTGTGTTTATTATTACCGCTTTATCGGCTTTTTTGTTGTTGGTTTAGTTTGAAGGAAAACAGCTGTTGAAAAGTTGAAGCGAAGGGCTCAACTTTTGGCCAGGGTAAAAGCTCAATTTTACTACTTTTGCGGGTAATGATTGACCAAGTTACCATCGATCGGATTATTGACGCCGCCGAGATTTCGGAAGTCGTCGGCGAATTTGTTACCCTGAAGCGACGCGGGGTGAACATGCTCGGAAACTGTCCCTTCCACAACGAAAAAACACCTTCGTTCACCGTTTCGCCGGCCAAGGGTATTTTTAAATGCTTTGGCTGCGGCAAAGGCGGCAACTCGGTCAACTTTATTATGGAACACGAGTCGCTCACCTATCCCGAAGCGCTGAAATGGCTCGCCAAAAAGTATCACATCGAGGTGAAAGAAGAGGAAGAAAGCCCCGAACAGCTCAAGCAAAAAGACGACCGCGAGAGTATGATGATTGTTTCGGGCTGGGCACAAAAATACTTTACACGCTACCTGCACGATGAAACCGAGGGCCGTACAATCGGGCTCAGCTATCTTCGCGAGCGCGGCCTTCGCGACGACATAATCCGCAGGTTTGAACTCGGTTTTTGCCCCGACGGGAAAAATGTATTCAGCGAAGCGGCACAACTGAACGGCTACAAAATAGAGTTCCTCGAAAAAACCGGCCTCACCATTAAACGCGACGATTGGGAGCGCGACCGCTTTGCAGGCCGGGTCATGTTCCCCATTCATAACATTGCAGGGCGGGTAATTGCCTTCGGGGGCCGGACCCTAAAAAACGACAAAACCGTTGCCAAATACCTCAACTCGCCCGAATCGGAAATTTACCACAAAAGCCGGGTGCTGTACGGTATTTACCAAGCCAAGCGCGACATTAGCCGGCTGGATAAGTGTTACCTGGTGGAAGGCTATACCGACGTGATTTCGATGCACCAAGCTGGGATTGAAAACGTGGTGGCGTCGTCGGGAACGGCGCTTACCCACGACCAAATCCGCCTCATTAAACGCTTCACCCCCAACATTACCATTATCTACGATGGCGATGCAGCCGGCATTAAAGCTTCGTTGCGCGGTATCGATTTGGTGCTCGAAGAAGGTGTAAACGTAAAAGTGCTGCTGCTGCCCGATGGCCACGACCCCGACTCGTTCAGCAAGTCCATGAGCTCCACCCAGCTCACCGAATACATTGCCGCCAACGAAACCGACTTCATCCGCTTTAAAACAAAGCTGCTGATGAAGGGCGTTGAAAACGACCCCATTGAAAAGGCCCGCCTGGTAAACGATATTGTGCGTACGATTGCCCTGGTTCCCGATGCCATTACGCGTTCCATCTACATACAGGATTGCAGCCGCCTGATGGATGTGCAGGAGGAAGTGCTTTACGAGCAGGTGCGCAAAATTATTCAAAAGCAAACCGAAGAGCTTCAGAAAAAAAACTACCGCGACCAGAATTACCCGCCGCAGTGGGAGCCTTCGTTTCCGCCCGACGTTCGCCCGCAAGTTCCGGCACCGTTTATTGAGCCGCTCAAACAGCAATTTACCTGCGAAGTGGAGGAGCGAGAGATTATTCGAATCCTATTGAAATATTTTGGCGAGGAAACTTTTGAAACGGAAGACGAAAACGGCCAGCCCGTTCCGCTAACGATTGGCGAATATGTGCTGCTTGAGCTGGAGAACGATGGACTGACCTCGGATAATGAACTGATAAACCGGGTGCTCGGCTTGTTTGCCGAACAGGTTGGCAACGCCGCTTTCAACCCGCAAAACTATTTTATCAATCACCCCGATCCGCAAATAAGCCAACTGGCAACCGACTTGCTTGCCGAAAAATACATCGAAAGCAAACGCTGGAAAAAAGGCGGCGCTTTTGTTGAAGAGGAGCATGAAATACTGGATTTGCTTGTACCCAAAATAGTGCAGGAATACAAACTAAGTAAAGTCCGCCACCTACTGAAAGATCTGGAAAACCACATTGGCAAAGCCGCCACCGACCAAAATTGGGAGCTGCTGATGGACTATCAAAATCAACACATCAACCTAAAGAAAGTGGCCAAAAGCCTGAGCGAACAGCTGGGCAACCGCACCGTTCTTTAAAACTTTACACCGAATGAGAACACTTTTTATTGAAAGCCGCGAGGAAATTGATGCCGTCATCCGGGCCTGTAAAACCTGTTACGTGGCCATGTGCGACGACGGCGTTCCCTACGTTTTGCCCCTCAACTTCGGGTACAACGGTGAGTGTATTACCTTGCACTCGGCCCAACACGGGCGGATGTGGGAAACCCTGAAAAAAAAACCGAACGTGTGCATCAACTTCACACTTGGCGAGGAACTGGCCTGGCAGGATGTGCGCGTAGGATGCAGCTACCGCGTGAAATCGAAGTCGGTTATTGTGGAGGGTACGGTGGAATTTATTGAAGATTACGAGCAAAAAGTAAAACACCTCAACGACACCATGGCGCAGTACAGCGATGGCGAATTCAAATTCAGCAAGCCGGCAGTAATCAACGTGGGCATCCTGAAGGTGCACATCGATAAAATTACCGGAAAGGAATTTGGCGCAAAAGTCATTGTGCCGGGAAAATAATAATTTACGGAAGACGAAGTCTAAATGAATTCAACGATTTTTGTAACCGGTGGAACCGGACTGGTTGGCTCGCACCTGTTGTTTAACCTGGTGCAATCGGGACAGCGGGTACGCGCCCTGAAGCGCCCGAGCAGTAACCTGCGGCTGGTACTGAAAACATTTGCTTATTATTCGGACAAACCAGAGGAGCTGTTCTCGCAAATTGATTGGGTGGAAGGCGACATACTTGACTACCACAGTATGGAAGAGATTCTTGCCGGTGTTGACGACGTTTATCACTGTGCAGCAATGGTTTCCTTCCATGCCAACGACTACGACAGCCTGCTTAACAACAATGTGAAAGGAACCGCCAACCTGATTGATGCCGCTATTTTTAACCAGATAAGCCGTTTTTGCCATGTGAGTTCCATTGCGGCCCTCGGCAAAACACAGGATGGTACCCAAATCGATGAGGAAACTTACTGGATTCCATCGAAACAGAAATCAGCTTACAGTCTGAGCAAATTTTTCTCGGAAATGGAAGTTTGGCGGGGCATTGAAGAAGGAGGGCTTGAAGCAGTAATTGTCAATCCGTCCATCATTCTTGGCCCCGGAAACTGGGATATTGGTAGCCCAAAATTGTTTCAAACCATCTGGAAAGGCCTTCATTATTATACCAAAGGCGAAACTGGCTTTGTGGACGTGCGCGATGTGGCCTCGGCAATGATCCGCCTGATGGATCCAACAAGTTTCGGGGAACACAAAAACCAGCGTTTTATTTTGAATGCCGGGAACATGAGCTACCAGGATTTCTTCAATAAAATAGCCGACGCCTTGCAGCGCCCGCGCCCCAGAACCTTTGCCTCCGACCTGATTTTACAGCTCGCTTGGCGCAGCGCCCGCCTGGCCAGCTTCTTTAGTGGCAAACGCCCCGCCATTACTCGCGATGCTGTGTCGGGAACCAACAAAATTAACCATTACAACGGGAGCAAAATCCAGCGGAGCATTGACTTTGAATACCACCCCATTGATACCACCATTAACGACATTGCCAAGCTGTTTTTGAAAGATGTGGAGCTGCTAACGCCAAAGAAAAAGAAATAGATAGCCCTGAAATACAAAAAGCCCGGGGCACAATAATGCTCCGGGCTTTCTTATATTCTTTTCGGTATTTTCCAGTTGTTTATATCAATTGGTTGGTTTCGGTATCGGGAAAAACCAGCCAGGGTTTAAAGCCTTTGGCTTCCTCAAAATCTATGGTGGCGTACGAGATAATAATCACCACGTCGCCAACAGCTACTTTACGGGCGGCAGGCCCGTTGAGGCAAATAATGCCGGAACCGCGTTGCCCCTTAATCACATAGGTTTCGAGCCGCTCGCCGTTGTTAATGTTTACTACCTGCACTTTTTCGTTTTCAATTAGGTTGGCAGCGTCCATCAAGTCCTCATCAATGGTAATGCTACCCACGTATTGCAGGTTGGCTTCGGTAACGGTTACCTTGTGAATTTTCGATTTGCAAACTTCAATATACATTGCGTTTCTGTTTATTTTGAAGTCCGAAGACCAGTTTCTGTTTCAATTCAAATTATCCGATAAGCAAATTGTCAATCAGGCGAACCTCACCACAAAAAACAGCGATACACAGTACTTTGTTTACCGGTTCGTCCCAGTTTTTTATTTGTTTTAATTCTATATCGTCCACAACATCAACGTATTCTATCTTTAGGTAGGGGTTGGCGTTAATTTGTTCTGTTACCTGCCTTTTCATTCCTTCTACGCTAACTTTACCCGCATTGTTTTTCGCTTCAAGCAAAGTCTGATAAATGACTGCTGCATGGCTGCGTTGTTCCGGGCTTAGCCGTTCGTTGCGCGAGCTGCGGGCCAATCCGCTTGCTTCGCGAATAATGGGGCAAGGTACAATTTCGACCGGCAAATTTAGTTGTTTTACCATTGCTTTTACAATAACCAACTGCTGAAAGTCTTTTTGACCGAAAAAAGCCTTGTCGGGTTTAACCACATCAAAGAGTTTGCTCACAATTTGAGCTACACCGTTAAAGTGTCCCGGTCGGAATTGTCCTTCCATAACCTGTTCCAAACGTCCAAAGCTGAATTGACGGGTGTCGGGTTTGGGATACATGGTAGCAACTTCGGGCGCAAATATTACCTGACAGGCTGTTTTTGCCAACATTTTGGTGTCGGCCTCCAGCGTTTTGGGGTATTTGGCCAGGTCGTTGGCATCGTTAAACTGCGTGGGGTTCACAAAAATACTCACGACCACAAAGTCGGTTTGACGGCCGGCTTCATCAACCAGCGAAATATGCCCTTCGTGAAGCGCACCCATCGTGGGTACAAAACCAATACGCTTTCCTTCTGTCCGTTGGTTGCTGATAAGCGCTTGTAAGTCTTTAATTTCCTTGATTACTAACATGGAAAAAAATTAGGCCGCAAAGTAAATAAATAATTCGGAACGATTGGCGGCTACCGATCCCCTTTCGGGCCGAACGGACAGAGTAATTGCGCTAGAGTTGAATATTCGCTATATTTTTATTAATTTTGCCGGCATCATTTTCAGCATAGTTCAATGGAAAAGAAAAGAATTCTATTCATTTCTCAAGAAATAACACCCTACCTTCCCGAATCCGAGATGTCCGTTAAAACCAGATATTTGCCGCAAGGAATACAAGAGCGTGGCCGGGAAATCCGCACCTTTATGCCCCGGTATGGAAGTGTTAACGAACGCAGAAACCAGTTGCACGAGGTTATCCGTTTGTCGGGTATGAATTTGGTTATCAACGATGCAGACCACCCGCTGATTATTAAGGTGGCTTCGATTCAGGCAGCCCGGATGCAGGTTTATTTTATTGATAATGAAGATTATTTCCACCGAAAGCACGTACTGAAAGATGCAAAAGGAAAAGAGTTTGACGACAACGACGAGCGTGCGGTATTTTTTGCCCGTGGTGTTCTCGAAACGGTTATTAAACTGCGCTGGGCTCCGGATTTAATTCACTGTCACGGCTGGTTGGGCTCGTTGGTTCCGCTTTATATCAAAAAATCATATCACGAAGAGCCGCTTTTTGCCAACTCTAAGGTCGTTTATTCGACCTACAACGAAAGTTTAAAAAAACCGTTAAATGCAAATAGCCTTCAGAATGTTCTTATCGATGGTATTGTACCCTCGGATGTGGAAATACTCAAAAATGCTACTTACGAGAATATGATGAAGTTGGCGGTTCAATACTCGGATGCTGTGATTCGTGGTAGTGAAACCATTCATCCCGAGGTGGAACAATATATACAGGAATCGGGAAAACTCAGCCTGAACTATCAGTCGGAGGAAACTTACCTCGATGCTTATAACGAATTCTACGATAAGGTTTTCGACTTGTAATTAATTACCGGTTGAACGGATAAAAGGCTAATCGGAACGTTGAGTTCGGTTAGCCTTTTGCGTGTCCAACTATCCCGTTGTATTACTTTTATAGATTTAAACCTACAACATATTAAGTCCACTTTTTTACGGAACATTTTTGTGTTGGCAGTTCATACACACGATTATCACTTTCTTTGTTTTCAGGCGAAAAATGGCAAGCCGTTTCAGCAATTTGGAAATAAATGCGGATATTAGCGCTTGATTTTTTCCAGATTACCCAAACAAGAATAAAAAAGATGACAACTTGTGTTGCCTGAAAACGACTACCCAATAACGTGGGCTACGGGTTGTTATCGTCCTAAAAACGAATTTTATGTGCGGAATAGTTGGTTACATTGGTGATAAGAATGTGTATCCCATTTTGATAAAGGGCCTGCAACGCTTGGAGTACCGGGGCTACGACTCGTCTGGGATTGCGATTAGTAACGGCGGTTTGCGCTCCTATAAAAAGAAAGGAAAGGTTAGCGAGCTGGAGGCATTTGTGGCCGATAAAGATGTTCACGGACATATTGGTATTGGCCACACACGCTGGGCTACACACGGCGAGCCGAACGACCGGAACGCGCACCCACACCAGTCAATGAATGGCGACTTTACCCTGGTACACAACGGGATTATTGAAAATTATGCCGAGCTGAAACACGATTTAGCAGGGAAGGGCTATGTTTTTCAGAGTGATACCGATACCGAAGTATTGGTTAACCTGGTTGACTATTTCTACCACCTGGAAGAGGTAAACAATGCCGAAATTGCTGTTCGTTTAGCATTGTCGAAAGTGGTTGGTGCCTACGGAATTGCAGTGTTATGCAAAAACGAGCCCGAGCGCATGATTGCCGCCCGGATGGGAAGTCCACTGGTGGTAGGTATCGGTCAGGGCGAGTATTTTCTGGCCTCGGATGCCAGCCCGATTGTGGAATACACCGATAGTGTGATTTATCTGAACGACGGTGATGTGGCGATAATTGAAAAACATAGCTTAACCCTGAAGACAGTCGATAACGACCCGGCAAATTTCAAGGTAACAAAAGTCGATTTGAGCATTGGCGATCTCGAAAAGGGCGATTTTGAATATTTCATGCTGAAAGAAATTTTTGAACAGCCCAAAACCATACGCGATACTTACCGGGGACGGATATACAAGGGACAGGACGATATTGTACTTGGAGGGTTAATTGACGTTTTCCCGCAGATAGTGAAAGCAAACCGGATTATTATAATCGGTTGTGGAACCAGCTGGCACGCAGCGCTGGTGGCCGAATACCTCATTGAAGAATATGCCCGTGTCCCGGTCGAGGTGGAATATGCCTCGGAGTTCCGGTACCGAAAACCCATTATTAACCCAGGCGATGTGGTGATTGCCATCAGCCAGAGTGGTGAAACTGCCGACACACTGGCTGCATTGAAAATGGCCAAAGAGCAAGGCGCTCTCATCCTGGGAATCTGCAACGTGGTAGGTTCCAGTATTGCCCGCGAAACCGAAGCAGGGGTTTACACCCATGCCGGTGCCGAAATCGGAGTTGCTTCAACAAAAGCGTTTACAGCACAGGTAACTGTATTAACTCTTTTTGCCTTTAAACTGGCCAAAGAGCGTGGGCATATTGATGCAGAAACCTTAAAGATGTTTATTAACGAAATGCTTGATATTCCGGATAAAGTTGAAAGCATTTTGCTGAAACATCCGCATATAAAAACAGTGGCTGCCAAGTATAAAGATGCCATTAATGCGTTGTACCTGGGGCGTGGTTATTTGTTCCCGGTAGCACTCGAAGGAGCGCTGAAATTGAAGGAAATTTCGTATATCCATGCCGAAGGCTATGCCGCAGGCGAAATGAAACACGGCCCCATTGCCCTGGTTGATGACAATCTGCCGGTGGTAGTAGTGTCGGCAAAAGACAGCTACTACGAAAAAGTGGTGAGTAACATCCAGGAAGTGAAAGCCCGCAAAGGAAATATTATTGCCGTGGTTACCGAAGGCGACAACGGGCTTCGTAACATGGCCGACGACTTGTTCGAGATTCCCGAATCACACCCGGCCGTGGCAGCTTTGCTAACGGTTGTTCCCTTGCAGCTGTTTGCCTACTACATTGCGCTGATGCGCGGTTGCGATGTGGACCAACCCCGCAACCTGGCCAAGTCGGTCACCGTGGAGTAGTTGACGGGAAAACAAAAGTTGGAACTCAAAAAAAACGGATAAAGAAGAAGGGAATGGGATGAGAAAAGCATGATAATCGTTTCATTTTTGACTTCAAACGCGTTCTATCCGAGGTGATAGGCGAGCTTGACAATTGAAAAATAGAAACATAGAACCCGTTTGGGATATATAGAAGATGAGAAAATTATTAGTAACAGCGGTAGTGTGCTACCTGGCCTACCTTATATTTGCCACCTCATGCGCCAACCCGGGAGTACCTGTGGGAGGCGATAAGGACACCATTGCACCGGTGGTTCTGAAAACCCTGCCGGCAATGAATGCGGTTAATTTTAAGGGAAAGGCCGTTAACATCACTTTCGACGAGTTTATCGTGTCAACCGATGTGGGAGAAGCCTTGGTGGTTTCGCCGCCGATGAAGAAAAAACCGTTGATCCGTACCAAGTCGAAAACCTTAATTGTCGATTTTAGCGACCAACAGAAACCCAATACCAGTTACTCGCTCGATTTTAAAAACTCGATTGCCGATAATAACGAGAAAAACCCGCTGCCGAACTTTCGGATGAGTTTTAGTACCGGGCCCGTACTCGATAGCCTGATGTTGGGCGGATATGTGCGGATGGCCGAAAATATGGAACCGGTGAAAGATGTTACTATATTGTTACACCGCAACGACAGCCTGAAGGCTTTTCGCGACAGCATCCCCGATTATATTGCCCGTACCGACTCGGTCGGTTTTTTTAAGCTTACCAACCTGGCAGCAGGTGCCTACCGGATGTATGCGTTGATGGACGCCGATAACAGCCTCACGTTTAATTCGACCGACGAGCTGATTGCTTTCTCCGATTCGTTGGTGGTTCCCGAGGTACCGCTTTTGCCCGACTCAACATTGCTGAATCACTCGGTTCAACAGGCCGACAGCCTTCAACCCGAACAAAAACAGCCGGATAAATTAGTTCAACCCGAACTGGTGCCTCATTATTTGCTGCTATTCGAAGAGCCGTCGTACAAACAATTCCTGGAGTCGTCGAAACGCGAAAGGGCCAACTTGTGCACGATTATTTTCGACGAGTCGCTCACCGATTCCTTCCGCCTGAACCTGCTTTCCCCAACGCCAACAGCCGATTGGGCTTTGCTCGAGTTTTCGCCCAAACGCGATACCCTGAATGTTTGGGTGCGCGATACGGCCTTGAGCCAGGTTGATACCCTGAAAATGGCCTTGAGCTTTGAGGTACTGGATAGTTTGCAACAAATGGTGCTGCAAACCGATACCGTTGACTTTTTTTATTCGAAGCCGGAAGTGAAAGAAAAGCGGAAAAAGAAAGACGAAGAAAAAGAGGAGAAAAAGACACCGAATTTTTCGTTTCGGGGTAATGGGAAAGACGGGTTTGATGTGTATAGCAAATTTTTACTCGAAGTTCCCGAACCGCTTGAGAGTTTTGATTTTAGCAAAATCCACTTGTCGCAAAAGGTTGATACCCTGTGGGAAAAACGCGAATTTGAGGTGGAAGCCGATTCTTCGAGCCTATGCAAATACCGCATTCTTCACCGTTGGGATTTTGAGGAAGAATACCAGATTGAAATTGATTCGGCTGCGGCTTACAGCATCAGCACCTTCCCGTCGGGGCCTTTTAAACAGCGGCTTAAGGTGAAGGAAGAAGGTTATTATGCCAAAATTATATTGACCATTTCGAAGCTGTACGGGCCAAGTTTTGTGCAGTTGCTCAAAAATACCGACAAAGAAGAGGTTGTTCAGCAGATTGCGGTTGAAAAGGATGGAGCCATCGAGTTTCCGTACCTGGCACCCGAAAAGTTTAAAATCCGGCTGGTTATCGATCCAAACCGAAACGGAGAATGGGACACCGGGAACATTGAAAAAGGCCTTCAACCCGAACGGGTAGTTTATTACCCCAAGATACTGAAGATGCGTTCGAATTTTCAGATTGAAGAAAATTGGGTTTTACCCGACGACCTTCAGTTTAAAAAAGAGTTGATTGATGAAGATAAAGAAGCAAATGATAAGAAGCAGGGCAAGCAGGCCAAATCACCGCCGTCGGGCAAATCGCCATCGCGTTAACCTGTTTGGTTTGCTGTTGCTGTGCTGGGTGGGCGCCACGGCTCAACCGGCAAAACCTGTATTAACTGTAGGTGAGGAGATTAAATACGGTGCCTACTATAACTGGAAATTTATCTGGGTCAATGCAGGCGAAGTGCTTTTCCGAACCGATACCATAGGGGGCGGGGAACAAAAGCAGTGGAGGCTCCGGGCCAGTATTTTAACCTACAAGGCTTACGATTTGGTAATGACCGTTCGCGATACCTTCGAAACCCACTTGAGCTATCCGGAGTTTCAACCGTTGCGTTATTCCCGTTCAATCAACCACGGCAGCTCAATCAGCAGGCAATCCTATCAAGTTAATCAGCAGCAGGGGATTGCAGATTATTTTCACAAAAAAGGGGAGCAGGATACGATAAAAAGCAAGTTTGCCTGGCCGCCTAATGTGTATGATTTGCTTAGCCAAGCCTACCTGTTCCGCAGTTATAAGTTTGAACAGTTGAAGACCGATGAAATTGTACATTTTCCGCTGGTAGTGGACGACAGGATTGACCAGTTTTGGTTTCGCTACCAGGGGCGAGAAGTAGTTAAAAGTCGGGACGGGCGAAAATTCAACTGCCACAAAATTTTGGTGTGGCTGGTTGAAGGCGAGTTTTTTCCCAAAGGCGAGTTTATGCGGATGTGGTTTACGGCCGACAGCAATCATATTCCCATTATGGTCGAAACCAAAGTCCATTTTGGCTCGGTGAAAGCCATTTTTTTAAATGCAAAATCATTACCTTACCCGTTAAATTCTGAAATATACTGAATATGGCCAATCTGAGAAATTTAAAAAAAGACATCGATTTTTTGTGCGAACAAGTAGTTCTGGACTGCTTCGATTATATTTATAATGCAGCCGGAGCCGATACCGAGGGCGCTTATGAAATTATTGGCGAAGTGTTGGTTTTACGTAACCAGCTGCGCAACCGCTCCAATCACCCCGACGGAAAAGACAACCCAGGTTTGGTAAAAAAATTCTATCGCCAGCTGGGAAAAGAGTTGGTGGAGGGTTGCGACCAATGCTACAATAAGTTAGCGAAGCTCGTGAATGCTTAGCGATTTGTTTTGCGGACAAGATGCAGGGTTTTGTCCGCAATTACTTTTCCTTCCAGTTCGGTAATTAGTCGCCAGGGGCCCAGTTTGTCGTCAATTGGTTCCCAAATGCAATCGCCCAGAAAAAACTCGTAGTCGTTACTCGTAATGTAAACTTCGCCGGTAAAATCACCCATCGGTTTTCCCCATTCGTCGTTAAAAGGCGGATGTATAATTCGGAAATCCAGGCGCTTTCCTTTTGCTTTTTTTAGTTTCAGTACATAGCCGAATTCAGTACCGGGTTCCGCTTCAACCCGGTCGCCTATCGCGAGTATGCGTGGCAAAGCCTTGCTTGTTTTATCCCAGGGCGAGTACTCGCCGTAGCTGTACAATTCAATATCGATTTTCTTTTTGCTCAACGCTTTTCTTTATTTTACGGTTGGAAACAAGCCCCGGTAAAAATAAAAACTCTTTTGGAACCAGAAACTTTTTACTGTTTTCACCTTGTTCATTTCCATTTCGGCAGCAAATTTGATTGGCATCATCCGGATTTCGTTTTTGCCCGCGCTAAAATTGTGCTATTTTTAACCCGTTTTTCGAGTGAAGTTTCGGAATAATTTTTGTTTTCCCGAAAGGTCGCTTCCGGGCAGGCAATGTTCCGAGGCAGACTTGATGTACGAAAAAATACAGATATGACAGATATTCAGCAGCCTCAAGGCAAATTTTCGCTTGGTAAGTCGGATAAAGAACGCCGCAACAATATCATTGTGATTTTGCTTTCGGTTATTTTGATAGTGTTTATCGTGCTGTTTTTCATGCAGCGCGGCGAGCACCGGCAAATGGTCGATTCGCTGACCAGCGAAAAAGACAACATTCAGCAAGAACTGAATGCAATGGTTCAGCACTACGATTCGTTGAAAACCGACAACGACACGCTGAACCAGGCGCTTTTTGTAGCCCAAACGAAAGTAAAAGATTTGTTGCTCGAAGTAAATCAGGTGAAACGGGCCAGCTATGAACAAATTTCGAAATACCAGGAAGAAATGGGCTCGCTGCGCCGCATTATGCGCAATTACATTGTTCAGGTTGACTCGCTCAACCGCCGCAACCAAGAGCTGATGGCCGAAAACGAACAGGTGAAACAAGAATATATGGCCGCCGAAACACGGGCACAAAACCTGGAGCAGGAGAAGAAACAGCTTTCGCAAAAAGTAGAACGTGCAGCCCAACTCGAAGCCATCGGCTTGCAGGTAACTGCCGTGAACCGTAAAGGGCGCGAAGTAACCAGCCGATCCAAAGCCGAGCAGCTCATGGTTAGTTTTACCCTCAGCAAAAACATTACCGCCAAGCGTGGCTCTAAAAATATTTACCTGCGTATCCTTCGCCCCGATCAGGTTTTGCTGGTGAAATCGAAAAACGATTTATTTCAGTTCGAAGATTTGAAAATTCCGTTTTCGGCCATGCGCGAGGTGACTTACGAAGGCAACGAACTGCCTGTGAATATTTATTGGGACAATGCCGGTGCCGAGCCCTTTATGAGTGGCGGTTACACCGTCGATATTTTTGCCGATGGTAATAATATTGGCACAACCAATTTCTCGTTCAAAAAATAAAACAGTACAACCCATACACGAAAGCCGGGCAAAATCCGGCTTTTTTTGTTGCAAATAAATGGGGCGTTTTAGTTTTAAGGGCGTAAACCGAAAGGGAGATGATCGCGAAAGAAGTGTTATTTTTGAAAATCGAATTTCGGACGGCTTTTCAGTTTTGCCGGAAAATAATGTAATATTGTTGAAGCAAATAATCAACGAAAAATAGATGAGCGACAAATCAAAAATTCAAGACCAGATTGACACGAAATTACTTGGCGAACGCAAAGTATTTTTGTGGGGACAGGTTGACGACCGTTCGGCCAAACACGTGGTTGAACGTCTGCTTTACCTCGAAATGCTGGATCCCGGAAAAGAAATCCAGTTTTTTATTAACAGCCCCGGAGGGTATGTTACTTCCGGAATGGCAATTTACGATACCATTAAAAGTATCAGCAGCCCTGTGTCAACCATTTGCACTGGCTTGGCTGCCTCAATGGGTTCCATCCTGCTATCGGCCGGAACCAAAGGCCGCCGTTTTGTGATGCCGCACGGCCGTGTAATGATACACCAGCCTAGTGGTGGTGCCGGTGGCCCGGCTTCCGACATCGAAATACAAATGCAGGAAATTATTAAAACTAAAAACCTGGGGGCCAAAATCCTGGCCGATAATTGTGGCCAGCCCATTGAGCGGGTGATGAAAGATTTTAACCGCGACTACTGGATGACGGCCGAAGAATCGCTGGCCTACGGCATTGTTGATGGTATAAAAACCGAATTGTAATTCGGTTTGCAACTATAAAAAGAATCCGGAACTTCGTCGAAAGCTCCGGATTTTTTAGTTTATCGTCGATTTAAATTTAGCCTCTCAGAATATCTTCAATCAGGGCGAGCTCTTCTGCCGAAAAATCGAGCCGGTTAATGGCGGCAACATTGTTTTCGAGCTGGGCAACCGAGCTGGAGCCAATCAGTACCGAGCTTATCCGTTTGTCCTTAAGCAACCAGGCCAGCGACATTTGCGCCAGCGATTGTCCACGCGTTACAGCCAGTTCGTTCAACTTCTTCACCTTTGCCAGAGCGGGTTCCACCATGTGCGGTTTCAGAAAACCCCACGATTTTGAAGCTCGCGAACCTTCGGGAATACCGTTCAGGTATTTGTCGGTGAGCAGGCCCTGCGCCAAAGGCGAAAACGGGATACAGCCAATACCTTCCTGTTCCAGAACATCCAGCAAACCACCTTCAACCCAACGCTCGAACAAACTGTATTTGGGTTGATGGATAAGACA
>JBKEAN010000114.1:0-5694 GCA_047972415.1 Mangrovibacterium sp.
AGGGTTTGGTTTCCCCGCAGTAGGTCAATATCATCCTGGTCGAATGGCGAAACCCGCAAAATAACATCGCACTGAAACACTTCTTCGCGCTTTTCGAGCACCATTGCGCCCGCGTTGCGGTATTCCTCGTCCGAGTAATTGGATGCTTTACCGGCATTGGTTTCCATGTAAATTTCGTGCCCGTACGAAACCAGCAGTTCCACACCCTCGGGGGTCAGCGGTACACGCGATTCGACATGCGCCACATCCGATGGAATACCGATGGTGATTTTTTTCCCGCGCCGCCGTATTTCCAGCATTTCTTCCTGGGGCATGTACCAGCTTGCAAGGCTGGGCTTGTGTTCTTGTTCTGTCATTTTTTTGTTTAAGCTGAAGGTAACAAGTTAGCGTTTCTGCATAAATCGTCCAAACGGGCCTAGCGTACAGTCGCCGTAATTGTCCGGCTGTCTGGGCTGGTTTCTTCAATATGTACTTCTACCAGGTGCTCGGGCAGTAGCCGCTCAATCCGTTCGGGCCATTCCATAAAACAGTAATTTCCACTGTCAACATAATCGTCGAACCCCAAATCCATCGCTTCAGTCATATCTTTCAGCCGGTAAAAATCGAAGTGATAAACCTTCTGCGGCAGTTTTGTGTCGTATTCGTTCAACAAGGCAAAAGTTGGGCTGGTAATGTTATCAACCGAGCCCATTGTGCGGCACAGGGCTTTGATAAAGGTTGTTTTTCCGGCCCCCATTTTACCGTAAAAGGCAAATAACCGCTCGTTGGGAAAGCTGGCTATAAACTGCTTGGCTGCTTGGGGCAAATCGTCCAGCGAATTGACTTGGATTGAAAACATAGTTGCAAAGTTTGAGTTTGCAAATTAAGAAACTTCCGGCGAATAATTGGTTCGGGAAGCTTCAATTTAGGGCTTGGTACAAGTTTCGGTTCACCGGGTTTGTTTAAATTTTGGACTTTTCTCATTTAAACTGAAATTACAGGAGCTGAGATTTGTACCGGTTTTTTAAAAGAAAATGTATTACTTTTGGACTAAACACATTGAAACGAACAATTATGAATCTTCCTGAGAATTTAAAGTACACGAAAGAACACGAGTGGGTTCGTGTTGAAGGTGATATAGCCGTAGTGGGTATTACCGATTTTGCTCAAGGCGAATTGGGTGATATTGTTTTTGTAGAGATTGAAACAGTAGGAGAGACCCTGGCTGTTGGCGAAACTTTTGGTACTGTTGAAGCCGTGAAAACGGTGTCAGACCTGTTTATGCCGGTTGGTGGCGAAGTGCTTGCATTTAACCAAGCCCTGGAAGATGCCCCCGAGTTGATTAATAAAGATGCTTACGGTGAAGGTTGGATGATTAAAATTAAAATGGAAGATGCAGCCCAATTAAGCGGTTTGATGGATGCAACGGCCTACCAGGCCATGCTGGAAGCCTGATTGGTGCAACCAAAAATATTAGCGAAGGCTGCCCGAAATGTAAAATGGGCAGCCTTCGCTTTTTGTTGCTGCACTGACGAAATTTTCGTAAGGATTTTGTCACAGCCGGTAAAAAAAACGGCCATCCTTTTGGGGACAGCCTTGTTCAATATTTTTCGCCCTCGAAAAATCAATCGGGGAAATAACCGCGAATGATGCCACGTTTCGAGTCTTTTACAAAAAGCAAAATTTCGTCGCGTTCCGGCGTTGCAGGCATTTCAGCCTCAATAATCTCGATGGCCTGGGTGGTGTTCAGGCCTTTTTGGTAAATGTAACGGTAGATGTCTTGCACTTCCGTAATTTTTTCGTTGTTGAAAGCGCGGCGGCGCAAACCAATGGAGTTGATACCAACATACGACAGCGGCTCGCGGCCTGCTTTAATAAACGGCGGAACATCTTTACGGACCAGCGAACCACCCGAAATCATGACGTGTGTACCAATACGTACAAACTGGTGAACGGCAGTCATACCACCAATAATGGCCCAGTCGTCAATGGTTACTTCGCCGGCCAGTTGGGTGCTGTTTACCAAGATTACGTTGTTGCCCACAATACAATCGTGTGCTACGTGAACGTAAGCCATAATTAAACAATTGCTGCCAATAACCGTTTTGCCGCGTGCCACTGTTCCCCGGTTAACCGTTACACACTCGCGAACGGTTGTGTTATCGCCAATTTCAACAGTTGTATATTCGCCTTTGAACTTCAAATCTTGGGGAGCGGCTCCAATAACAGCACCCGGAAAAATCCGGCAGTTTTTACCAATCCGGGTACCCGGCAAAATGGTCACATTGGAACCGATACGGGTTCCTTCACCGATAATGACGTCTTTATCGACGGTCACGAATGGTTCGATAACCACATTGTCGGCTACCTGAGCCTCAGGATGCACATAAGATAATGGTTGTTTCATTTTATTATTTTTTTCTGTCTATCCTTTAATTTTTAACAATTTGCGCCATAAACTCACCTTCGGCTACAACCGTCTTGCCAACATAGCACAAACCTTTCATATTTGCAATACCTCTGCGGATTGGACTGGTCAGCTGCATTTTAAAAATGAGCGTATCGCCGGGAACAACTTTTTTACGGAACTTTACATTGTCGATGCGGATGAAGTAAGTTGAATAGCGTTCGGTTTTATTGTGCAGCACATAAAGACCGCCGCATTGGGCCATCGCTTCAACCAAAAGCACCCCGGGCATCACCGGTTCGTCCGGGAAATGACCGGTAAAGAAGGGTTCGTTTACCGTTACGTTTTTCAAGCCTACAATATAATCATCGCTGATGTCGATAACTTTATCGACCAGCAGAAAAGGAAAACGGTGCGGCAAACAATTCCGGATTTGGTTAACATCGAGCAAGGGTTCTTTACTCGGGTCGTACTCCGGTATAATGTTACGCTTGCGGGTCTGGTATTCTTTCTTCAACAATTTTGCAAATTCGGTATTTACCCCATGTCCAGGTTTGGTAGCAATAATGCGCCCTTTAATCCGTACGCCTGCCAAGGCGAGGTCGCCAATTACATCGAGCAGTTTGTGCCGGGCACATTCGTTTTCGAACTGAAGATCGAGGTTATTCAAAATCCCTTTTTCTTTGTGCACTTGTATACGTTCGTGCCGGAACAAATCGGCCAGCCTGTTTAGTTCGTTCTGGTTTACCTCGCGATCCATAATCACGATGGCATTGTCCAGGTCGCCGCCTTTTACCAGGTTATGCTGTAGCAGGAATTCGAGCTCGCGCAGGAATACAAAGGTGCGGCAGGGGGCTATCTCGGTCTTAAAATCGCTTAATGATTCGAGCGAAGCAAACTGGTTGTTCAATACGCTCGAATTGAAGGCGATCATTACATTCAGGCTGTAATCGTCGTCGGGTAAGGCAATCAGTTCGGAGCCTGTTTTCGGATCGCGGTATACAATTTTTTCTTTTATTTCCAGGTATTCCCGTTCGGCAGTTTGCTCCACCACGCCGGTATGTTGAATGGCTTCGACAAACATTTTCGAACTACCATCCATAATTGGCATTTCCTGGTTGTCAATTTCAATCAACACGTTGTCCAGGTCCATTCCCACCAAAGCTGCCAGCGCATGTTCAATGGTGCTTAGTCGAATATTGCCTTTTACCAAAACCGTTCCGCGCGAAGTATCGCCAACCAGGTTCGCATCGGCTTCCAGAATGGGTTGGCCTTCCAAATCGACACGTTTAAACTTGAAACCATGATTTTCGGGTGCAGGTTTAAAAACGGCGGTCACCAGGCAGCTGGTATGTAAGCCTTTGCCACTGATTGTGAACTGAGCAGCCAAGGTTTTTTGTTTGTCTATTTTCATGCTTTTTTAGGGCAAAGAATTAGTCTTTCTTCAATTTTTCTTTTAATTCTTTTACTTCTTTTTGAAGCTCGCTCAGGCTATCGCGCATTTCGGGTAAGCGGCGGATAACAACAAACGATTTCAGGGCACGTTCGTGATCCATGGCCGGAGCCCCCAGCACAATTTTGCCTTCTTTTATATTGTTGGTTACACCAGCCATAGCGCCAATAGTTACCCGGTCGCCAATGGTGAGGTGCCCGGCAATACCAACGTGACCGCCCAATACGCAATTTTTACCAATTTTGGTAGAGCCCGCAATACCCACCTGCGCAGCCATGACGGTATTTTCTCCAACCTCGCAGTTATGGGCAATCTGGATGAGGTTATCCAGTTTCACACCTTTGCGGATAATGGTTGAACCCATGGTTGAGCAGTCGATAGTGGTGTTGGCACCAATTTCCACATCGTCTTCAATAACTACGTTGCCAACTTGCTGAATTTTTTTGTACTCTCCGCTGGGAGTTGGTGCAAAGCCAAAACCGTCGGAACCAATAACTGCACCGGCATGGATAATACAATTATTACCAATTACACTGTCGTCGTAAATTTTTACACCGGGATGAAGAGTGGTATTGTCACCGATTTTTACATTGTTCCCGATAAATACCTGCGGGTATATTTTAGAGCTGTTGCCAATAACAGAGTTGGCGCCAATGTATGCGAAAGCCCCGATATAAATATTGTCGCCGGTTTTTGCAGATGAATCAATAAAAGAGGGTTGCTCGATGCCGAACTTTTGAGGTTTGCTTTGCTGATAAAGTTCGAGCAATGCAGCCATCGACTGATAAGGATCTTCAACCCGGATAAGGGTTGCAGTTATCGTTCTCTCGGCAACGAAATCCTTTCTGACTAATACGATTGATGCCTGTGTGTCGTACACATATTTTTCGTATTTCGGGTTAGCTAAAAAGGCGAGTGTCCCGGGCTTACCTTCCTCTATTTTAGATACGTTGCTTACGCCAACTTGGTCATCACCTTCCACAGTCCCCTGTAAGAATTCAGCGATGGTTTTTGCTTTAAATTCCATATTTATTTTCTTGGAGCGGGTGCAAAAATAGCTTTAATTTACCTAATGTCCAATTCTTTCGGGTAACACACAAAATATTTCCTGACGGTGTGCGACAGTCCGGAGAGGTTAATATCCGATGCCTCATTGATTTCGCATATTTTACCGTTCTTCTGCAAAATGTTTATCCGGTTATCGTCGGCAATGTAGGCGCTGTTTGTAATCGAATCGTGAACCATAAAATAGCCTAAATCGCCCTCTTCTACGCCAAACTGCGTCTGTATCTTTTCCCTTATTTTAGTCAATTTATTGGGGCCGAATGGTGTATTTTGAATTTTGATGCGGAATAATTTTCGGTTTATCAGCGATTGTGCCAGGTACGACAGAATGGTGTCGGGGTGGTATTGCCATTGTTTAATGGATGCCATCACGTCGTCATCCTCCAGGCCGGCAAACATTTGCAGATAGGTGCGCCCCTGGAATTTCTCGCCCCGTTCCAGGAGCTCAAGCGTAATTTTATTTTCGAGGAATATGGCCAAGGTGGGTGTGGCAAACAACTTTTCGCCGCGCAATGCTACTTGTTTCGCGCGTTTCAGTATGTTCACCAACAGAAATTCGGCCGATAGAACGGTTTTATGCAAATAAACCTGCCAGTACATCAGGCGGCGGGCAATCAGGAATTTCTCGATCGAATAAATGCCTTTGGCTTCTATCACCAATTCGTCATTCCGCACATTCAGCATCTTAATTATCCGGTCGGAGCCAATAATCCCCTCGGTAACCCCGGTAAAAAAGCTGTCGCGCCGCAGGTAGTCCAGCCGATCCACGTCGAGCTGACTGGCTACCAGC
>JBKEAN010000115.1:0-12077 GCA_047972415.1 Mangrovibacterium sp.
CGATCTGAATGCAAACTTTCTGGTGAAGGAGCGTTTCTGGTTCGGTGGTTCATATCGGACAGGGAGCGGGTTTGGCGTTAACCTTCAATGGATATTCGATGATAAACTACGGGTTGGTTATGCGATCGATTACTCAAATAAAGGGCTTTATCGCAACAGTATGGGTATTCATGAGTTGATGATCTCTTATGAGTTGAATTTCTTGAAAACGATATTTCAATCACCTAGATATTATTAATTGCATGGGAATCAGGATTATAGTGTTGTTAGCTTGCGTTTTGCCATATCTGGGTAATGCTCAGGTACCAACGGTTTTCAAGGGCCGGAATATTGATGTATTAGCGTTTGATTTTAATACCTCGGGTAACGAATTTGGGCCAAGCCTGGTTGGTGACACCTTGTTTTATTCGGGGCAGTTTGTTGGTAGTGCAAATCGAAAGACGGTAAAAGACAGTAAGCTAAATAAGTATTTTCAAATCAATAAAATATATTGGGATAAGAATGGAAATGCAATGGGCAAGCCAATTTTCGATGCCCGTAAATCGACACGTTACCACGATGGGCCGTTGTGTTTTAATCCTGCAACAGGAGGCTATTTTATAACCCGTTCGGATTTTGAAGATGCGGAAGTTAAAAATGTAATTTTCCAGAAGAAACTCGTTGATCTTAAGATTGATTATTACGATCCGATCAAGGGAAAATCAAACGCACTGCGATTTGATAACGGCAGGTATTCAATGGCTCATCCAACGATGAGTACAAACGGGGATACGCTGTATTTTTCGAGTGACATGTCCGGCGGTTATGGAGGAAAGGATATTTACCGAACCATTTTTAGGTATGGTAAATGGACTGATCCGGTGAATGTTGGCGAATCAATAAATAGCCCTTCGGATGAGCTGTATCCTTCTTTGCACAAGAGTGGCGATTTCTTTTTTGCATCGAACCGTACCGGAGGTAAAGGTGGATTGGATATTTATGCCAGCAGTATTGAACGAGAGGGCGAATTTTCAAATCCGGTATTGCTGGGTGATTCGATGAATACAGAAGCTGATGATTTTGGGCTGACGATAGCTGATAGCGGGAATTATGGCTTTTTTGCGTCGAACCGGGCAGGGAATGGAGATGATGATTTGTACCAGGTTATGCTTGATAAATCGCATCGGCTTATTAGCGGGATGATTACAGACTTTTATACCCATGAAGTTTTACCTGGGGTAAGGTTGAAAATGCTGGATGAAAATGACCTGGTTTTAGGAACTGCTGTTTCTGGGAGTGATGGTAGTTTCAAGTTGGAAATTCCAAACACAAAAGGATACAGGAACATTGTAGCACAAAAAGACTTCTTTGAAGAGCAGAAAGTTGAAATTTTGTATCGACAGGAAAATGTGGAATTAAGCATGGTTGGCTTATACCAGTTGGATTGTACTGTTTTGGATGCAAGTGATAAAAAACCTATAAACGACTTCTGCATTAGGAACTTTGACGACGGACAATTGTGGGAAAGTGTTGATGGTACTTGTACGGTAGCTATGAAACACAATGCAGTTAACCCTCTTCGGATTGAAGCTGCCGGCTACTTACGACAACGCATTGAGGTACCTACAAAAGATCTATCCTATGGCCTGGTTCGAGATACGGTGTTGTTGTACCCCCATATTCCCGATAAAGTATTTCGGTTAGATAATATTTACTATGAGTACGATAAATGGATTCTTACTGAAGCTTCGAAACGAGAGTTGGATAAGTTAGTTAGTATGCTAAAAGAGAATGAAAATATTAGAGTAAGCCTGCGTTCTCATACTGACAGTCGGGGCAGGGATACTTATAACATGCAATTATCGCAGAAAAGATCGATGTACTGCGAGCAATACATTGTTAATCAGGGAGTATCAAGTACGCGTATCGAAATTAAAGGGTATGGCGAAACACAGCTGCTGAATGGTTGTGACGATAGTATTCCTTGTTCGGAAGAAGCACATCGCCTTAATCGGCGCACCGAAATTGTTTTGATAATATGAATGAGCTACGACTTAATCCCTGTTTGTTAGGGATTAAGTCGTAACTAAATGGAGATGAGTGTTTATTTCTGCAATGAATTGCAAATTGTAGTATTGATTTCGGCAACCCGCTTTTCGTCAATTTTAATCACTTTTCGGTCATAAGTCATTAGGCCGTTTACTTCCATTTCAACATCGGTGGTTTGGGTGTAAACAGCAGCCGAGAACCCGGATTTTGCAAGCTTATACAGTTCTTCCCCAAATTTTACATATTGGTCAGTCACTTCAGTTGAATTTTTAAATTGAACGTAGCCCCAGTTGCGATCGGCGGCCCAAAGGTGATCCGGAAGCGCCAGTCCAATTCCGCCATATTCGCCCAAAACGGTAGCGCGTTGCGCGTCGTAAAGGAACATGTTTGGTCCGGGGTAGTGATGCAAATCCAGCATATCGCCTACTTGGTAATGGTTGCCGCCGCTTGCCGGATTTACGATGCGCGAAGGATCATAGTTCTTGGTCCATTCCACAATCTCGGCGGTTTTAAATTGTCCCCAGGCCTCGTTGAACGGAACCCAGCAAACTATCGAAGGGTTGGCATACAGATAATCCATGATCGATTTCCACTCGGCGCGGAAGTTAGTTTCCGACTCGGCACTCCGGATATTTTCTGTTCCGTTAAAGTACTGACGGGGCTGCCATTGTGGCGAGTGGTCGCCGTTGGGCATATCTTGCCAAACCAAGATTCCCAAGCGGTCGCAGTGGGTGTACCAGCGGGCGGGCTCTACTTTTACGTGTTTACGGATCATGTTGAAACCCCATTCTTTCGTTTTTACAATATCATATTTTAGGGCTTCATCACTTGGCGCAGTGTATAAACCATCGGGCCACCAGCCTTGGTCGAGGGGACCAAACTGGAATAAATCTTTGTTGTTTAGTTGAAGGCGAACAATGCCATTTTCGTCCCGTTTTGTTGAGACTTTGCGCATGGCAACATAGCTCTTTACTTCGTCCAAAACCGTTCCGTTACTTATCAGCTTCACTTTTAAATCATACAAAAAGGGAGAATCGGGACTCCAAAGTTTTGCGTTGGGAAGGGCAAGCTCAGCCCGTACCCCTGTTTTTGCTTTTGCCGATGCAATGGCAGTGGTGCCGTCAAAGGCTGTAACTTCGTAGTAATCGGCACTGTTTGTTCCGGTAGTTTCCACGTCAATCAGCATCCGGTTATGGTCAATGTCTGCCAAAGGTTTAATGCTTGCAATATACTTCTCGGCTACTGGTTCAAGCCAAACTGTTTGCCAAATGCCGGTTACCGGTGTGTACCAGATCCCCTCGGGGTTGCTGGTTTGTTTTCCGCGAGGCTGAAAGCCTTTATCGGCCGGATCCCAAACTTTTACCACCAGCTTCTGTTGGCCTGTTTTGTTCAGGAAGGCAGTGATATCGAATGAAAACGGAGTGTACCCGCCCTGGTGGCTTCCAATTTTAATGTCGTTCAGCCAAACTTCGGTACGCCAATCAACAGCACCAAAATGAAGAAGTACTTTTTTTGATTTCCAGGCCGTGGGAACCGTAAAATTACGTTTGTACCACAATTCCTGTTTTTCGCTTATCCGTTTCTGCACACCCGATAAACTGGATTCTACGGCAAAGGGAACCAGTATGTTCCCGTCGTAGGTGGGAGGTTCTGCTTGTCCTGCAGGTAAAATGGCATAATCCCACAAACCATTCAAGTTTTGCCAGTTCGCCCGTTCAAGCAGGGGACGCGGATATTCTGGAAGCACCTGATTAACATCAATTGTTTCGGCCCATTTGGTTTTTATTTTATTGCCTGCAGGCTGCCATTGGGCAAAAGTGCAAATAGCAATAGAGCAGAAGAGGAAGGCCAATAGTGGTCTTTTCATTTTGTGTTCAATTTTACTGGTTTTTAAATGATATTTTTTGTCTTTTTACCATGTAAATACAAGATGAGGTCATTATTTGCTCATGTTGACGGAAGTAATTTACAAGATATAAAATGAGATTGAAAAAAGAAAAAGTGTCCGACTGAGTATACAGGCCAGGGAAGTTGTACGAGTAACTGTTGGAGAAAGAAAGCACCGGGAAAGCCTGTTATCGGCATTTTTTTGATACGATATTTTGGGGTTCATTTCTTCGAAAAAAACTTAATGATTAGCTTGCGCCAATGTCTTTTGGTTTTGCATGGTTGGATGGCGTATAAAATAAAAATGAAAAAAATCTTATTCTGTCGGTTACTGTTCTTAATGTGTGCCTTTGTATTTATCGTAAATGCTTGTGGGCGTGTAAAAATTGAATTAAAGGAGGCAGAAATCCCGGTTCCGGTATTGCCGGGCGATAATCCCAACCCCACTGTTACCAAAATCGGCGATAGTTACTATGCCTCTACCACCAGCAACGAATGGTCTCCTCTGTTCCCGATATACAAATCGGACGATTTAATTAACTGGACCCTTATTTCGTATGTATTTCCGGGTGGTGCACCCGATTGGGCACAGAGCAATTTTTTTGCTCCGGAACTCTCGTGGGACGAACAGCAGCAGAAACTTTATGTGTACTATACAAGTCGGGCTAAGTCGGATGAAAAGATTACAATTGCCGTGGCCTATGCTGATGGGCCCGAAGGCCCTTTTACCGATCTGGGGCCATTGACATTTAACAACTGCGAAACAATTGATGCGTTTGAGGTACGCGATGAAACCGGCAAGCTTTTTCTGATTTGGAAAGAGGTTTATTTTCCGGGCAAACCATCATGTATTTATGCACAGGCAATATCCGAAGATCGGCAAACAGTTAGCGGCGAAAAGTATGAACTGATAAGGAATGATGCTGCGTGGGAAGAAGAAATAACCGAGGGTCCAACTGTTTTTCGGCGTGACGAATATTTTTACCTGATGTATTCGGCCGGAAACTGCTGTGATATAGGCTGCAACTATAAAATTGGGGTGGCGCGTGCGAAAAATTTGTTGGGGCCTTGGGAAAAAAATCCTGCTAACCCAATCCTAAAAGATACCCAAGCATGGAAGTGCCCGGGAACGGGAGATGTATTCAATGAAGGAGATGACTACTATTTGCTTTATCATGCTTACGAAACTATTGGAGGTGACTACATTGGAAGGGAAGGCCTGCTGTCAAAGATTCACTGGGCCAACGATGGCTGGCCTTTTTTTAATATGGAGAATAAGATCGACTCGGCAAATAACCGCGTGAATTTTCACGACGATTTCAAAGGAGCGCTACAACCATGCTGGCAATGGCGGGCAACCCAAAAACTGAGCTATGCTACTGGAGACGACGGGCTAATGTTGGCCGCGTCAACAGAAAACGACCTGCTCGGAAGTTTGTTGGCTCAACCCGTTAAATCACAGGATTTTGAAGTAGTAGCGACCATCGAACTTGGTCTGAGTGGGAACGCAGTAAATGGCGGTATTTTGTTAATTGGGGCCACTAACAATAGCTTTGGTGCTCCCATGGCAGGCGTTGGCATTTCGGCCGGGCACGATTTGATTGAGGTATGGATTACATCAGCCAGCGACAAAAAAATTTATGAAGCAGTTCCTGCTGCCGTTTACGGCGATTTGATTTCGCTGAAAATGAAAATGTTGAATGGCAACAAGCTGCAATTCTATGTTTCCGACGGGAAGAAATGGGATTTGATTGCTGATTCGCTGGATGTTTCGCCTTACGTACCATGGGGGATGGGATTCCGCTGGGGAATAACTGCTGTTGGGCCCGAAGGTGAATATGTTAATATTGAAAAGGTTGATTTGCATCAGCGCAAGGCACAGTAGTGAATATCAGTCAGTTGGCGTTGCTGTGCGTAACGAAAGAACACGTTGGCACCGAAGAGAATGGCCGTTTCGCTTTGCAACAATAATTTGACAAGAAACAGACGACATAAACTTAAACGAATTGACAGTTAAACCCGAACATATTGATAAGGAAGTGGTTTTAAGGTTGAAAGCAGGAGATATGATGGCTTTTCAAACCATATTCTCGGCTTTTTCCGAGAAACTGTTCCACTTTGCTTGTTCGTACCTGAGAAATCCGGATGAAGCCGAAGAAATTGTTCAGGACGTTTTTCTGCGGATATGGGAAATTCGGGAGCAAATCGATGAGAATAAGTCTTTCAAAAGCTTCCTCTTCACCATGGCTGTTAATAAATTATTGAATCAAATAAAACACAGCGTCGTACGCCAGAAGTATGAAAAGTACCTGACTCAAACCCCTCTGGACATGTCGGAAAGCCCCGAAACGCAAATGCATTATCGCGAATTGGGCGAAAAAATTGAAAAAATGCTGAACCGTTTGCCAGAACAGCAACAGTATATCTTCCGCTTAAGTAGGCAAGATGGCCTATCCAACAACGAAATCGCAGAAAAACTAAACCTTTCGATACGAACCGTTGAAAACCAAATTTATCGGGCCAATAAAATGTTGAAAGAGCATTTAAAACAAGATTAACAATTCTTACTCCTCTTGTTGTGAATACGCTTTGACAAAGAAATGTGAGTAGCTAAGAAATGAAAGTTGTATAAAGCATAGAAATGAAGAAAACTAGAAATATAGAGGAACACTTTGGAGAGTTGAACGGGCGGCTGAGGACCGGAAACTGCACGATGGACGAATTGAACCAGATGCAGACCATGTTGGAGGACGAGGCTAGCATGAAAAGACTTAGTGAACAGATGATTAGCCAGCTTAAGGACGATGGCTTCAGCAATAGCCATCAATTTAAGGGAAAACAACTTTTTGAGCGGATTCAATGCCATATTCAACATAAAAATAAGGTAGTTCCACGAATTGTGCGATTTAACCGAAAAGAAATTCGGTTGGCTGAAATAGCAGCTTTGTTTTTGCTTGCATTTGTTTTTGGTGGCTTGGTTACCTATTTTATATCCAGCGAGAACAAAAGCGAGATAGTACCTCCGTCATATTGTGAAGTTGTGGCTCCGCTTGGCTCTATCACCCAGCTTGTACTGCCCGACAGCTCGGTTGTTTGGCTAAATGCAGGGAGCAAAGTTCGCTATTCGACTCGTTTTAGCAAAGATAACCGGTATTTGGAGCTGGAAGGCGAAGGCTATTTTAAAGTGAACAAAAACAAAGAACTGCCTTTTTTGCTTGATGTTTTTGGCTTTGAAGTAAAAGCCATAGGTGCCGAGTTTAATGTGAAAGCCTACCCGAACGATGCCAAGATTGAAACTTTCTTGGTTGAAGGGAAAGCTTTGCTATCGCACCGAACGGTTAAAATTGCAGACCAAATTTATTTAAACCGAAAATTTAGGGCTACTTTTTACAAGGCCAAGGAAATAGCAGTTGAAAATGGAGGACCTCAGTTAATTATCAGTCCTAATAACGATCCGTTTCCCTATACTTCATGGAAAGACGACAAATTCGCCTTAAAAAATGAACTACCGGTTATAAACCAGTACACCCCAAGTCGGATGAAGCTTCTCTTTTTGAATTTTTACAAATGAAATCTCCGCACCCCACGTACTTTGGCAGAGTGTTCGTCCGCTAAATACATTCAACCTACTTGAAATTTGATAGGATTCGCAAAGCAAGTGGATGCTGTCCGAACGCAGCATGATTGGCTACCTGTTTCAGAATATTCCAGTTCTTCCGATAAAAGCGGCATCTAGCTGTTTTTCGGTTTTTTGGAGCATTTTTAATTAAACCGACTGAGTATTTCAACCGGTGCATTTGTATATATAAACAAGAACACTTTTTCGATTAAACTAGTACGAAATTGAAAACGGGCAGTGTTATTGAATTGTGTCATTATTTCGAAGAATTCGCAACGTAACTATTTTAAAATAAATTAATAATGCTAATCAGAAAATCCCTTTATTATTGTTTTGCTTTCCTTTGCATGAGTCAGTTCAATTTGTCGTGCACGGTATCGGGCGAAAAATTGATTCAAAGTCAAACAACCGAGCTTCGGGCTCCGGCTTACCCCTTAATCACCATTGACCCCTACACCTGTGCTTGGTCAGAAACCGATAATCTTTACGATTCGCCTGTTCGGCACTGGACCGGAAAAACCCATTCGCTCATTGGTGCCCTTCGTGTTGACGGGCAAACTTATCGCTTTCTCGGGAAAGAAGACATTCCCCTGAAAACACTTTTACCCATGGCTAATGAAGGTGCCTGGAATGCCCAATATTCGCTCACCAAGCCTGTCTCCGGGTGGGAGCAACTGGAATTCGACGCCAAAAAATGGGAAACCGCTAAAGCGGCGTTCGGAACCCCGGGTATGCAGTTTGTCGGTACCGACTGGAAAACTCCCGAAATTTGGGTACGTCGCGAATTTTCATTGCCGGAACTTAAAAACGGTGCCAAGCTCTACCTCGTCTATTCGCACGATGATGACTTTGAGTTGTACCTCAATGGAACCCAGATTGTGAATACCGGCAATAGTGCACGGGCAGATGTTGTAACCACACTCGACGCGTCGCTTTTAAGCAAAGATGGGAACAACATCATTGCCGCCCACTGTCTGGACAGGGGCGGATTAGCCTATGTTGATTTTGGTATTTACACCGAAAGTGACCGGGCTGAAGTGTTTTCTCAAACTGCTGTTCAAAAGAGTGTGGCCTTATCGGCAACAAAAACCGAGTACCAATTCGCTTGTGGTCCTGTTGATTTAACACTTCAATTTGTATCGCCCCTGCTTACAGATGATTTGAGTCTGTTGTCCCGTCCGGTAAACTACCTGAACTATCAGGTAAACTCGACGGACGGCGCCAAACACGATGTGCAGATTTATATTGAAATGACACCCGAGTGGGCAGTGAATGAAGTCAGTCAGGAAGTGGAAGTGAGTTTGGGTGAAACCGGTGCTGTCGGCTTTGTTAAAGCTGGTACAACGGAACAACCCGTGCTGCAAAAGAAAGGCGATAACGTTCGTATAGACTGGGGATATGCTTATCTGGCGGCAAATAAGGCGGAGAATACCACCATCGCGATGGGCGATTATTTTGGCTGTAAAACCGTTTTTGCCGAAAGCGGAACCGCCGAAGCTGGACCGGCTGAAATGAAGGCAAGAATGACGGAAACCATGCCGGCGATGGTTTGTGTTGAAAAGCTCCGACCTGTCGGACAGGAAGCAACAAGCGGTTATGTGATGATTGCTTACGACGACAAAGAATCGATTCAATACTTTGGAAACAACCTGAAAGCCTGGTGGACCGAAAATGGCACCAAAACCATCAACGATATGTTGCAAACTGCTTCCATTGATTATGGACAGGTGTTGGCGCGTTGTGCCCAATTTGATAATGAACTTTGGGACGAAACCCTGGCTGCCGGTGGAAAAAATTACGCCGATTTGTGCGTACTGGCCTATCGCCAGTCGATTGCCGCCCATAAACTGGTGAAAGATAACGAAGGAAACATCCTTTTCTTATCAAAAGAAAATTTTAGCAACGGATCTATCGGAACCGTCGATATTACCTACCCATCGGCGCCGATGTATCTGCACTATAATCCGGATTTACTGAAAGGGATGATGAACCCGATTTTGTACTATTCGGAAAGCGGAAAATGGGAGAAACCCTTTGCTGCACACGATGTGGGTACCTACCCGCTGGCGAATGGACAAACCTATGGTGGCGATATGCCCGTTGAAGAAAGCGGGAACATGGTTATTCTGGCAGCTGCTATTGCGCAGGTTGAAGGCAATGCCGACTATGCCGCCAAGCACTGGGAAGTGTTGACTACCTGGACAGATTATTTGGTGGAAAACGGACTCGATCCCGAGAATCAGTTGTGTACCGACGATTTTGCCGGCCACTTTGCCCACAATGTCAACCTTTCAGTGAAGGCAATTATGGGAGTAGCTAGTTATGGTAAAATGGCTAAAATGTTGGGCAAGAACGATATCGCTGAACAATATACGGCCAAGGCAAAAGAGATGGCGACCAAGTGGGTCGAAATGGCCAAAGATGGAGACCATTATCGCCTGACTTTTGACAAGCCGGATACCTGGAGCCAAAAATATAACCTCGTGTGGGACAAAGTACTCGAACTGGGTATTTTCCCTGCCGAAGTAGCCCAAACCGAACTTGCTTACTACCTGACCAAGCAAAACAAATACGGTTTACCACTCGATAACCGCCGCACCTACACCAAGTCCGACTGGATTGTTTGGACGGCTACCCTGGCCAACGACCTGGAAACCTTCCAGAAATTCATCGACCCGGTACACCGGTATGTGACCGAAACACCAACCCGCGTTCCGATGAGCGACTGGTACGAAACGCCTGATGCTAAACAGGTTGGGTTTCAGGCCCGCTCGGTGGTGGGCGGCTATTTTATTAAACTTCTTGACCCGAACTTGAAATAAGCAATTCCTAAGCTATTTAGCACACAAATGGATAATCGAAGCCAAAAATTCGGTTATCCATTTTTCAAACTAATCCTAACGACAATTAAACCGAAAACACATGTTTGGAAAAAGAATCCTTCTTTTCAGTTTACCTGCTATTTTAATTTTACTTACCGCTTTTCAATTGCAAAGAAATGAAGCAGAGCTGGTTAATCGTCCCGATCTCGAAAGTCAAAATAGTTTTTATCCAGGCAACAGAGTGCCATTGCAAGCAGCCCATTTTATAAAGCTCCCAACGGGTTGCATTCAGCCCAAAGGCTGGATACGAAAAATGCTGGAGCTACAAAAAGACGGACTGTGTGGACATTTAGGCGAAATAAGTGCCTGGCTTGAAAAGGACAACAACGCCTGGCTGTCCGATGGTGGCGATCACGGCTGGGAAGAGGTTCCCTACTGGTTGCGTGGCTACGCCGATATGGCTTTTATCTTGAACGATGAAGCCATGAAAAAAGAAGCCATGATCTGGATTGAAGCCATTTTGAAAAGTCAAAAACCGAATGGCTGGTTTGGACCGGAAGTTCGCACCGATAAAGGAAACTTGGATTTCTGGTCGAACATGGTCGTTCTCTTTACCATGCAGAACTATTACGAATATAGTGGTGATAAACGCGTCCTGGAGTTTATGAAGCGCTATTTTCAGTTTGAATTGACTGTGCCTGATGAGCAATTTTTGTCGAGTTATTGGGAAAATAGCCGGGGAGGGGATAATTTGTACAGTGTATATTGGCTGTACAACCTGACTGGCGACAAGTTTTTATTGGAACTGGCCGAAAAGATTCACCGGAATACCGCTGACTGGACGCAGAAGTCAAGCTTGCCAAACTGGCACAATGTGAATATTGCCGAGTGCTTTCGCGAGCCGGCTACCTGGTTTTTGCAATCGGGCGATTCGGCTGATTTGAAGGCCACCTACAATGATTATTACCTGATTCGGCGGACGTTTGGACAGGTTCCGGGCGGTATGTTCGGCTCCGACGAGAATGCCCGTCTGGGCTATATCGATCCGCGCCAAGGAACCGAAACCTGCGGCTTTGCAGAACAAATGACTTCCGACGGTATTTTGATGCGGCTGACCGGTGATCCGCTGTGGGCGGATAACTGTGAAGACGTCCTGTTCAACAGCTTTCCGGCGGCTTTTACACCCGATATGAAGGCCTTGCGCTACATTACGTCGCCCAATGGCGTTGTGGCCGACGACAAAAACCATGCGCCCGGTATTGCCAACGAGGGGCCTTTCCTCACGATGAACCCCTTCAGTAGCCGCTGCTGCCAACACAATCACGGCCATGCCATCCCATATTACATCCAAAATCTGGTGATGGCCAGTAACGACAATGGCCTGGCAGCAGTCATGTACAACTCGTGCCTTACAACTGCAAAGGTTGGCGACGGGCAGGAAATTCGATTGACGGAAGAGACGAATTATCCGTTCGAGGAGCAGGTACGGTTCAGGTTGAACACCGCTAAAAAAGTGAGTTTCCCACTTTACCTGCGTATTCCGGGCTGGTGTAAACAGGCGTCGGTTGAACTGAATGGCAAAAAATTGGACTTAAATGCCCCGGCGGGTACTTTCGTGAAACTTGACCGGGAATGGAATAATAATGATGCACTGGTCTTGAATCTGCCAATGGAGATGACGTGCACGACTTGGCAGGTGAACCAGAATAGCGTATCGGTTA
>JBKEAN010000116.1:0-2038 GCA_047972415.1 Mangrovibacterium sp.
ACGAAAGTTGCGTATTTTATCGTGCCTGATAAACAACTCGATAGATAGAGGAGTATTCTTTCCTGTTGCTATCTCGGCGTCGATGTTATTTTTAGACAACTCTTGTTGAAGTTCGCTGAATGCTTCTTTTACCGTGGTATTTAAAAACGCTTCAACCTCTCTCTTATGCGAGAAAGTCAATATCTGGTTTAGTCGTTCTTTCCACCTGCTCCCGTTCCATGCAATACTCCCGTAGGGTAGTTTGGTATGGTGAAACAAATGGTCAATCCTCAACGCTTTCCATAAAGAAAAACACAAGAGCAGCATACTCACGCCAAAAGGTAAAGCTGAAATTAGAGTCATTGTTTGCAACGATGCCAAACCTCCTGCCCTGAGTAATGTAAGAGAGAGTATGATAAGGAGTACTCCCCAGAAGATGTTCTGCCACTTGGGCGAGTTCCGCTTGTCTCCCGAGGCAATGCTATTCATTACCAATATACCAGAGTCGGCCGAAGTGACAAAGAAAATACTAATCATTACTATCGATATTATATTTAGCAAGCCGGTAAATGGAAAATATTCGAAAAACCGGAAAAGAAGAATATCGGGGATGTTTGCTAACTGGCTCAACAGTCCGTCTGCAACAAACTTATCGATCCAAACACTGCTACTTCCGAATACAGTCATCCATAAAAAGTTAAACAACGAGGGAATGAGCAATACAGCCACAATAAATTCGCGTATTGTACGTCCTTTTGATATGCGTGCAATGAACAAGCCAACAAACGGCGACCATGAAATCCACCATGCCCAATACATGATTGTCCACCCGGAAAACCATTCCTGAGCTCCTGTTTCGTAGGCAAACGTGTTAAATGTCAGGTTTGTTAAATTGCTGATATAATAACCAATTCCTTCACTAAATGTGCTAAGTATATAGATTGTTGGTCCCGCAATCAGTATAAACGCCATCAATATAAATGCTAAAGACAGGTTTAGTTCGCTCAATCTTTTTACCCCTTTATCCACCCCTGTATAGGCCGATATAATTGCTATACTCATTACAATAACCACAATAACAGATTGAAATGTAAAACTTATTTCGGGAACCAAACCAATACTTTTCAATCCGGCATTCAACTGCACAACACCGAACCCGAGGGTTGTAGCAATTCCGAAAAATGTGCTGCAAAGCGCAAATGTATCAACGATATTTCCGATGGGGCCGTAAATCCTGTCTTTTAGCAACGGGTACAAACCACTTCTTATTGCTAAAGGCAATTTATACCGATAGGTAAAATAGGCCAGCACCAAACCCACTACGGCATATATCGCCCACGCATGTATTCCCCAATGAAAAAAGGTGTATAGCTGGGCTTCTTTTGCGCGTTGAAGCGTATCTTCTATTGCTGGGTTTGCATAATGAGACATTGTTTCTGCCACACCAAAATACATGAGCCCAATCCCCATACCGGCGGCAAAAAGCATAGCAATCCAGGAGAAGAAACTATACTTTGGCCGGGAATTATCAGCACCTAGCCTGATATTTCCCAGTTTGCTCAAAGCAATAACAATAAGAAACAATACAAATAAGGTTACCATCAATACATATACCCAGCTCAGGTTGTTGAAAAAATAAGCTTTCAACGTTGAAAAAGACTCGTTTGCATACGAAGGAAAAAGGCCGCAATAAAGAGATACCAAAAGGATTACAATAAGTCCGGGTAGAGCTACTGATCTTGTCAATGTTGTTTGAAAGGATAATTTGTTTGTGATGTTATTAATTTGTTTGTGTGTTTTCATGTCCTATACATTTTATGTTTATTTCTCCTGACTTCCGCGTTTTTAATATGATTAATAGTTAAGTTTCTTATAACCAATACTTAATGGATTGGCATGAGTCGTTTTGGGTGTCCCAATGATGAATTTGGGTACTTTTAGTCCATGTATGTCAGGAAAAAGAGGAACAAAAGTGGCGTTATCAGTGTGCAGGTCATTGATAAAAGCAGTGGGTCTTACCGGGTTATTCAAACGATTGGGAGTTCTTCGGATCCACAAC
>JBKEAN010000117.1:0-6675 GCA_047972415.1 Mangrovibacterium sp.
CAACTCTTTGATAATGTATCATGGACCGGGCTTAAAACCCCCGACGAATCCCCAAACTTCGTCCCCTTTGAAAAACCAATGGTTAAATGGAGTTCCTTGCCTCCTTTACCGGTTTCTTTAAATTCAACTCCTGTTATCCTCCACGGCGCTTGCAAGCCAAGGGCTATGCCAAATATTTGTTCACTGTTCATAAAACAAATCTAAACTTTATTACATTACCCACACAAATCAACATAGAGCCAAAAAAGAAGATGGTTAGTGCCCAAAAAAGTTAATTTTACCTAATCAAAACAGCAGAAATGGTTCGTGTTTTTGACCGCATAAAATACCTGCACACTTTAAATCGGCGAAGCTGCACAGTTTAAATCGGTTCGGGTGCACACTTTGGTCGGTATTTGCACCTGGGTAACCGGATTGGAAAATCTTTCGCCGGACTGGATCTCAATTTCTACACTGAAGTTGACCCAACACCGAAGTTTCCGGTGGTGAGCGACGACGAGCTGCTAACGAAAGTAGAGCAACAAACATTTAAGTACTTCTGGGATTTTGGCCACCCGGTAAGTGGTTTGGCTCGCGAACGGAACAGCTCGGGCGAAACCGTCACAAGCGGTGGTTCTGGCTTTGGTGTAATGGCAATCTTGGTTGGTATGGAACGCGGTTTTATCAGCCGCGCCGAAGGCCTTGAACGGCTTAGCACCATTGTCGATTTTTTGGGCAAAGCCGATCGTTTCCACGGTGCCTGGTCGCATTGGCTCAATGGCAGTACCGGAAAAGCGATCCCGTTTAGTACAAAGGACAATGGCGGTGATTTAGTGGAAACATCCTTCATGGCAGCAGGTTTGCTGGCAGCGCGCCAATACCTCAATGCGTCGGACGCGGCAGAAAATACCCTGATTACAAAAATTAACGAGCTGTGGAAAACCATTGAATGGGACTGGTACACCCAAGGCGGGCAAAAAGTGCTTTACTGGCATTGGTCGCCCGACTATAATTGGGAGATGAACATGAAAATTCAAGGGTATAATGAGGCTTTGATCACTTACATCATGGCCGCATCGTCCGAAACGCACCCGATTTCGGCTGAGGTCTATCATCAGGGTTGGGCGAAAAGCGGTGCCATGGCCAACGGGAAGAGCTTTTACAACACAAAGCTTCCGCTGGGTTCCGATTATGGTGGCCCCTTGTTCTTTGCCCACTATTCATTTATGGGGATTGATCCGCGAAATTTATCGGACCAATATGCCAGCTACTGGGAACAAAACCGAAACCACAGTCTGATAAACCAAGCCTACTGCATACAGAACCCGCAGTCGTGGGTTGGCTACAGCGCCGATTGCTGGGGACTGACTGCCAGTGATAACCCAAACGGCTATTCGGCGCACTCGCCAACAAACGATTTGGGAGTGATTACGCCAACGGCAGCCCTCTCGTCCTTCCCATATACGCCGCAAGAGTCCATGAAAGCACTCCATTTTTTCTATTATCAATTGGGCGACAAGCTTTGGGGCGATTACGGTTTTTACGATGCCTTCAACCCAACCGAAAGTTGGACAGCCGGTTCGTACCTGGCAATTGATCAGGGGCCCATTTTGGTCATGATCGAAAATTACCGGAGCGGTCTGATTTGGGATCTGCTGATGTCGTGTCCTGAGCTAAAAGCAGGATTGACCAAACTTGGATTTAGCTATTAAAAATCAATAAAATGAAGATAAGAATACGTGCTCAACTTCTCCTTGCGGCAACTATTGCCGTAGCCTGCGGGCCGACAAAAAAAACAGACAACGAGAGTCCGGTGGTGCAAACAACTATTTCAGACGATTCCCTGCTCAATTTGGTTCAGTACCAAACCTTTCAGTATTTTTGGGATGGTGCTGAACCCAACTCAGGAATGGCTCGTGAGCGAATTCACACGGACGGAATTTATCCTGAAAACGATCAGGATGTGGTTACCCTTGGTGGCTCCGGCTTTGGCGTAATGGCAATTTTGGTTGGCGTTGAACGGGGCTTCATCACCCGCCAGGAGGCCTTAAACCGCCTTCAGCAAATTGTTGATTTTCTTGAAAAAGCTGACCGTTTTTACGGTGCCTGGCCGCACTGGCTCGATGGCAAAAGCGGTAAGGTTAAACCTTTTGGCCAGAAAGACAATGGCGGCGATTTAGTGGAAACCGCTTTTATGATTCAGGGCCTGCTCACTGTAAAAGAATATTTTGCCAATGGTAACGAAGCCGAACAAAAACTAGCCGGCGATATTGAAACCTTATGGCGCGAGGTTGACTGGAACTGGTACACCAAAGGAGGTGAAAATGTGTTGTACTGGCACTGGTCGCCCAATTACGGATGGGAAATGAATTTTCCGGTTGGCGGGTACAACGAGTGTCTCATTATGTATGTGCTGGCGGCCGCTTCGCCCACCCATCCGATAAAACCAAGCGCTTACCATGAGGGATGGACCTGCCACGGTGAAATTAGCAAGGATACACTTTACTATGGACTCCGCACCGTGCTGAATCATTACGAGCACAATAACGATCCGGTGGGACCGCTGTTTTGGGCTCACTATTCCTATTTGGGACTAAACCCTAAAGGCTTAAAAGACCATTATGCCGATTATTGGGAACTGAATACCAACCACGCACTAATCAATTATAAGTATGCGCTGGATAACCCCAAAAACTACAAAGGCTATGGCGAAAAACAATGGGGACTGACTTCAAGCTACTCCATGAATGGTTATGCTGGACACCATCCGGGCAATGAGGATTTAGGGGTTATTTCGCCAACGGCTGCCCTCTCGTCATTCCCCTACACCCCAACCGAATCGATGCAATTTCTTCGCTATCTCTATACCGAAGCCGATTCGCTGGTCGGAAAATATGGACCTTACGATGCTTATAGCCAAAGTTCAAACTGGTACCTTCCCCGTTACCTGGCCATCGACCAGGGTCCTATTCCAGTGATGATTGAAAACTACCGCAGCGGTTTGCTTTGGTCGCTGTTTATGAAAAACAAAGACGTACAGCAAGGCTTGAAAAGGCTGCAGTTCACGACAGAATAAAGCCGACATGCTTACTTCGTAGAAATTTGATTACACCAAACAATAAACAAGACAAACAATGACGACAAACAAGACGAACCAACAAGCCGGCTGGTGCAAGCTGCTCTTAAAGACGGCAAGCAAGCCCTTATTTCTGTCGGCGATACTGATCGCCCTGCTTGCCGCATGCTCGCCCAATGCGGATACCAACGAGGCCGATATGGCCAAAAAAGTGGACGAGTTAATGGCACAAATGACCGTGGAAGAAAAGCTGGGCCAGCTAAATTTACCGGGCGCCGGCGACATTACCACCGGCCAGGCGTCCAATTCCGATATTGCCGGAAAAATTAAAGCGGGGGCCGTAGGCGGCCTTTTCAATATAAAATCAGCCGAAAAAATCAGGGAAGTGCAGCGCGTGGCCGTAGAAGAAAGCCGCTTGAAAATTCCCTTGATTTTTGGGATGGATGTGATTCACGGGTACAAAACCGTCTTTCCCATTCCTCTCGGTTTGTCCTGCACCTGGAATATGGATGCTGTGGAGCAAGTTGCCCGCATTTCAGCGATTGAAGCCAGTGCCGACGGCATTTGCTGGACTTTTTCGCCCATGGTCGATATTTCGCGCGACCCTCGTTGGGGACGTGTAGCCGAAGGGAGCGGCGAGGATCCTTATCTGGGCGCTCAAATAGCCCAGGCTATGGTTAAAGGCTACCAAGGCGACAAGCTTTCGGACTCAACAACCATTATGGCCTGCGTGAAACATTTTGCCCTTTACGGTGCGTCAGAAGCCGGCCGTGATTACAACACCACCGACATGAGCCACATCCGCATGTACAACGAATATTTTTTACCCTATAAGGCAGCTGTCGATGCGGGCGTGGGCAGTGTAATGACTTCATTTAACGAGGTGGACGGCATCCCGGCTAGTGCCAACAAATGGCTAATGACCGATGTGCTGCGGAAACAATGGGGCTTTGGCGGCCTGGTTGTCACCGACTACACTGCCATCAACGAAATGATTGACCATGGTTTGGGCGACTTGCAAACCGTTTCGGCCTTGGCCTTAAATGCGGGAACCGACATGGATATGGTTGGCGAAGGCTTTCTTGGCACCCTGAAAAGCTCATTGGAGAACAAAAGCGTATCAATGACGGAAATCGACGCGGCTTGCCGCCGCATTCTGGAAGCCAAATTTAAACTGGGTCTGTTTGAGGATCCGTATCGCTATACTGACCTGGAACGTGTGAAAAAAGACATTTTCACCCCCGAACACCGCAAGGCTGCACGACGGATTGCCGCCGAATGCTTTGTCCTCCTGAAAAATGACAATCAAATATTGCCCTTGAAGAAAAGCGGATCCATCGCGCTGGTTGGCCCATTGGCCGACAACCGGCTAAATATGCCAGGAACATGGAGCGTTGCTGCCGATTTTGACCAATCGGTTTCGCTAATGGACGGACTGAAAAATGCCTGCGGCGAACAAGTAAAAATTGTTTATGCCAAGGGGGCCAACGTGCTGCCCGACTCACTTCTGGAGTCTCGGGTAAGCGTGTTCGGGAAACCAACCTACTGGGACACCCGCAGCAACGAGGAGATGATCCGCGAAGCCGTGTCGGCAGCACAAAAAGCCGATGTCGTTGTTGCCGCATTGGGCGAATCGGCTGAAATGAGCGGCGAATGCTCATCCCGGTCAAACATCGAACTTCCGCCGAATCAGCAGGAATTGCTGAAAGCTTTGCTAAAAACGGGCAAGCCGCTTGTACTGGTGCTGTTTACCGGACGCCCTCTGGCTTTAAGCTGGGAAAATGAAAACCTTCCCGCCATCCTGAACGTTTGGTTTGGAGGAACCGAAGCCGGCAATGCCATTGCCGATGTGCTGTTTGGCGATGTTAACCCCTCGGGAAAACTGACCATGACTTTCCCGCAAAACATTGGCCAGGTACCGCTTTTCTACAATCACAAAAACACAGGCCGCCCGCTTGCTCATGGCGCTTGGTTCCAAAAATTCCGCTCCAATTACCTCGATGTATCCAACGAACCGCTCTACCCGTTTGGTTATGGCTTGAGCTACACCCGGTTCGACTATGGTAAACCAAGTTTAAGTGCTACCGAATTGAAGGGCGAACAAAAGCTCACGGTTTCAATCCCTGTCACCAACGCCGGACAAGTTGATGGCAAAGAGGTCGTTCAACTATATATCCGCGATTTGGTTGGCTCGGTAACCCGACCTGTAAAAGAATTGAAATCGTTCCAAAAAATTAGTTTGAAGGCCGGCGAAAGCCAAACGATCAGCTTTGAAATTAGTCCCGAAGATCTGAAATTTTATAACTCAGCACTGAGATACGATTGGGAACCGGGCGAATTCGACATCATGCTGGGTACCAACTCGCGCGATGTTCAGAGCCTTCGTATAAAATGGGAAAAGTAAATCGTCAAGCCAAATTGAATGAAAAGGATAAAACCGGATAGTGTCGCGAAAATACTACTGATTGCATTCACGATGATGGCTTCGGGCGGTACAACATTGGGGCAATCGATGCACATGGAGACCTATTGCAACCCGTTGAACATCGATTACACCTACATGATATACAATTCGGACAAGAACCTTTCGTATCGATCGGGTGCCGACCCGGCGGTTGTTGAGTTCCGCGGCGAATACTACCTGTTTGTAACCCGATCGTTGGGCTACTGGCACTCCACCGACCTGCAAAACTGGGATTTTATTGAACCGGAACACTGGTATTTTCAAGGTTCAAATGCCCCTGCGGCACATAATTACAAGGACTCGGTGCTCTACGTTACCGGTGACCCGTCAGGTTCAATGAGTATTTTATACACCGACAACCCTAAAAAAGGCAATTGGAAAGCGGTCCCGTCCATCATCAACAACCTGCAGGATCCGAATTTATTTATCGACGACGATGGCAAAGCCTACATGTTTTGGGGTTCGTCCAACACCTACCCAATCAGGGGAATGGAATTGGATCGGAGCAAACGTTTTATTCCGAAGGGCGAAGTGATTGAGCTCTTCAACCTGGACGAAGAAAAACATGGCTGGGAACGCTTTGGCGAAAACCACGCCGATACCGTGTTGGGCGGTTACATGGAAGGCCCCTGGCTAACCAAGCACCACGGCAAATACTACATGCAATATGCCGCGCCGGGTACCGAATTCAATGTATATGGTGATGGGGTTTATATTGCCGACCATCCACTCGGTCCGTATCGCTACCAGGCGCACAACCCGGTATCGTACAAACCCGGCGGTTTTATGAACGGCGCCGGCCATGGAAGTACTGTTGTTGGCCCCGAAGGCGAATACTGGCATTTTGCATCGATGGCCCTGTCTGTCAACGTGAATTGGGAACGCCGCCTTTGCATGTATCCCCTTCAGTTCGACAAAGATGGACTAATGCACAGCGACACTCGCTTTGGCGACTACCCACGCTATGCGCCGGCCATACCGGGCAAAAAAGGCGCATTCCGCGGCTGGATGCTGCTCTCGTACAACAAGCCGTCGAAAGCATCGTCTGCCGTTGGCGAACACAGCGCAAAAAACCTCACCGATGAGAATGTAAAATCGTTTTGGCTGGCCGATGCAAACAATGCTAAACAGTGGGTTGAAATTGACTTGCAAACCG
>JBKEAN010000118.1:0-37859 GCA_047972415.1 Mangrovibacterium sp.
GCGAAATAATTTTTCCAAAATTCATATTTAACAAAAAAGGCCATTTCGGGTTTTACCAACGTTAAAAAACGCGTCACATTTGCGTTGGTATCAATCGGAAGATAGCACACAAAATCGGCTTGATTGTAGTTTTTGCGCACTTCGTAACCCGAAGGCGAAAAGAAAGTCAACAGTATTTTGTAATCGGGGTATTGCTTTTTAATCGCCTCGATTAACGGACGGCCTTGCTCAAACTCGCCCAACGATGCGCAATGCACCCACACCACTGGCACCTCAACCGGAAATTTTTCTTCCAGGTACGGAAACACCTGCTTTTGCCCGGCAATAAAAAAACGAGCTTTCTCGTTAAACGGGGCAGCCAGTGCAGCCATCCATTGGTACAGAATAAGTCCGAGTTGATAAATCAGGTTCATATGGTCATTTTTCGTTGAACTGTACAAAAATAGAAATTAGTTTGAAGGGAAAAGCTGTCTGTTCAGTCCTCATTGAGCGATTGCAGGTATCCGGTATCCTTTCTCAAACCTGGAGCCCACGACGCTTCAACGGCTAATTGATCGCAACGTTCGTTCTCCGGAATATTGGCATGTCCCTTCACCCAAACAAAGCGCACCTGGTGCTGTTCATATATTTTCAGGAACCGTTGCCAAAGATCGGCATTCTTTTTTCCTTTAAACCGCTTTTTTACCCAATCCCACACCCAACGTTTTTCGACGGCATCCACCACATATTTCGAGTCTGAATAAACAGTTACTGAGCAGTTAGTGGTTTTCAGTGCTTCCAAACCAACAATTACAGCAAGCAATTCCATCCGGTTATTGGTCGTCAACTCAAACCCATCCGAAAGCTCTTTTCGGTGCGCCCCAGACATCAACACCACCCCGTACCCACCGGGGCCGGGATTGCCGCGTGCTGCGCCATCTGTATACATTGTAATTTGAGGTACGCTTGCCATTTTGTTTGTTTGCTGCAAAGATAACAATTCAACTTAAGCCACCAGCCAAAACAAACAAAGGGCTGCCAATCGGCAACCCTTTGTTTGTTTTATCGCGGTTTGTATTCTAGAGAATCAACATTGCATCGCCGTAAGTACCAAACCGGTAGCCTTCTTTTATCGCCTGGCGATAGGCTTCCATGGTTAAATCGTAACCGCCAAATGCAGCTACCATCATCAACAAGGTTGAAAGCGGTAAATGAAAATTGGTAATCATTCGGTTAGCAACGCTGAACTCGTAAGGCGGAAAAATAAATTTATTGGTCCATCCTTCAAACGGTTTCAGGTGCCCCTGTGTTGAAACGGATGTTTCGAGGGTGCGCATCACCGTTGTCCCCACCGCACATACGTTTTTCTTATTTGTTTTCGCCTTGTTCACCACGTTGCAGGCTTGCTCGTTTATCCAGATTTGCTCCGAATCCATTTTGTGTTTGGTTAAGTCTTCCACATCTACACTGCGGAAGTTTCCCAGGCCAACGTGCAGGGTAACAAATCCAAACTCGACACCAATAATTTCGAGGCGTTTCATTAGTTCGCGGCTGAAGTGCAAGCCGGCGGTAGGTGCTGCCACAGCGCCTTCGTGCTTGGCAAAAATGGTTTGATAACGGTCTTTGTCTTCGGGTTGAACCGGACGGGCGATAAACTTAGGTAGCGGTGTTTCTCCCAGTCCGAACAGGGTATTTTTAAATTCGTCGTACGGGCCGTCGAACAAAAAACGAAGGGTGCGCCCACGCGAAGTGGTGTTGTCTATAACTTCGGCAACCAGCAAATCGTCTTCGCCAAAATACAATTTGTTCCCGATACGGATTTTACGGGCCGGATCCACCAGCACGTCCCAAAGGCGCTGTTCGCGGTTTAGTTCGCGCAACAGAAACACTTCGATTTCGGCACCGGTTTTTTCTTTGTTTCCATACAAACGGGCCGGAAATACTTTGGTATCATTAAACACCAACACATCCTGATCGTCGAAGTATTCGACAACATCTTTGAACAGGCGGTGTTCAATTTCTTTTGTTTTTCGGTTAACAACCATCAGGCGCGACTCGTCGCGATTGGTTGCTGGATGTAAGGCAATCAGCTCTTCCGGCAGCTTGAATTTAAATTTGGATAACTTCATGTTGTTATGATTTCTCGATATTTTTTACACATAATCCCGGAGCGTTTTGAGGCTTGCCGGGTTTAAATCAGAGCCATGTTGTACGCAGCAATATTCAATTAGTTACAATCTGCTCTAAATTATTTAGAAAAAATTCAATTGTCAGGGCATCTTTTACATCAAAGGCCCCTATTTTAGTTCGCCGAAGCCCCGTCAGATAAGCCCCGCTATGCAATGCTTCACCCATATCGCGGGCTAAAGCACGAATATAGGTCCCTTTGCTGCAACGCACTCTGACCGTGATTTGATCAGGCAAAAATTCCAGCAATTCCAGTTCGTGAATAGCAATCAGTTTGGCATTCAATTTTACATCATTCCCTTTTCGGGCATGCTCGTACGCCCGTTTGCCATCAATTTTTACGGCGCTGAAAATGGGTGGAACCTGCAATTGTTCGCCGGTAAATTTCTGAAAAACCTCGCCGATTAATTCCCTCGTAATATGCCCGGTTGGGAATACAGTATCTTCCTCCGTTTCCAAATCGAACGAAGGCGTGGTTGCTCCCAGCTTGATCGTTGCAACATACTCTTTTTCTTCGGCCTGAAGGCTTTCGATTTGTTTGGTTGCTTTGCCGGTACACAGTATCATTAAGCCGGTAGCTTTGGGATCCAATGTACCCGCATGTCCAACTTTCAGTTTCTTCTCGCCCGTAAAACGGGTTAATTTATTTCTGACTTTTTTTACTAAATCGAATGAAGTCCAATCCAACTCTTTATCAAAAAGAAGGATTTCACCTTGTTGAAAATCCATTAAATCATTTCTAAGTTATATCCCGACAAAAGCAGGATAATAATAAGGCCGCCAACAACAATCCGGTAGATACCGAAAAAAGCAAAGCCATAACGGGTAACAAACCCGATAAAGAATTTGATAGCCAGCATAGCAACTACAAACGCTACCACATTGCCAATGAGCAAAACCATCAGGTTGTCGCACAAAATATCGATACCTTCCGGTGCACTCAGTAGTTTCACCAATTTGTACACAGTGGCTGCGAACATGGTTGGCACAGCCAGAAAAAACGAAAACTCGGCTGCCGACTTGCGGGAAAGGCCTTGGCTCATTCCGCCAACAATGGTTGCCATTGAACGGGAAACACCCGGAATCATGGCCACACACTGCGCCAGACCAATCCAAAACGCCTTCTTCTCCGAAATATCTTCGGCATCGGTCCCGTTTTTAAACAGTTTATCAACAAACAGCATCAGCACACCGCCAAGCACCAGCATAATGGCAACCACCAGCACACTTTCCATCATCCGATCAATTTGCTTGATAAAAAGCACGCCCAATATGGCCGATGGAATAAAGGCGACCAGCAGTTTCCAATAGAAATTATATTTCCGGATGAGCTGCCGGAATACTAACCGGCACTTGCCTGCGAGCGATTTTTCCAAATGCAGTCCGGCACCAAAAACCGGCCCCGGGTTAACCTTGAAAAAACGTTTCCAGTAAAGGACTATAACCGATAAAATAGCCCCCAGCTGAATAATGACCGTGAATGCTTTAACAAACTCGGTACTTTGTACTCCCAGCATATTTTGGGCAATAATCATATGCCCAGTCGACGAAACCGGCAAAAATTCAGTCAACCCTTCGACTATCGCGATGATGATCGTTTCCAATAAACCCATAATCAAATGATTCGTTCAGGCACACCCGGGTATGTATGAATTAAAAAAAACTTCTGCACTTGTTCAGTTTTTACCTGCCGAAGGCTTTTTCATAATGGCGTAAATCTCGAAGAGGAACCCGAAGAGTACGACCACAGGAGCCAAAGTAATCCGTCTGAAACTAAAGACTTCAGGATTAAAAACACTCGGATCTGCTGATTTTCCGCCAACCATCAGAATAAAACCGCCAACGATGATCGCAAAGCCAATCAACAACAAACGGTAGTTTTCTTTTCCCAATGCAAAGCCAGTTCGCACTTCTCCTGATTCTTTTTTGCTCATATTTCCTGTTTTGTCTCGCCAAAAGTAGGCATTAATATAATTCTTCAAACCTCATTCGCAGAAATTTATTGACCGAAAAATAGGTTGAAAGCCCCGAAATAAGAACCCCGGAGCCTAAAACAATAAGAAATGTAAGGCCTACAGACCTTGCCTGCTGTGTATCCATAAACCCTTGAAATTCGTTTTGATAAGAATAAATTAACAAAAGAATGCCGGTGTTGGCAATTATTCCGCCCAACAGGCCATAACTGATGCTCTTCAGAATAAGAGGTCTCCGCACAAACGAACGCGTTGCCCCCACCAGGCGCATGGTATGAATGACAAAACGCTGGCTGTAAATCGAAATCCGAATGGTGTTGTTAATGAGTGCTGTAAAAATAAGCAACAACAAGGCCGTAAACAGCAAAATCATAAAGCTGATTTTCCGAACATTTTCGTTGATCAGTTTTACCAAATCGCGCTGGTAATATACTTCTTTTACTTGCGGATAAGCCAGAAAATTTTTCTCGAGCAGCATCAGGCTGTCGGGCTCCATGTACTGTGCACGCAGTTTCACATCTAGCGACGAAAAAAGCGGGTTGAAACCCAGAAAGCCAACAAAATCCTCCCCCAAATCGTTCGCCAGCGATGTTGCCGCGTCTTCTTTATTAACATACTCTGTATCTTTCACGTACGGGGTAGCTTTCAGTATTTTTTGCAAGCGCAACACCTCGGCCTCGCCCACATTATCCTGCAAAACCAGCGTAAAACCAACATGTTCGCGCACATAATCCGACAGGCGCCCGGCATTCAGCAACATCAGCGAAATCAATCCTACAAGGAACAAAATCAGGGTGATGCTGACGGTTGCCGTCAGGTACGAGCGCAATAAGCGGCGTTTCAGTTTTACCGGACGTTTTTTGCTCATGCCTGTTTTTTCTTTCTTACTTCGATAAAAATTAGCCCGGCAGCGGCCAAAATCAGAATCAGCGAACTGGCCAGCGATATTTTATTGCCAATAGCGTACGACGACGGTTCGAACCTGAACTCGATCGTGTGCTGGCCTTCGGGTACCGCCAAGGCACGCAGCACGTAGTTGGCACGCAGGTAATCCACCTTTTGCCCGTCAATGAAGGCATCCCAACCTTCCGGGTAATAAATTTCGGAAAATACGGCCAAAGCCGTCCCACCCGATACCGAGGCCGAATATTTCAGGTAATTTGGTTTGTACTCGTCGAGTTTTATTTTCGAGTTGTGCCCCGTCCCGATTTTCACATCTTTCAATTGGTCGGCAAAACGCTCGTCAACAATGGCTTCTTCTCCGGCTTTAAAATTTTTCAGGGCATCAATTTCTTCGTTGGCATTGGCAATGGTTTTAAAGTCGTTCACAAACCAGGCATTGCCCAAAGCATAAGGGTTTTGAAGCGGGGCGCTGTTTGGGTCGTAAATTACGTAGCGAGTATTCAGCATATTCACAACTTCCAGCGAATTTAATGTCGAATCCATGTTTGCCGGGTTCTGAAAGCCGCCAATCAGCCGCCGGATTTCGGGAAACAACTGGTGGTCGAACAATTCCTGGTAGCGCTCCATTTTAGCGCCGTGGTACCCGCCCAGCGATTTGTGAAAATACGAGGTTGACGCATCCTGAAACGGGCTGACTGTTAAATTGAGCACACGAAAATCCGGGTCGTTGTCTTTCAAAATTTCCTGATCGGCTTTGCTCGCCGTGTACGGTTTTTCAACTTTCGACTTTGCCACAAAGTTGTCGTTGTTCATGTATTTCTTATCTATTGGCCACAAATCAACAACAACCAAAAAAACTCCAATTGCCAACGCATAAGTTGCTTTTAGTTTATGTTGAAGGAAAGCCCAAACGATTCCGGCCGAAAGGGTAACAAACAGAAAAGCCTTGAATGCATCAATACGCAAAACAGAGCGGCGGTCGTCGCGCAGGGCATTGAGCAGCTGTTCGGGCCAACCCGCCTGAGCCAGCTGCGCATCGCCTGGCCCGTGGAAATTACCTGCCAACCCGGGGAATACGGCGAACAGCAAGGTTAATCCACCTAAAATGAACCAGGTTTGTTTCAGAGCTTTCATCAATTCAGCCTTAGCTATTTTCTGCAAATAAATCTCACAAAGGGCCAAAACAGCCATCAGGGCCATGGCAAAATGCTGGATGACAATGATGTTTTTTACGTCGCGGAACTTGTTGTAGCCGGGGAAATAATCGATCATAAAATCGCTCAGCAGCGAAAAGTTTTTCCCAAGCGACAGCAAAAATGAAACAACAAATCCCGCAAGGATCCACCATTTCTCGCGGCCCTTCAGTACACACAAACCAAATATAAAAAGGAAGAACACCACGGCCCCGTAATAAAACGGCGCGGCCGAAATAGGCTGACTCCCCCAATACAGGGGAAGTGCCTCTGTAACTTGCTTAGCTGCCACTTTCCCTTGATTTTGGGCAAAAAACGAATATACTTCAGACTTTTCGCCCAAAGGCTCGCTCATACCGCCGCCTTTAAACCGCGGGATAAAAGCGGTCAACGCTTCGCCCCAATCGTAGCTGTAATCGAGAATATAATTTTTGTCTAAACCCGAAGTTTGGTTCTGCCCGTCAACGTTCAACTCGGATTTACCGCGTGTTGAATACTTGCTGTACTCATAAACCGTATATAAACGGCCAAAATTGGTTCCTACTGCCAGAACAACTGCCGCCAGTAGCAGCAACGCTGACTTTATAAAAGCAGGCAAGGTTTTTTCTTTTACCGCATAAACCAAGTAAGTAATACCGATGATAATCACCATCAACCCGGCATAATAGGTCATTTGCGGATGGTTTGCACTTAACATCCACGAAAGGCCAAGTCCGGCAACCAGGGCTCCCCAATAGGGTTTATTGCGAAAAGCGGCCAGTACCCCGCCAACCAGCAACGGCATGTACATAAGCGTGTGCACCTTGGTGTAGTGCCCCGACTCGGTGAGTACAAAAAAGTAAGTTGCCAGGGCATAAATGATACTGCCGAGCATAGCAATCCACGGGTTAACACCCAACAACAAACACATCACAAAAAAACAAATGAGCCCCAGGGCCAGGTAACCGGCCGGCCTCGGAAAAACCGATAAAAATGCCGATTGAACTTTTGACAGCAACTCGCCTGGGTACTTGGTCGAAATCAGGAATGCAGGCATGCCGCCAAACATGCTATTGGTCCACAGGGCTTCCTCACCGGTTTCGGCGCGGTAATCGCCAATTTCCTTGGCCATTCCCTGGTAGGTGACATTATCGGAAGCGAGCAGCTTTTTACCTTCCAGTTGTGGCGAATAATAAGCAAAAGCGAGTACGATAAAAAAGAAAATAATGCTGAGGCTAACCCAACTAGTCCGATTGCCTTTTATCTTTGTCATCATTTACAGGAAGATTTTCAGTTTACAACTGGGGCAAAAGTAACGAAATAATTAAGCAAACGGGTAAAAATGGGTATCATCGTCAAGCAATCCATCAAAGGGAGTATCTGGTCTTATTTGGGCGTACTCATTGGCTTTGTAACCACTTCGTATTTGTACCCGCGCTACCTAACAACCGATGTGGTTGGCTTGTTTAGCCTGCTTTCGTCGTATGCCATGCTGCTAGGGCAAATCAGTTTGTTGGGGCTACCTGGGGTAACAGCCCGGTTGTTTCCGCGGTTCCGCGACAAGGACAGCGGGCATCACGGTTTTTTAAGTATTGGCCTTATCTTTTTCACCGTTGGGTTTATACTGTTCCTTGCTCTTTTTATTCCTTTTTCGTCGTTCCTAATCAACAGTAATAATGAAAAGTCGCAACTTTTTGCTGATTACCTCTATTTACTAGTCCCTCTTACCTTCTTCTCCATGTTGTTTATCTCGCTTGATATTTACAACAAGCTTTTATACGATGCCGTCCCTGGTATTTTTCTACAGGAATTTTTCCAGCGGGCGTTACTTTTTATTGCCGTCGTTCTATTTGCACTTGGCTGGATTAACCTACCCCAGCTCATCCTTGCCTTCACGCTTGCTTTGTGCATGAAAGCTATCGTTTTGTTTCTTTTATTGGCAGGACGAGGAGAGCTTCGCTTAACTATCGATCGAACGTTTTTGACTTCGGCATTGCGAAAAGAAATACTGGATGTAGCGCTGTTCTCAATTGTCACAGGGCTTGGCTCAATGGTGGTTTTTAATATCGACAAAATTGTGGTTAATCAAATGCTCGACCTAAGTAATACAGGAGTATATACCATTGCATTTTATTTTGGAAGCCTAGTTGTTATTCCGTCCCGTCCTTTGCTAAAAATCGCAGGCACCCTCATTGCCGATGCCTGGTCTCGGAATGATATTCAAACGGTAAAAGAAATCTACTATAAAAGTTGCATCAACCAATTTGTAATCGGAGGATTTCTCTTTTTGGGGGTCTGGGCGAATATCGATAACATTCTTTTTATTTTGGGTGATGATTATTCTGAATCAAAATGGGTCATTTTCTTCATCGGCCTCGGTTATCTTTTTGACATGCTTACCGGGGCAAATGCCTTGGTAATTGGGTATTCAAAATACTACCGGGTTGCCCTGGTTTTCATTCTCATTTTAATTGCAATTGTAATTACCTTATTGTATATGCTTATCCCAATTTGGGGAATAACCGGAGCTGCTATAGCTATTGCTGTGGCCTTGATGTTAAATAACTTTATGCGTTTTTTGTTTCTATTTAAAAAATTCCGTTTTCAACCTTTTAGCGTAAATTTTTTAGTTGTAGCTGTGTTTTATTTATCTCTTTTTTTTATCCTCAAAACCATCCCTCAACTTAAAACTTTTCTGGACATCGTTGTTCGTGGATCGTTAATCACCTTAGCCACCACCCTCTTCTTAATTCTGGTTCCTGGTTTCGATGATAGCAGGAACGTTATAATGAAGAGCCTGACGAAAATTTTAAATTGGACCAAATCTCTGTTTCAAGAAAGCATAAAACCAGACTAAAAACGGGTGCAAAAACACATTTAAACAATTTAAAATGAATGTAAAACAAAAAATTACCAGTCCCTGGTGGGTTACAGATAAAATACTAATTCGTTTCCTTAAACATGGCGTTCCCTATCTAAAGGGAAAGTTATTGGATGCAGGATGTGGCAGAATGCCTTACAAAGAGCTATTCGAGTGCGACGAGTATATAGGATTAGATGTATCCGGTTCGCTAAACCCGGATATTATTGGAGATCTAAAAAACCTTAACATGTTTTCGGATGAAAGCTTCGATTCTGTTTTAAGCAATCAAGTATTAGAACATATCGATGATACCGATAAAGTTATTTCTGAGCTGTTCAGAATATTGAAGCAAGGAGGGCATTTGTGCCTAACAGTACCCTTTATAAGCCGGTTACACGGTGTCCCCAATGATTATTGGCGATTTTCCAGGTATGGGCTTGAATATCTTTTAAAAAAACACAAATTTGAAGTTGTATTCATAAAGCCTATGGGTGGATTTTTGACAACCCAGTGTTTTCTCTGGCAATTTTTTATTTATGAAATTTGTCGAAAAACGGTTGTCACAAGAGTCCTATTTAAATCCTTCTTAATCCTAATCAATCCCATTTTACTATCAATTCATTACTTGGATAAAGACACAAAAACTTCATTCAATTATATTGCTGTTGCAAGAAAAATGTGACAAACTCCCATCAATGAAGTAGTTATTCTGAAACCCGCGCATTATATTGACGAAATAGCTTTTCATATACGCCACTGGTCTAAAGAACAAAAGCTATACTTTTCCCCTTAGTGCCAGCATATTACCACAAAACAGCGTGTAAAAGTAGGAAAGAAAGCTAAAACTTCCCCGGTAACGTTTGTAGCGTTTCAGGCTGAAGTAAAGGTCAACCAGCAAAAACAAAAACGGGAAAAGCCTGGCAAACAAAATACCATCGGCCAACACATTGTTCCGGTGAAACACTTTCCCTGATGACTCCTTCGGATGGACGACAAAAGGAACCGGCACCGAAACCAGACGCAACTTCTTTTTAAAACAGCTGTGTAAAAAAAGGATTTCTTCTCCAGCAGTATAGTTTGCGCCAAGTCCCATTTGTTCGTTAAACCAGCAGCCATTGGCAACAACCGGCTTCCGTTTAAACACAATTTCGATGGACGAGATACGCATCAGCTGGAGCTGTCCCCGAATCACGAAGCTTTGGTTCCAGTAATTTTTATAGGGTGAATTATCTGGTGTACGTACCTGAAGTTGAACAAGGTCGGCCTCCTGTTCGGTAAAGGCTTTGGAGATAATTTCGGTTGTTCCCGGCAAAAAAACAACATCGTCATCGGCGATTACGCAAAGTTCGCCAACGGCGTTTTTTATCGCCAGGTTCCGGCTTTTCGATAAGCCACGTTCTGCCACCGAAATACAACGAATAGCGGGATTCTCCGGTTTCAGCACCGTCAGCGGAATAGCAATGCACTGGTTAATAACCAAAACGCGGTAGCTTTCACCCTGCATGTGTTGAAACATGGGAACCAAAAAATCCAGGTTTGTCCGATTGACCGTAGAGACTAAAAACTCAATTTCCATAAACGATTTATTTTTTGCTGAACGGGGCAGGATTCGGCGAAGTCACAATGATACGAAAATCAGGCAAGCTTATTCCGTTTTAATAAAATTGATTGCAGAACGGTCAAAAACTGCCTGAGCTGTTTCAAAAATACCTGGTTGCGGTAGAGCCGTTCCCTCCAATAAAGCACAATTCCCCCGCCACCAACCCATTGAAGCGGAAAAAGGCTGCTCACCTGCGGACAGGCCCCGAAACGCTCCAACGAACGCACATTCAGCCCGCGAAACAAAACGACAAGCCTGAAAAGCTCGCTTTTCGAAAGCTTTTCCTTCCGCAGAAATTTATTCAAAACCGGATACGATTGCCGGTATGGAACAGCCAGCCGGGTCAGGTTCAACACCCGGATTGAATCTGCAACTTCGCTCTGGTAGGTGTTCCGGGTTGACTTTGCATTCAAATCAGGCAAATCGCGATAACTTAAAACAAGTTTATTAACATTTCCGAACCGAACTTCGTCCACACCGAAAACCAAGCGCGACCACAACTCAAAATCCTGCGCCCGCCGGTAAGTTTCGTCGTATTCAACATTTTGCTTTTTAAGGAATGACGACCGGAACACTACTGCCGGATGAAAAAACTGGGGAGAGAGCACCGTGTTTGCTTTCAATTGCTTGTCGGAGCCGGAATACGCCACCCGCTTTTTGAACACATTTCCGTTCGTATCAATCCGGCTGATTGCGCCGCCGCACACATCCAGCCGGTTCTTTGCCATATAGGCGAGCTGCAATTGGAGGCGGTCCGGGTGCGAAATATCGTCGGCATCCATGCGCGCGATGAAACTTCCCGATGTCATGGCCAGCCCCCGGTTCAAACTAAAAGCCAAACCCGACTGCTTTTCATTCCGAATGAAACGAATCCGGGGATCACGATAGCTTTCGATGATGGCCGCCGAATCGTCGGTGGAACAATCGTCGATAATGATAAACTCCAAATTGCGCACCGACTGGTTCAAAATTGAATCAACCGCCAGCCGAACATACGCCGAAGCATTATGTACCGCCATAATCACCGATACGAGTGGCTTTGTGTCCTTCACCTTACTTTTTTATATATCCCCAAGCCGGGAGCCAATACGAATGAAAATCCGTTTTCCCTTCCAGCAGGTAGTCAATCACCTTTAAGCTGAGTACCCGAAACCAGGTTCCCCATAAATCAGATTTATAGGTGCAGGTTTTCATCCGCGCCCATCCGCTGTAAGTGTAGTGTTGCGGCATCAGCGTGCTTTTCACCAGGCGCTTCAGCCCCGATTCTTCTATTTTGTAAGCAAAGCCACCATTGCTGGCCTGGGCTCCGCTAATGAGGCCTTTCATTTTCACCAGTTCGCGTTCAATGTCGGCTTTTCGGTAGTTGGTTTGCCGTGCGCAGCGCAAATAAATCTCAATGGCATCATAATCTTCGCAGGCACCGCCGTTTTTCCGCCTGATCAAGCCGTTGGGGTGGTGCAGGCCCAAGGTGTTGTCAATCATTTTTTGGGCATATGGAATTTCCATGTCCAAAAAGTCGTAAAACAGTAGCACATGGGCTGTGCCGAAACATCCATCCAACAAATTGTTACCATTTTTATCCGTTCCCCAAAAACCGGTACTCGGGTCCTGGCTTTGGTTTAGCAGGTTCATCAGCTGTTTTATCATGTCCATTGCCTTTTCGCTGCCGGTGTAATGCCATTCGTAAAAAAGAAAGTAGAGCATGAACATGATTTTGTTGCTCTCGTACCAAAAATGCCCCAAATCGAGCCCTGCAAACCACGCGTCCAACGAAATATTTTCTTCTTTTAAACTAAAAATCAGTTCAGCTCCCGGGTGGCGATTGCCCAGCACGTCGGCGGCAATCAAACTAAAGTATGCAATCTGTGCTTTCATGTAGTCGGCTTGGTGGGTGCCGGTGAGCTCGCTGATGTTGAAAGCAGGATCGGCAAAACCACCCTTGGCACCGAAGCCCGAATTCAGATAGCTGATTGTATCTTCCCGATAATCGAGTTTATCAGCGCCATTCAGCAGAAAATCAGTCATAACACCAAAGCTGGTAGCCAAAAACGAGGCTTTGCTGCTGTCCGAAAAGTTAAAGCTTCCGTCGGCATTGCGTTGAGCGCTTAAGTAAGCGGATAATTGGGAAGTATTCATCGTCGTTCTATTTACGCCTGCGCTACAAAAATGGTAACGATCAAATTATCAACCTTGCGACTCTCCTCTTGCAGAATGCTGAACTGATTTTCGCGCAGTTTTGTGCGAATCTCTTCCGCTTTATACTCTTTTATATGATACGGATTACCGCTGTGTTCACCCACAATTGGGTAAGGTGACGATAAAACCAGCTTTCCCGAGGGTTTCAATACCCGTTTACATTCCTGGTAAAATTGGTCGCCAACCGTTTCCGGCACATGCTCAATCCCTTCGAGACAAATAACCACATCAAAAAAGTTGTCCACAAAATCAAGCTTCGTCATATCGCCTACAGCAAACGTTGCCGCGCCCGGGTAACAGGCATTAGCGTCACGGATAGCCTCTTCCGAAATATCTATTCCGTACCGCTCGCTTGCGCTCTTCAACAGCGAGGTACCCCAGCCCATGCCGCAGGGAACATCGAGCACTCGCTTGCCTGCGCAAAAACCATTGGCGAACTGATAGCGCCAAAACACGGCCTTCCGGTATGGGTTGAGAACAAAAAACGGGATAAAACCCAACAACCGGGTTTTCTTGAACATCTTAAACTGTTTCGGATTAGCTCTTTCTGCCATGTTGACTAATTTAAATCTATCTTCGAATTACGCGTTTATCTATTTCTTTGTCAAAATAAGTGCTTCCAGCATCCCGCTTAAAGTCCGGGTTAATCGTTGCCGCGAATAAGCCTGAATGTTCTTCCCTTCGGAGCTCATTGGATGGGTTAGGGCGCCCGACACAAAGTCGCGGATAGCATTTTCTTCTGTTGCCGGAATCGCTACTCCTGTCCTCGTTTCCTTTAGTATCCTCGCTACGTCGCCTTGAGGGTCGCCCAAAGCAAGCACGGGCTTTTGTGCAGCCAGGTACTCGAACAGCTTACCGGGAATGTGCCCGGCCGCATTGCCCGACTGGTTAGTGAGCAACAGCAGGAGCGATGCCTGCCTGTATTCGTTTAATACTTCGTTGTGTGGCAAATAGCCCAGCCATTCGGTTTTGGGTTGAAGGTTCTTGAGCAAAGCAATTTCAGCTTTCACCTGCTCATCCACCGTGCCAATCAGGCGAAGGCGAAAGCGCAATGCAAACGCTTCATTTTCAGCCAGCAAATCGTCGAGCACTTTCCACAAAACCGAGGGGTTACGGAACGAGGTAATAATCCCGGCATGGGTTAGTACAAATTCAGCAGATTCGGTTACGGCCGGCCGATCCGAAAAATCGTCATCGTCAAAACCATTCGTAATAACGTGAACCTGCCGGGCACCCAGTTGGCGCAGCTCGTCGGCCCAGGTTTCACTTACCGTTAACACCGCAGAGGCTTTCGTTAATACCCGATACTCCAGGTTGCGTTGTAGCCGGCGTGCCAGGGCGGTGGGTTTAAACCAATCCAAATAATCGATGGTACTCCACGGGTCGCGAAAGTCGGCTAGCCAGGGCAGGCCAAATTTTCGGCTCAGTTTCATCCCAATCAGGTGCACACTGTGCGGCGGCCCGGTGGTAACCAGCACATCGGGTTTCAGTTCCGCAATCCGTTTCGACAGCTCCCGCACCGCCGGGCGCACCCAAAACACCCGAGGATCGGGAATTAGCAAATTACCGCGCAGCCACAACGCCAGCCGCATGGTTGCCGGTTGTTTTTTGCCCGTTTCGAGTATCCCCGTGTTCACTTTTTCGTGTTTCTTTTTACCGCTCACCACTTTAAAAAGCTGGTAGGGCTCCCAAATGGGTACCTTCAGTTCGGTTACTTCGGGCGCAATATCGTTTAGCAGGCTTGTATCAACGGTGGGATAGTCGGCGTTTTCGGGCGACACCACCACCGGTTCCCAGCCCAACTGGGGCAGGTACTTGGCAAATTTAAGCCAGCGTTGTACTCCGCCTCCCCCCGATGGCGGCCAGTAATAGGTGATGATGAGGACTTTCTTTTTCATGGATGGTTTTCGCCAGCAAAAATAATACAGTTCGCGGGTTTTAGGCCGAAAGTTTTGCCGAAGTTCCGCCACAAGCCCAGCGGTTGCCAAAAAAATGAAGCGCCAAAACCTGTAAATCCTCCCTCGCTAGGCATTGGCAGTGTGCCTTTCGGGCGGTTGGTTCGCCCCTGGCAACACTATTTACCGATTTACATTCCCGAAAAAGCATTTCGCCCTCCAACTTTTATTTCTTGGTGAGTATCCTATGTGTAATTATTATTGGTTTTGTTGATTCACATCTACATTTATTTAATTATATTAAACTTTGTTTTATTTATATTGAATGTTTACTTTATTATTTTAAATTTTATCTTACTTATCTTAAACATTTACTTCATTGCTATAAATATTTACTTCAATTTATTCAATATTTTATTGAATTTTATTAAGTAGTTATTATTTATTATCTTATATATATTAATTATGTTGAAGTATTCAATAAATTTATTCATTAAATACTTTAATTTATTCAATACTAGGTTGAATAAATTAAAGCATTCATTTACTTTTTTATTGGAAAAATTTAAACTGAATTAAACCTCAGCCTTCACTGCTTCTCCTAACTTGCAACAATGGGTGCTGGCAGCCGTTTGTGCCGATAATGAGCCGCCGTAGTGCATAAAAAACAATGGCGGTCGTCAGGCGAAGTGTTGCCAGGTAGCTTTTTACCCTCGCGAAATACTATCTATCATCAATTTCGGTTATTTTTAAACACAAATTCGATTCCATGCAATTAAACGACCTGCAACGGCAATATGCCGCTTACCAACCCGAAATTGACCGGACCATGCAACGCGTGGTTCAATCGGGTAATTTCACCGGCGGGCACGAAGTTGAGTTCCTTGAGCAAGAGCTTTCGGCCTACACGGGCGCAAAACACAGCATTGCGTGCAGCTCCGGAACCGATGCGTTGCTGCTTGCCCTATTGGCCCTCGATTTACAACCGGGCGAGGAGGTGATTGTGCCGGCTTTCGGCCCCATTTCGCAGGTAAACATGGTACGTTTGCTGAGCGCCACACCGGTTTTTGTTGATGTGTCGCCCATCGACTTCAATATTGCTATTGAAAAAATTGAACCGAAAATCACGTCGCGCACCAAGGCCATTATCGCGGTTTCGCTGTTTGGCCAATGTGCCGATATTGACACCATTAATACAATAGCCGAAAAACATGGGATTTGGGTGATTGAAGATGCCTCGCAGTCGTTTGGTGCTGAGGTGAACGGACACAAATCGGGGGCCATAACACACCTGGCAACCACCAGCTTTTCGCCAGGCAAACCACTTGGCGCCTTTGGCAATGCCGGCGCCGTGTTTACCAGCAACAACGAGCTGGCCGAAAAAGTCAGGGTACTGCTCAACCACGGACAAACATTGCGTTACCACTACAAGTTTATTGGCTTAAACGCGCGCATGGACAGCCTGCAAGCTGCCGTGCTGCGGGTTAAGTTGAAGCACCTCGACGAGGAACTGCAAGCCCGAAACCAGGTGGCCAACCACTACAAAGCCTTGCTGCCCGAGGGCTTATTGCTACCCGAAATTGTTCCGGGACGAAAAAGCAGTTGGTCGCAATTTACAGTTGGGCTGGCAAACCGCGATGCGGCCCGCACCTACCTCGAAAACAAGTCGATCCCAACTGCCGTGCACTACCCCATGCCACTCCCTCAACAGGAATCGCTGGCCGATATTGCAGTACCCGGCGAAATGTTCGAAGTTTCGGAACTGCTTTCGGCAACTGTACTTTCGTTGCCGGTGCATGCTTTTTTGCAAACCAACGAAATTGAATACATTGCTCAAACGTTAAACAACTTTTTAAGCCATGAAGGTTAATTATTTTGTTCATCCCACAGCTGTAATCGACGAAGGGGCTACCATTGGTGCAGGTACCAGAATCTGGCACTTTTGCCACCTGATGAAAGGCTCGCGTGTGGGTGCCGACTGCGTTCTGGGGCAGAATGTTTTTGTAGGCGGAAGCGCCAAAATTGGGAACCGTGTAAAAATTCAAAACAACGTCAGCCTGTACGACTCGGTTATTATCGAGGATGACGTTTTTTGCGGGCCTTCGTGCGTGTTTACCAACGTGCGCAACCCACGTGCTTTTATTGAACGAAGAAACGAATTTGAGACTACCTGCATAAAAAAAGGTGCCAGCTTGGGTGCCAATGCCACCATTTTGTGCGGGATTACTGTGGGCGAATACGCGCTGATTGGCGCCGGGGCGGTTATTACAAAAGATGTAAAAGCCTATGCCTTAATGACTGGCAACCCGGCTGTTCAGAGCGGATGGGTGGGCCGGAGGGGACACATACTGGACGAATCGCTCCGCTGTCCCGAAACCGGCGAACACTACCAACTGGTTGGTAACGAACTTCAGTTGGCCGAATCATCAGCGGAACAAAGTCCTGCTCCCAAAAATTGAAAAGCAAGAGGAAGGTATCTTTCTGCTGTTTAAACACCAGCCTTCGGCTTTTTAACGTAAAAAAAAACCGTTGCGGGGGATGCAACGGTTTCCAATGATGTGCTTAACTATTAATTTAAAATGTTCTTGAACTCATCATTAATCAGCTCAGGCAAGAAGCTGGCAATCATGTCAACCACGTTTTGGTCTTCAATTTTTGTCCCGCTAATAATGCGCTGGTTGTTTAATTGCAATGAATTAAGGACTTTAAAATTCAAATCGGCAGGCACGCGTTGGTCGATACCGCGAACCTCGCGAACCCCAAACCCTTTCGCGCTGTTTACATATTTCACCTCGAAATAGTTGTTACGAACCACATATTCGTCGCCGGCTTTGGTTTGTTTCAACGTCACCGTTACGGGGCGTTTTGATTCGCCATACACAATATTCCAGCTTTGTGCCGCATTTTTGCCCGAAACCGCAGTGGCGTCGGTCAAAATTTTATAATTTTCGTTGAATACTTCTGCATCAGAAGCATATGAGTTTGAGGCCAATAAACCCATGGTTCCCAAAACTACGCTCAAAAGAAAAATTTTTGTTTTCATGTCATCTATTGTTTGAAATTGTTTGTGATAACGGCGGCAAAATTATAGCCGCTCCGGGAGCCGAATGATGACAAAACGCATGTTTTTCTTTTGTTAAAAACGAACAACTTTCAATTTGAAAGCAAAAGTTGTTATTTTGTTCTTTTTACCTCGGAAAATTAAGTTTAAAAGCACAAAAACAGCTTTAAAATGAATGCGCTATTTTAAAGTGAAATCGATATGTTTTTCAGCATATTTTGTTTATTTTAGTCACATATAACATTCAAAATAAATTGTTTGACATTTTGATATTTTTTTGAAGTATCATCAAAAACACGCCGCAAATTGCTCCTTTCACTTCACAAAACAGGCAACTTTCAATTTGAAAGCAAACTCAACTATACGGGTACAAAAAAAGCTCCGAAAGGGAGCTTTTCAAAAAGTATGGTGGTGAAACCAATTAGTTTAATTCGCTAAAAAGCTTTTTAAAGCTTACCTGATTGGCAATGATGTTTCGCAATTCGGCAATCGCCACGCGATCCTGTTGCATGGTGTCGCGGTAGCGGATGGTAACCGTTTGGTCTTCGAGCGACTGGTGATCGACCGTTACGCAGAAGGGCGTTCCAATGGCATCCTGGCGACGGTAGCGCTTGCCAATACTGTCTTTCTCGTCGTACTGACAATTGAAATCGAACTTTAGCTCGTCAATAATTTCGCGGGCTTTTTCCGGCAAACCATCTTTTTTTACCAGTGGCATTACCGCCAGTTTAACCGGGGCCAATACCTGCGGCAACTTCATCACCACCCGTGTATCTTTTTCGCCGCTGGCTGTTTCCACTTCTTCTTCGCAGTACGAAGCCGAAACCACTTGCAGGAACATGCGGTCGACGCCAATTGAAGTTTCAACCACATAAGGCACATACGATTCGCCCAGTTCCGGATCGAAATACTGAATTTTTTTACCCGAATATTGTTGATGCTGCGACAGGTCGAAATCGGTACGCGAGTGGATGCCTTCAACTTCTTTAAAACCAAAGGGGAATTTGTACTCCACATCAACGGCAGCATTGGCATAGTGAGCCAATTTTTCGTGCACATGGAAACGATAGTTTTCGTTGCCAAAACCCAACGCCCGGTGCCACATGATGCGAGTCTCTTTCCATTTTTCGAACCAATCCAATTCAGTTCCCGGCTTTACAAAGAATTGCATTTCCATTTGCTCAAACTCGCGCATCCGGAAAATAAATTGCCGGGCAACAATCTCGTTGCGGAACGCTTTGCCAATTTGGGCAATTCCAAACGGAATTTTCATCCGTCCGGTTTTTTGTACGTTCAGGTAATTCACAAAAATACCCTGGGCCGTTTCGGGGCGCAGGTAAACTTTAAGCGCACCATCGGCCGTTGAGCCCATTTCGGTGGAAAACATCAGGTTGAATTGGCGAACATCGGTCCAGTTGCGGCTGCCGCTAATGGGGCACACAATGCCTTCGTCCTCAATAATTTTCTTCAATTCCGGAAGGTCACTGTCGTTTAGGGCTTTTGCAAACCGGTTGTGCAGCTCGTCCCATTTGGCTTGGTTTTCCAGCACACGGGCATTGGTTTCGCGAAATTGTTTTTCGTTGAACGCGTCGCCAAAACGTTTGGCTGCTTTTTCAACCTCTTTAGTCATTTTATCTTCGTACTTGGCCAATTGTTCCTCAATCAGCACATCGGCACGATAGCGTTTTTTCGAGTCTTTATTGTCAATCAGCGGGTCGTTAAATGCATCCACGTGGCCCGATGCTTTCCAGATGGTTGGGTGCATAAAAATGGCCGAGTCAATCCCTACCACATTTTCGTTCAACAGCACCATGCTGTCCCACCAGTATTTTTTAATGTTATTCTTTAATTCAACACCATTTTGCCCGTAGTCGTAAACCGCTCCGAGCCCGTCGTAGATTTCGCTCGACTGAAACACAAAGCCGTACTCTTTACAGTGGGCTACCAATTTTTTAAAAATATCTTCCTGAGCCATACTTAATTAACTAATATCTTCAAGTTTAATTTTAGGATTTTCCTTATCAGCGGATTTCTTCAAAATCGACATATTCGCCTTCGTCACGGCGAACAGTCGATTGTGTATTACCCCGGTTTTCAACCCGAACTTCACCTTCGGGCCGTTGCGCAGGCGAGTCCTGCTGCTGGGCCCGCCGGCTTGCCTGGACAAAACCAAACAAGGGAAGAAGTACCCGGAACAAAAACCGAAACAAGTAATAAACAACAACTAAAATGAGTAACGTTCTAATCAGTCCCATAAATTCAATATTTACCTTTCAATAGCTATTGAAAATCAGTGGCCGTAAAAGTAATAATTAATTACAAACCGAAAGTCAATGCCCCCAAATAATAGCCCGTGGCGATGGCTCGGGCGGGAAAGCACATCAAAATATTATCGCAAAATGTTGTTGTTTTCGGTTTTTCGGGTTTGCATATTTTTCTACTTTTGTACAAAATACAAACACATGGCAGCATACAAACGGGTACTTCTGAAACTAAGCGGCGAGTCGCTGATGGGGCAACAGGAGTATGGTATTGACCAGCAACGCCTAAGCGAATACGCCGGACAAATAAAAGAAATTGCAGAATTAGGGGTACAGGTGGCAATTGTAATTGGCGGTGGCAATATTTTCCGTGGACTTAGCGGCGCAGCTAAAGGTTTCGACCGGGTAAAAGGCGACCAAATGGGCATGTTGGCCACGGTTATTAACAGCCTTGCACTAAACTCGGCCCTAACTGCCGCCGGAATTAAATCGCGGGTGCTGACGGCTATCCGGATGGAACCTATTGGTGAATTTTACACGAAAGACAAAGCCATTGAGAGCCTCGAAAAAGATGAAGTGGTTATTCTTTCGGCTGGTACCGGCAACCCGTATTTTACAACCGACACCGGCTCGTCGCTTCGCGGGATTGAAATTGAAGCCGATGTGATGCTGAAAGGCACCCGGGTAGACGGCATTTACACCGCCGACCCCGAAAAAGACCCGACTGCTGTAAAGTTTGACCGCATCAGTTTCGACGAAGTTTACACCCGTGGATTAAAAGTGATGGACTTAACAGCAACCACCATGTGTAAAGAAAATAAACTGCCTATTATTGTCTTCAACATGGACCAATTAGGCAACCTGAAAAAGGTGATAAGCGGCGAAAATATTGGAACTTTAGTTCATTTATAATACTCGTCTGTGACATTTATTGGTATTTTTTTTTGACGAATCTTAATTTTCTTCAAAAATTTCTATATTTGCTCACAGCACAAAAACAAGAATTGACCAGATTATTTTTCATGGAAGAAGAAGTAGAACTGATATTGGATTTGTGTACAGAAAGAATGGTTTCGGCCATTGAACACCTGGAAAAAGAACTCGTTCATATACGTGCAGGAAAAGCATCGCCGAGAATGCTGGATAGCGTGATGGTTGACTACTATGGTAACATGACGCCTTTACAACAAGTCTCGAACATTAACACACCCGATGCGCGGACAATTGCCATTCAACCTTGGGAAAAATCGATGATTTCGCCCATTGAGCGTGCAATTATCAACTCGAACCTCGGATTTAACCCCGAGAACAACGGTGAGCTTATCCGCATCAGTGTGCCGCCATTAACCGAAGAACGCCGTAAAGGGCTTTCGCGGCAGGCAAATGCCGAAGGCGAAACGGCCAAGGTTAGTATCCGCTCGGCCCGTAAAGATGCCAACGATGCACTGAAAAAATTAGTAAAAGATGGCCTATCGGAGGACACACAGAAAGACACCGAAGCCGAAGTGCAGGACATGACCAACGACTACACCAAAAAGGTGGACGCGTTATTAGAGCAAAAGACAAAAGAGATTTTTACAATATAATTGTTTCTAGTTTTCTGTTTTCTGAACATTGTTTAATTGTTTTCATGGCTTTGAGGCAGCTTTTTGAAGCTGCCTTTTTTTATGCCAAACCGGAAACAACAATCCCTCTTTCATTTCACTTTCACAAAGCTTTCATTAATTTTAAAGCATCGAATGCCAAAACGAAACAACAATCCCGATATGATTGGAATGACCGACTACCACGTGCACAGCATTTTATCCGACGGTAAAAACAGCTACGAAGAATTGATAGAAACCGCCATTAGTAAAGGATTGGAGGAAATCGGCTTTTCGGATCACGTTTGCCTGAAGCCAGTAACCTGGGCCATCCCCGAAATCGACATTCCGGTGATGGCTGAGCAAATTGCCATCCTGAAAGATCGCTACAAGGACCGGATCCGGATAAAATTCGGCATCGAAATGGACTACCTGCCGGGGATGGAAGACGAAATTAAAGCCTTAATCATCTCACTTCCTCTCGATTACGTCATCGGTTCAGTTCATTTTATTGGCGACTGGAACTTCGACACAGACAAATCGCTTTACGGCAAATGGCCAAACGACGAGCTGTACCGCATGTATTTCGATCTGATACAGAAAGCAGCACGTTCCGGCTTGTTCGACATCATTGGCCACCTCGACATTATTAAAAAATTCCGTATCTACCCCGAAACCGATCAATCGACACTAATTAACCAAACATTGAAAATTATAAAAGAAAGCAACCTGGTTGTTGAAGTAAATACCGGCGGGCTCGACAGGCCTTGTGCCGAATTGACCCCGTCGCCAGCTATTGTAGAACAGTGCTATCACCACCGTATCCCGCTCATGTTGAATTCGGATGCCCATAAAACAGAACAAATTGCCCGGCACTTTGAACCCACAGTCGATTTACTCCGAAAAATCGGGGTTGATGAACTGATTCGTTTCGAAAAGCGAAAACGGCAAGTAGTCCGGCTTTAGCACTTTGTCAGCAAAACAAGTAAGAAGCTGTAAAGATGGGCAATGCCCACTGACAAAATCATCGGCACCACCATCAACGATAAATTGTATATTTGAGCTCTAATTCTGGCTACATGGAAGATAATGCAGCACGACTGCTTCAACAAATCAATAATCCGGACGATCTGCGCAAACTGCCCCCGGAACAACTCCCTCAGGTTTGTGAGGAACTCCGCCAATTTATAATCGACGAAGTATCGACTAATCCCGGTCACTTTGGCGCCAGTTTGGGCGTGGTTGAACTAACTGTTGCGCTGCATTACGTTTATCAAACACCTTACGACCTACTAGTTTGGGATGTTGGCCATCAGGCATACAGCCACAAGATACTCACCGGCCGGCGCGAACAATTTCATACCAACCGGCAATACAAAGGGCTGAGTGGTTTCCCCAAACCCAGCGAAAGCGAATACGATACCTTTGGCGTTGGACATGCAAGTACCTCTATTTCGGCTTCGCTTGGAATGTCGGTAGCCGCATCGCTTCAGCAAGACGACAAACGCCGGATTGTTGCCGTCATTGGCGATGGCTCCATGACTGGCGGCATGGCTTTCGAAGGGTTGAACAATGCTGCGGTTAACAATTCAGACTTACTTATCATTCTGAATGACAACAATATGGCCATCGATCCCAACGTTGGTGGCGTAAGTAATTACTTGCTCAATATTTCAAGTTCGAAATCCTATAACAGGCTGAAACAAGAAATTTGGGATGGGCTTGGAAAGCTGAATGGCTTTGGCCCCAAAGCACGCCGGTTGGTACAAAAAACCGAAGGCGCTGTAAAATCAGCATTATTAAAAGAATCGAACTTGTTTGAAAGCCTCGGTATCCGCTATTTTGGCCCGATTGATGGGCACGACATTAAATACCTGACCCAGGTTTTACGCGATCTGCGCGAAATTCCGGGGCCTAAGTTACTGCATGTCATTACAAAAAAGGGGAAAGGCTTTAAACAGGCAGAACTGCAACAAACCCAATTTCACGCTCCGGGGAAATTTGACAAGCTAACAGGCGAACTGCTCGATTGCGAATGCGCTGTAAACAAACCTCCCAAATTCCAAAATGTATTCGGACATACCTTGGTGGAACTGGCCGGGCAGAACGACAGAATTGTTGGGGTAACGCCAGCCATGCCAACCGGAAGCTCCATGAATATAATGATGGAGCAAATGCCTCGTCGCGCCTTCGACGTTGGCATTGCCGAGCCACACGCTGTAACTTTTTCGGCAGGCATGGCCATCCGCGGTATGGTTCCGTTTTGCAACATCTACTCCACGTTTATGCAGCGCTCGTACGACCAAATCATTCACGATGTAGCCATTCAAAACCTCAACGTAGTTTTCTGTCTCGACCGAGGCGGCCTGGTGGGAGCCGACGGAGCAACCCACCACGGGGTATTCGACCTGGCTTATATGCGCCATATTCCGAACATGATCGTTTCGGCCCCGATGGATGAAATTGAGCTGCGCAACCTGATGTACACCGCCCAACTGGAAAACATGGGCCCATTTTCAATTCGATACCCCCGTGGCTGCGGCTGCCAGGTAGATTGGCGAAAACCTTTTGAACAAATTGAAGTGGGAACCGCCCGCCACCTGAATGAAGGTAACGACATGGCTATTCTAACAATCGGGACTGCTGGAATCTACGCTTCACGGGCCGTAAAAGCGCTTGAAAAAGAAGGCCACTCGGTAGCACATTACGACATGCGCTTTGTAAAACCGCTCGACACCAAAAGCTTGCACCAAATATTTACTAAACACCAGAAAATATTAACCGTAGAGGACGGGGCAATTCAGGGTGGTTTTGGTACGGCAATTCTGGAATTTATGGCCGACAACGGGTACCAGGCTAAGGTAGTCCGCCTTGGCGTACCCGACCGGTTTATCGAACACGGGAGCCCCGAAGAACTGATGCGCGAGTGCGGGTTCGATCAACGGGGAATTCAACAAGCTGCCATCGCCCTGTTACTGTCCTAAATTGAAGGCCAGCTAGGCTTAAACTTTAAAATCAGTCCGCTTGGAGCTCTATTTAAAAAGACGTCGTTGGAAATCGTTGCTGGTTGTTATGGCCATCCTTATTGGTGCGGCATCATTTCAGTACACCAACTGGTTGTCAAAAAATATGGCTGCCGAAGAACATCGTAGCGTGGCTTTATGGGCCGAAGCAACCCGCCTGCTGAGCTCGCCCTCGGCTGACCAAAGCGGGAACATGGCTTTTTTACTGAACATCCTGGAATCGAACACTGGCATCCCGATTATTCTCACCGACAGTCTTCGCCATATTATCACCACCGCAAATATCCGTTTCAAACCACACAAAAAGGAGCAAATACTGCAAGTTGAGCTGCGCAAAATGATGTGGGAAAACGAGCCCATCGAAATCGTAGTTTCCGATACCGAAAAACAATACATTTATTACCGCGATTCGCGTATTTTACAGAACCTGAAATACTACCCGCTCGTTCAGTTTACCGTTATCAGCCTGTTTGTATTCCTGGCCTATTGGTCGTTCAATATATCCAAAAAGGCCGAACAAAACCAGGTTTGGGTAGGCATGTCAAAAGAAACTGCCCACCAGTTGGGAACACCCATTTCCTCGCTTATGGCTTGGGTTGAATTGCTCCGGGCACAAAACATTGGCCCCGAATTGATTGAAGAGTTTGAAAAAGACATTAACCGCCTGGAAAAGATCACCGAGCGCTTTTCAAAAATCGGGTCGAAACCAGAATTGCAGATCGAGGATTTGCGCAAAACAGTGGTTTCCACAGTAACTTACCTGCAAACTCGAAGCTCCAGCAAAGTGCACTTTCAAATGGAATTTCCAGACGATAAAGCATTCATTACACCCCATAACCCCGCGTTAATTAGTTGGGTAATTGAAAACCTGAGTAAAAATGCCATTGATGCGATGGGAAATAGCGGAAAAATAACACTTAGCCTGCGCGAAACAGAATCGCAAATACAGCTTGACGTAGCTGATAATGGGAAAGGAATTGCAAAATCGCAGTTTAAAACCATTTTTGAACCGGGCTTTACCACCAAAAAAAGAGGCTGGGGATTAGGGCTTTCGCTCGCCAAACGAATCGTCGAGAATTATCACCAGGGAAAAATATTCATCAAGCAAAGCGAATTGGGTAAGGGCACCACTTTTCGAATCCTACTTCACCGGGCAGATTTTTTCAACAACCAACATTCAATATAAAACATTGATTGATTGGCGCTTGAAACAGGGTCTCAAAAACCGGGATTTTCATTATTAAAAAAATCGGATAATTTTCATCGTTTGTATATTTTTTATACTTTTGCAACACTTTTTTCGAAGCAATGGCCGGAATAAACAGTTACAATATCGAATTTAAAGGTCTCGCACTTGGCACACATGTGTTCGACTTCCGAATCGATAACTATTTTTTCGACCTGTTTGACGGAGGTATTGCCGATGATGGTAATCTTCAGGTTCAGCTAACGCTCGAAAAACAAAGTGCATTAATGGTTCTTTGGTTTCATGCGGAAGGAACAGTTAAAATCCAGTGCGACAGATGCCTTGACTTATACGATCAGGCCATCCGGTGCGAAAACAAAGTCTTCATCAAGTATGGCGAAGATAATTACGAAGACGGGGACGATGTCATCTGGGTGAATACGAACGATCATCAGGTCAATGTGGCCCAAATGATTTACGATTTCATTATTTTAGCGATTCCTTTCCGACAGGTTCATCCGAAAGACAAAGATGGCAAGAGCCTTTGTAACAAAGAGATGCTAAAGAAATTAAAGGCACTGACTGCGTCTCCGGAGAAAACGGAACCAACATCCGATTCGCGCTGGGACGATTTGAAAAAATTATTAGAAAACGAATAAAGAATTTAGAAAATGGCACATCCGAAGCACAAAACATCAAAAGCAAGAAGAGATAAAAGAAGATCTCATCACAAAGCCGCTCTCCCAACATTATCAACATGTTCGAACTGCGGTGCAACTGTAAAATACCACACCGTTTGTGGCGAATGCGGTTACTATAGAGGAAAACTCGCAATTGAAAAAAGCGTAACAGTTTAATTCTCGCTATAAGATGATCAGAAGATATTTCTTCTGATCTTTTTTTTGTTTCTTAATTAAATTTTCGAACGATTTAATTAATTGTTTCAAAACGGTTTAGCCGGTTTTTACCCCCCTTTTTCCTTGGCGCTTCAATTTTTTACTTCTATCTTTCGCCTCATTTTTCAAATTATTTTCACATTGTAACCGTTTCAAGACCCGAAATTAGGAGCTTGAACAATTCATAAATATTCGAACTATGGGAAAGATATATGCAGCAATAACGGGTATTGGTGCATTTTTGCCTGATTACAGGCTTACTAACGAAGAAATTAGTACGATGGTTGACACGTCCGATGAATGGATTATGCAACGTATCGGGATTAAAGAGCGGCGTGTTTATAAAGAGAGCGGGAAAGCAACATCCGATATGGCGACCGAAGCAGTAAACCAACTGCTAGCCAAAACCAACACCAGCCCCAACGAAGTGGATCTGGTAATTTGTGCCACCATTACCCCCGATCGGCCTTTTCCGGCAACAGCAAACATTGTCAGCCGCAAAGCAGGCTTGGTAAATGCCTGGAGTTACGATTTGAGCGCAGCCTGTTCGGGCTTTGTATTTGCCCTGACAACCGGCGCCAGCTTTGTTGAATCGGGGCGGTACAAAAAAGTAATTGTGATTGGCGCCGATATGATGAGTGCCATTACCGACTATACCGACCGCACTACCTGCCCCCTATTTGGCGACGGTGCCGCAGCAGTAATGCTGGAACCAACTACCGAAGAACTTGGTGTAATTGATCATATTAACTATACCGATGGGAAAGGGCGCCACTATTTGCAAATGAAAGCTGGCGGCTCCAAACGCCCGGCAAGCCACGAAACCATTGACAATCGCGAGCATTTTGTGCATCAAGACGGTCAAACGGTATTTAAATATGCTGTTTCGCGTATGGCCGATGTAGCCGACGAGATTATGAAAAAGAACCACATTCAGCCCGAAAACCTGGCTTGGCTGGTTCCCCATCAGGCCAATATGCGCATCATCGATGCCGTTGCCCGCCGGATGAACATCAGCCCGGACCAAGTGATGATTAACATCCAGAAATATGGGAATACCACCGCTGCAACCATTCCGCTTTGTTTGTGGGATTACGAAAAGCAACTGAAAAAAGGTGACAACATCATCCTGGCTGCTTTTGGTGCCGGTTTCACCTGGGGGTCGGTTTACCTGAAATGGGCATACAACTCGTAAACTAATTCAATTAAAAAAAAATACACATGAGCCGACTTGTCATTAGAAGTCACGAAGAATTTGAAAAGTACGTGGGCGAAAAACTGGGTGTTTCCGAATATCACACGGTTACCCAAGAGCAAATTAACAAATTCGCCGACGCCACACTCGATTATCAGTGGATTCACACCGATCCGGAACGCGCTGCCAAAGAAACCCCTTTTGGTTCAACTATCGCACACGGGTACCTCACCCTATCGTTGCTACCCAAAATGTGGGATGAAGTAATTCAGGTTGAAAACTTCAGCATGTTGGTCAATTACGGGATTGAAAACTTTAAATTTGGTCAGCCAGTGTTGGTAAACAGCCAAATACGCACCCACGTTTGGCTGAAATCGATTACCAATCTGCGCGGCATCAGCAAAGTGCAATTACGCGTATCCATGGAAATTGAAGGCAATAAAAAACCTGCTTTCGACGGAGAAGCTATCTTCCTGTACCACTTCAACAAGTAAAACAACCCTGTTGCTGCTTTTTAGCCAACCACATACCCAAATTAGAAAGGTTTCGTTCTATCCGGAATGAAACCTTTACTATATTTGGACACGCTTAAAATTAGAAAGAGATGGCAAAATCGTACACCGAACTGAACACACAAGTGATTAACCTGATTGCAAAAGGAACAACAATTACCGGAGAAATTAAATCGGATGGTGATATCCGCATCGACGGAGAATTAGTGGGAAACATACAAAGTAGCGGCCGGGTGGTTGTGGGCGATACGGGAAAGGTATTGGGCGAAATTGTTTGCCATAACTGTGAAATTGCAGGCTACGTAAAAGGCAAAATCACCATTGACGAGCTCATCAACCTGAAAGCAACAGCGACGGTTATAGGCGAAATAAACACCCAAAAACTGAGTATCGAGCCTGGGTCGGTTTTCACTGGCAATTGTGTTATGGGAGATAAACAAACCAATGATCAAACTAAAGCCAACTAAGAACGATCTTAAATTTCTGCGTTATTCAAGTCTGGCATTCGAAATGGTTGCCACCATGGGCTTAGGCGTTTTGGCCGGGATTGGCCTCGACCGTTGGTTGCAGACCAGTCCTGTTTTTACTTTGATATTGATGGTATTGGGAGTAGTTGCTGCGATTTATCATGCCATTAAGAACTTTATCAAACCCTAACTTATCCTCATGAAATAGCCCTAAGAGCTTAAGCTCATACAAACCGAGAATGAATAAATGGCTATTCCATTCGTACGTGACAAGGTCTAGTTAGAAAAATAATTTTTTATACAAATGAAATCATTCTTGCTGAAATCCTCGGTTTTGGGCGCAGTACTTATACTGTCCGAGTTTCTTCTCGAAACCGTCGCTAACAAAACCGTACATATCCCGTTGTGCCCGGTTTTGGTGATTTTTTTCTGGGCGGTAACAAACATTATCCACTCCTTTTTGTTGAAAGCAACTGAAAAAAACGTACGCCGCTTTAATCCGGTATTTCTGGGTTTAAATATGCTGAAGATGTTTATCTACCTTATTCTCGCTTCGGTTTATCTTTGGTTTTTCCGGGAATATGCAGTTCATTTTGCAATTGGCCTTTTCTTTTTGTATGCCTCATTTTCAGTTCTGGAGATACGGGAAATTTCAAAAATCGTAAAACAAAAAAAATAAGTGGGATATTTTCATTAATTTATTAATTTGGAGTCTCCTTTTTAAGACTAAAATAGCCATGAGGAAGTTTGAAGTTCAAAGTCTGAATAAGGCTAAATTAATTGTTTTATTTCTATTTTTAATTGGTTTCGGATTCTCGTCCAATTGTGCCGTTGCCGACGAAACGACTGAACATACCGCTGCCGAGGCTCAGCCGAAAGCTTTTGACGCCGGTAAGTTTGTTATGGAACACGTTTCCGATGCTTTCGAGTGGCATATAATGACGGTGGGGCACACCCATGTAAGTATTCCCCTCCCGATTATTTTATACAGCGAAAGTTCCGGTTTTCATGCGTTTATGTCGTCGAAATTTCACCACGGAACAGAAGTTTACAAAAATTTCAGAATTGAACATGAAGGCCCGAATGAAGGAAAAATTGTTGAACTGAATGTGGCTGGCGAAGTTATTGGCTTACCCTGGGATTTTTCAATTACCAAAGTGGTTGTTGGCATATTCATTAGTGTCATCGTCATTCTGCTGCTATTCATCAATGTTGCCAAAGCGGCAAAACGCAACCAGGGCAAAGCACCAAAAGGAATGCAGAACCTGATTGAACCGCTCGTCCTGTTTATCCGCGACGAGGTTGCGGCCCCGGCCATCGGAAAAGAAAGAGCCGGTAAATTCATGCCTTTCCTACTAACACTGTTCTTTTTCATCCTGATTAATAATATTTTGGGCCTTATCCCAATTCCCCCGTTCGGGGCAAACGTTACCGGCAATATTGCAGTAACCCTGGTATTGGCTTTGTTCACCTTTGTAATTACCACATTTAGTGGCAATAAACACTACTGGAAAGAAATTTATAACCCGGATGTACCGTGGTGGTTAAAGTACCCGCTTCCACTAATGCCGATTGTTGAGTTAACTGGCGTGTTTACAAAACCATTCGTACTCATGGTTCGTTTGTTTGCAAACATGATGGCGGGACACATTATCGTAACAGTATTTGTGAGTTTAATTTTCATTTTTACCAGCCTGAACGGCCCGGCCGTTGGTGGCGGAGTAAGTATTTTGTCGGTAGCATTCAGCGTTTTCATCCTGCTGCTCGACGTTTTGGTATCATTCATCCAAGCCTATGTATTCACGCTCCTTTCGGCGTTGTACTTTGGCATGGCCACATCAGAGCATCATTGATTTCTCAAACATAAACTTAACGATTATGAGTTCATTATTAATTCTTTTAGCGGAAACTATCGGTAACCTCGGTTTAGCCGAAATAGGCGCAGGTTTCGGTGCAGGTTTAGCAGCTGTTGGCGCAGGTATTGGCATTGGCCGTATCGGTGCAAGTGCAATGGAAGCAATTGCCCGCCAGCCGGAAGCCAGCGGCGACATCCGTGCAAACATGATTGTATCTGCAGCTTTGGTTGAAGGAGTTGCCTTCTTTGCAGTAATCATTTGCGCCCTGATTCTTTTCGTTTAAAAATTTAAGTAGCTGCCAAATGCTCCCGGGGTTGCCGGGAGCTGAGGCAATTTCAACTAAAAAACTGTACACCATGGGATTTGTGACTCCGGATTATGGTACGATATTTTGGATGGTTATCATCTTTTCCATCACCCTTTACATTTTGGCAAAGTTTGCATGGAAACCAATCCTCACCAGCCTGAAAGATCGGGAAGAAACCATTGCCGACGCGTTGTCGGCGGCAGATAAAGCCCGTCAGGAAGTTGAAGGGCTAAAGGCTGACCAAGAGCAGATTATTGCTGAAGCCCGGCGCGAAAAAGACGTCATTCTGAAAGAAGCCCGCGAAATTAAAGATAAAATTCTGGCTGAAGCCAAATCTCAGGCTCAAAACGAAGGGAATAAACTGCTTGATGCAGCACGTACCCAAATTGAAGCCGAAAAAAATTCAGCTATTCAGGATATTAAAAAACAGGTGGTTGAACTGTCAGTCCTTGTCGCAGAAAAAATTATCCAAAAAGAATTAAAAGAAACAAAGGATCAGGAAGACTTGGTGAACAGTCTGATGAACGATCTGAAATTGAACTAATTTATGGATCACAGTAAAGTTAGCATTCGTTACGCTAAAGCCTTCTTCAGTCTGGCCAAAGAAAAAAACCTGCTCATCCCGCTTCGGAAGGATGTTGAACTGGTTTTTCAACTTTGCCAAAAAAGTACCGACTTCAGGCTTTTGCTCGAAAGCCCCGTGGTAAAAACCTCGCAAAAAATAAAACTGGCCAAAGCCATCTTTAGTCAGCAACTGAACCCACTGACGATGAAATTCCTCGAACTGGTTTTCAGCAATAACCGGGAATCGGAATTAGCCGGCATTTGCCGTAACTTTTTGTTGTTTTACCGTCAGAATTTGGGTGTCAAAACAGCAACCATCACAACAGCAGTAGAAATGGACACCACCATTCTGGAGCAAATTCAAGCCAAACTCGAAAAAGAACTAAAGGCACAGGTTGAACTGAACAAGCAAGTTGATCCGAAATTAATCGGTGGTTTTGTTCTTCGAATTGATGATCAACAAGTTGATGCCAGCGTTTCGGCCCAACTGCGGAAAGTGAAAGAGAAATTATTACAATCGGATATTAAATAGAAAAACAGATAACCAATGGCTGATATTAAACCTGCTGAAGTATCTGCGATACTGAAACAACAACTGGAAGGATTCAAATCGGCGGCCGAACTCGAAGAAGTTGGGACTGTGCTGACAGTTGGCGACGGTATTGCCCGTATTTACGGTTTGTCCAATGTTGAATCAAACGAAATGATCGAGTTTGCCGACGGGACACAAGGTATTGTACTAAACCTCGAAGAGGACAACGTGGGAGCCGTGCTCCTGGGCTCAACGGAAGGCATCCGGGAAGGCGACACGGTAAAACGGTTGCGCCGCATTGCGTCAATCGAAGTAGGCGATGGTGTCTTGGGCCGCGTTATCAACACACTCGGAGTTGCTATTGACGGCAAAGGGCCAATCGCAGGTAAGAAATACGAGATGCCCCTTGAACGCAAAGCGCCTGGTGTAATTTATCGCCAACCGGTAAAACAGCCGCTTCAAACAGGTATCAAAGCCATTGATGCCATGATTCCTATTGGACGCGGACAACGCGAGCTAATTATTGGCGACCGCCAAACAGGTAAAACAGCCGTAGCCATTGACACCATTATAAACCAGCGAGAAAACTACGAAAACGGCAACCCGGTTTACTGTATTTATGTTGCCGTTGGGCAAAAAGGCTCTACCGTTGCCAACATTGCTGCAACCCTTGAAAAATACGGGGCCATGCCGTACACCGTTATTGTGTCGGCCACTGCGGCCTATCCCGCTGCCTTGCAATTTTACGCGCCTTATGCCGGTGCTGCAATTGGCGAATATTTTCGCGACACGGGCCGCGACGCCCTGATTATTTACGATGACTTATCGAAACAAGCAGTTTCGTACCGCGAAGTATCCCTACTGTTGCGCCGCCCGCCGGGTCGCGAAGCATATCCGGGCGACGTGTTTTACCTGCACTCGCGCTTGCTCGAACGGGCTGCAAAAATTATCGACTCGGACGAAATTGCCCGAAACATGAACGATCTGCCCGAATCGCTGAAACCGATTGTGAAGGGTGGCGGCTCGCTCACTGCCCTTCCGATTATTGAAACACAGGCCAGCGACGTGTCGGCATACATCCCAACCAACGTCATTTCAATTACCGATGGACAGATTTTCCTCGAATCAAACTTGTTCAACTCGGGTGTGCGTCCGGCTATCAACGTGGGTATTTCGGTGTCGCGTGTAGGTGGTAACGCCCAGGTGAAAGCCATGAAAAAGATTGCCGGTACCCTGAAACTTGACCAGGCCCAGTTTCGCGAACTCGAAGCGTTTGCCAAATTTGGCTCCGACCTCGATGCGGCCACCATGCGCGTACTCGACAAAGGCCGTAAAAACGTTGAAATATTGAAACAGGGCCAGTATGCGCCCATGAAAATTGAACACCAGATTGCCATTATCTATTGCGGGACAAAAGAGTTGCTCCGTTCGGTCCCGATTAGCAAGGTAAAACATTTCGAAAAAGGTTTTCTGGAACTGATGGAAATGCAGTACCGTTCAACCCTGGACGAATTACGTACCGGCAACCTAACCGAAACCGGAATTGCCCATATTGAAAAAGCCGCAGCCGAAGTTGCTTCCCGCTATAAATAATGACATGCCGGCTGGAGCCGGTTCATCCAGAACAAAAAAAGAATGGCCAGTTTAAAAGAAATACGAACCCGAATATCATCGGTTAAAACCACCAGGCAGGTAACCAGTGCCATGAAGATGGTATCGGCTGCAAAACTGAAAAAGGCGCAGGATGCGGTTCTTCAAATGCGCCCGTATGCCGGACGTTTGCAACACATACTTCGGATTTTGAATGCCAGTCTGGATAGCAGCGTCGAGTCGGTATACACCCAAAAACGCGAGCCGGCAACGGTCCTTATTGTTCTTATAAGCTCTAACCGCGGGCTTTGCGGCGCCTTTAACTCGTCGGTTGCAAAAACGGCACTGGAGCTGGCCAATGGAAAATACGCCCACCAACTGCAAGCCGGTAAGGTTGAATTTATGGTTATTGGGAAACAGGGTGAAAAGTACCTGAAAGCACGACGGTTAACCATTGCTTCGCAGGCCAACACTATTTTCGATTCGTTAACGTTTGAGCATTCGGGCGTAATTGCCCAAAACCTGATAAACGCTTTCTCCGATGGTAAATACGACCGGATTGAACTGGTGTACAACCAGTTTAAAAATGCAGCGATGCAAATTTGTACATCAGAACAGTTCCTGCCGATTGAAGAAGCCGAACCGCGCAACGATTCGCCCAACCTGAATTACATTTACGAGCCTAGTGTTGAAGAAATTGTTCGCGACTTAATTCCGCGATCGCTTAAAATTCAGGTATTCAAAAGCTTGCTCGATTCGTTTGCTGCCGAACACGGCGCACGAATGACAGCCATGCACAAGGCAACCGACAATGCCAGTGATTTAATTAAGGAACTGACACTGACCTTCAACAAAGCCCGTCAGGCGGCTATTACCAACGAGATTCTGGAAGTAACCAACGGCGCCGAAGCGCTGAACGGGTAAGCGTCCGGGTACAATATCAAGCAAAAAATCCTGTCCTGTTTTCCGGGGCAGGATTTTTTTATTTTGTTGCGTACAAATCAGAAAGCAGCCCCCTCTACACAGCGCGCCAATCGGCGCTTCCAGTCCCTCTCCAAAAACCACGTGTGGTTTTAATTCAAACCTAAGCTAGTTTTTAGCCAAAGTACGTGTGGTTCTACAAAAAAAGGCTACCCCAAGCGGGATAGCCTTCAATTTATATTGAATAAGCGATTACTCGTTTAATCCAAAACGGATGAAACCGGTAGCGGTTAAGCCTTTGCTGTTTGAAGTCAGGTATTCTTGTACCGACAGTTTGTTGTCTTTTACAAAAGCCTGGTTCAGCAGGGTGCTTTCTTTGAAGAATTTGGCCAACGCACCTTGGGCAATTTTATCGAGCATTGCTTCGGGTTTGCCTTCCTGACGGAATTTTTCTTTTGCGATTTCCAATTCTTTTTCAACCACTTCGGCCGGAACAAAGTCTTTATCAACAGCAACCGGATTCATGGCAGCTACTTGCATGGCCACGTCTTTAGCCACTTGCTGGTCAATGCCAGCTTGGTTAAAGCCGACTACGGTAGCCAGTTTGTTTCCCGGGTGGATGTACGCCACAACCGAAGCCGCTTCGAGCGAGCCAAAGAACGACAAATCGATTTTTTCGCCGATAACGCCGGTTTGCTCCGTTACGTGGTCGGCCAGTGTGCGGCCATCCAGTTTAAGGGCTTTGAGTGCGTCCAGGTCGGCTGGTTTATTTTCAACGGCCACATTCAGGAAGCTTTGTGCCACTGCTACAAATCCGTCGTTTTTAGCAACAAAGTCGGTTTCGCAGTTCAACACAATAACAGCACCGAATTTACCGTCGCTGCTCACTTTAGCTAAAACAGCACCTTCCGAAGCTTCGCGGTCTGAGCGTTTGCTAGCTACCAGTTTACCGCGTTCGCGGATAATTTCTACAGCGCGGTTAAAGTCACCGTCAGCCTCTGTTAAGGCATTTTTACAGTCCATCATTCCAGCGCCGGTTGCTTTACGCAACTTCATTACATCTGCAGCAGAAATTGCCATATCTGTTCAGTTTTTTTGTGATTTATAATGAGCAATTATTCTGAATCATCTTCGCTGTCGATGTCTTCAACATCGCCATCTTCGTCTTCATCGGTTTCGTCTGCTTCTTCGTCATCTTCGAATTTGGCAGCTTTTTTACCGCTTTTCACCGGTTTTTCGTCGTCACCGTCTTTTTCGCGTTCAACTTTGCGTTCGCTCAAGCCTTCGGCAATGGCATCGCACATCAGGCGAACAATCAAACGAATTGATTGCGAAGCGTCGTCGTTGGCCGGGATAACGAAATCGATATCGTCCGGATCAGAGTTTGTATCAACCATCGCAAATACGGGGATACCCAATTTTTGAGCTTCGCGTACAGCGATTTTTTCTTTCAACACGTCAACAACGAACAGAGCGGCCGGAAGACGGGTCAGGTCTACGATAGAACCCAATATCTTATCCAGTTTCGCACGTTGACGCGTAATTTGCAACTTTTCGCGTTTTGACAAGTTATCCCAACTGCTGTCTTTCATCATTTTATCGATCGACATCATTTTTTTCACCGCTTTGCGGATGGTTGGGAAGTTTGTCAGCATACCGCCGGGCCAACGTTCTGTAACGTAAGGCATATTCACATTACCAACAGCTTCAGCAACAAGTTCTTTCGCTTGTTTTTTTGTAGCCACAAAAAGTATTTTGCGTCCCGATTTGGCAATTTGTTTTATCGCAGCGGCTGCTTCATCAACTTTAACTACAGTTTTCTGCAGGTCGATGATATGGATTCCGTTTTTCTCCATGAAGATAAACGGGGCCATGTTTGGATTCCATTTTCTTTTCAGGTGACCAAAGTGTACACCTGCATCCAATAATTCCTGAAAATTTGTTCTTGGCATCTTTTTAACTTTTGTAATACAATGTCGAAAAGCAACCCCTGAGTAGTCCCTCGTCTATGCCGGGGAGTCTCAGTGGTTTCAGATCCACCGTAATGTTTATAACTATATTAACGTTTAGAGAATTGGAAGCGTTTGCGTGCTTTTGGTTGACCTGGTTTTTTACGTTCCACTTCGCGCGGATCGCGGGTCATAAAGCCTGCATGTTTCAATTCTGATTTGTCTTCAGCATTCAGTTCAACCAAAGCGCGGGCAATACCCAAGCGGGCAGCTTCGGCCTGGCCTTTAATACCACCACCGTCGAGGTTAATTTTGATGTCGTATTGACCAGCTACCCCCAACAGGTTAAGCGGTTGCATTACGATGTACTGCAATGTTCCGTTCGGAAAATATTCCTTCATTTCCCGGTTGTTGATAGTGATGTTTCCTTTTCCTTCAGTCAGGAAGACACGGGCAACAGCAGTCTTTCTACGTCCTAAGGTGTTAACTACTTCCATTGTTACAATTTAATGGTATTAAAATCAATTACTTTAGGGTTTTGAGCATCTTGCTTGTGCTCGGCGCCCACATAAACTCTCATATTGCTCAAAATAGCACGTCCAAGGCTATTTTTGGGCAACATGCCTTTTACAGCTTTTTCAACCAAGCGTTCCGGGTAGCGTTTCATAATTTCAGCCGGAGTTTGGCTGCGCTGTCCACCCGGATAACCGGTGTAACGCAAATACACTTTGTCATTCAACTTGTTACCGGTCAGCTTTACTTTCTCGGCGTTGATAACAATTACATTGTCACCGCAGTCAACGTGCGGAGTAAAATTCGGTTTGTGTTTGCCGCGCAACATTTTGGCAACAGCACTGGCCAAACGACCCAGTGGCATGCCGGTTGCATCGACCACAACCCATTCTTTGTTTACCGTGGCGCTGTTGGCCGAAACGGTTTTGTAAGATAAAGTATCCACTTGCTCTAATTTTTTTAAATTAAACACTAAAAGTTGCAAAAACTTACTTCTCAATCTGTTACCGATTTCCGAGTTATTAACATCGGGCTCGTTGATAACTTTTCTATCAGCAACATTTTCAATCAATTATAAGAACTGCAAGTACGGACAATAATCGGGACTGCAAAAGTATTTCTTTTTTTTGAAATTGCAAGTGCCTTTGTCTTAGGAGATAAAAATTAACACAAAGA
>JBKEAN010000119.1:0-5383 GCA_047972415.1 Mangrovibacterium sp.
GGATTAGAAATCGTAAATAGTGGCGACTTGATTTTTTTTGAAAAAGGAGAAACAGGTGCTCATCAGTTATATAATCACACGACTGAAACTTGTGTGTTTTTGGACATTCGGACTTATTTGGGTTATGATATTGCTGAGTATCCGGACTCAGACAAAATACTCTTAGCGCCATCATTCGAGATTTTTAATAAAGACTCGCAAGCAGACTATTTTGATGGAGAAAAGAATATCAAGAAAATATGGAAGCAAATAGAGAATAAAAATGAATAACACCAGCCGCTAACAAATTGTAAATTGCATTGCGGGTTCAGCGCGGTTTGGGGCTGCGGTTTTCCGCTCAATTTCCTTGTCATCCTGACAGGAAATCGCCCGCAAATCCACAACGCAACTTACAAGCGACCGTCGGTGGCAACCGTCTCGCGCCGTACTCCTTCCTCCAAAACTTACAATCAGAACTGGTGACTGGTTGGCATCAGAAAGAAATCAAATTCAGAATCTGAAACTGAAGCCGGCTCCGCACACAAATAGCCATCAACCTTGTACACAACCCTTTGCATGGATAAACCGCAGTACTGTCTTAACGCAAGGTTTGTTGTTCTTTAAAATAGTTCTTAAAAAAATCACCTGTTCCATAACCAGCCCGGCGCAAAATTGCAAATGCCTGATCTGATGTAAGATTGGTACTTCTCAGCATATCTTTACTAAAAATAACCAGGTTCCCACCAAAGGGATCAGGCGAGCCGGGAACAAACACAGCAACGTACTCCTCATCAATCTCTTCCATTTCAAAAGCAATTACCCAACCATCAACCGGGGCAAGCACTACTTTCAGCGACTGGTTCGATTCGACCCCTAATTTATCCTGGTTCACATTCCGTATTAACTGATAAGCAGGTAACATAGCCAACAGGTTTTCCTCAATCCAGTTCACCAGTTTTGCACTGGTTTTGAAATGCTGTTCCATTAACCCGCCTAAAAAGAAGAGTAGCAACAGAAGGATAGCCGAAATTAAATAATCGCTAACCAAAATGTTGGCTTTATGGCCGAGCCATATGCCCACAACATGTGCCAATGGCTTCATTAGATGTAGGATTTTCAACAGAATAATAACCACCATACCTAGCGGTAAAATGAAAAAGATACCGGCTTTAATTGTTCTGGGGATAAATCCTGATTTCATCGGCTTGTTTTTTATAAATTTATTTGTCAGATGTAATTCGTTCAATAAACTTACACTATTCCTGAAAATAAAAAGACGTTTACGAATAATAAACTATCAGAGCCTACTTTTGCTAGCACACATAAAAACCTGACTGTTTTAATCTGCGTATCAGTGTATTGAAACAAACAGCCCTCTAATTCTGACCAAAGCGTGATTTTGTTCTTACAGTTTTCGGGAGGCTACACCTTCAAACGTCATTTTCACCGGCTTAATCAAACCATCAGTATCAAACTCCAATTTATCGATACAGGTTACACGGTGATCCCTACCGGTGTCGCCCAACGGACGACGGTGATAAACAATGTACCAATCGTCGGTTCCCGGAACATTGATGAGCGAATGGTGACCTGCGCTGGTAGCCACTTGCGGATCTTGCTCCAGAATTTTGTCAATCCGCTTAAAGGGGCCAAAAGGCGAATCGGCTATGCCATAGGCTACGCAATAATCGGGTCCGCCCCATCCCCCTTCGGACCACATAAAATAATACTTGCCGTTGCGGATAAACATAAAGGGGCCTTCAACGTAGCCTTCGGGCGTAATTTCGCGAAAGTACGAACCATCGGCATATGGTTTCAGCCCCGTAAAATCGTCGTTCAACTTCACAATATTACAGTGGCGCCATCCGCCATAAATCATGTAGTACTGGCCATCTTTATCGTGAAACACAAACTGGTCGATAGGCTGGGCGCCGTTCTCAATTTTATCCAGCAGCGGTTTGCCCAGGTAATCGCGGTAAGGTCCTTCCGGTTTATCGGCCACGCCAATGCCAATCCCACCCGGTTCATCGTTTGTTTGAATGTCGTTTGCTGCAAAAAACAGGTAATACTTTCCATCCTTTTGAACAATAGCCGGGGCCCACATCGCCTGCCAAGCCCACTTCACCTCGTTATTATCAATAATTCGCGGGTGTTTTGTCCAGTTCACCAAGTCGGGCGACGAAAAGCAATCCAAAAAAACCTGTTCCTCATAAAGTGCCGAGAAAGTTGGAAACAGCCAGTATTTGTTTTCAAATACGGCACCTTCGGGGTCGGCATACCAGCCATCAATTACCGGGTTGCCCGATGTTTTGTTGTTTTGCGAATAACCACTTTGCAAGAAAACAAAAGCAAGAGCAATCGCGCACAAGCATTTTCTTGTTCGGTTCCTGTTTTTCATACCATTAAGTTTGAATTATTCATTTCTTTTCCTTTCAATTTACAGTTGTAACGCCTTGTTCAAGAACAATCATCAGTTTTCTGAGGTTGAAACTGAGTAGGGTTTACTGCCGGCAGCGACTCCCCATTTTTTATTGGGTTTAAGACCCATATTAAAAACCAGTTCTCCTCCCTTCATCAAATCGTCGTGCCTGATGTAAGTTTTGTCCCATGCCTGGCCATTCAGCGTGACCGATTGAATGTAGATGTTCTTTTCGCTTAGCTTATTGGCTTTAACGGTGAAGGTTTTACCCCCACCAATATCAATCGTGGCTTGATCCACACAGGGACTGCCAATCACATATTGGCTGGTTCCGGGACACACCGGGTAAAAACCCAGACTGCTGAAAATATACCACGCCGACATTTGACCGCAGTCGTCGTTGCCACACAAGCCGTCGGGTTCGGGATTGTATTTGGTGTTCACAATCAGGTGAATTTTTTCGGCCGTTTTCCAAGGCGATGCCGTCCACGCATACAAGTATGGCACATGGTGACTGGGTTCGTTTCCCTGAACATAGCCGCCAATAATTCCAACACGATCAATATCTTCCGACTCTTCGAAAAACTCGTCGGGCAGGTGCATGTCAAATAGCGAATCCAGTTTAGCGGTGTAGTTCTTTTCGCCCCCCACCAACTTCATGTAGCCCGCTACATCGTGTGGTTCGTAAAAGGAATAATTCCACGCATTGCCTTCAATATAACCCTCGCCGGTTGTTTTTAAGGGGTTGAAGTCCTTTTTCCAACTGCCATCAGCATTTTTAGCCCGGATGAAACCAACCGAGGGGTCGAACAAATTGCGGTAATTCGAGGAACGTTTCATGTACGATGACGCTTCACCGGTTTTGCCAATCGCCTGGGCAAATTGGGCAATCGTCCAGTCGTCGTAAGCGTATTCAAGCGTGAGCGATGCCGAGTTATTTACCTTATCAAAGGGAACATAGCCGTATTGCATGTATTCACCAATACCATCGTAGCTCTTGTGGTTCGACGAATTGACCACCGCCTCGAAGGCCTTTTCAATGTCGTAATTGCGAATTCCCTTTTCATAGGTGTCAACAATAACGGGTACAGCGTGGTAGCCGATCATGCACCAGTTTTCGTTGGCAAAGTGCGACCAAACCGGCAATAATTGATGCACACTTTGCTCGTAATGTTTCAGCATCGAAACCACCATATCGTTGGCCCGTTCGGGTTGAAGCACTGTGAACAACGGATGCAGGGCGCGGTAAGTGTCCCAGAGTGAAAATACCGTGTAATTGGTAAAACCGTCGGTCTGGTAAGTATTACCGTCGAGGCCACGGTAGTTGCCATCCACATCATTATACGTAATGGGGTTGATAAAGGCATGGTACATCGACGTGTAAAAAGACTTCAGCTTATCGGGAGCCGCTTTAACCTGAATCTTTGACAGCTCCCTTTCCCAATCGATCCGGGCTTTTGCTTTTACCTGCTCAAAATCCCAGCCCGGTATTTCTGCTTGCAAGTTTTTGAGTGCACCTTCGGAGCTGACGGCCGAAAGTGCAAATTTAATTTCGACGGGTGTGCCGTCGCTCACATCAAAATCAAAGTAGTTGACCATGTTGCGGGCTTCCATTTGCGGGAAATTTTTGGTCTCATCAAACTTTCGCCAGAAACCCTTGTACACCAGCTTTTCGTCGCACTTCATCCCGTAATTTCTGATGGGCTTCGAGAAAGTCATTGCGAAATAGAGGTAGCGGTTGCGTGCCCAACCGCGGGTAATACGGTAGCCAGTCACCAAGGTATCGTTTTCAACCCGTACCGAGGCCCAAACTACTTTGCCTTCATAGTTGTAAATGTTGTAGTTCATATCCAGGATAATGTGTCCCGTTCCGGTTTCCGGGAAGCTATAGCGATGCATCCCCACGCGCGTGCTGGTCGTCAGTTCGGCTTTAATGCCGTAGTCCTGCAACAAAACCTGGTAATAGCCGGGGCTGGCCGACTCGTGTTCGTGGCTAAAACGCGAACGGTATCCGCTTTCCGGGCGTTCTGCCGTACCCGGGTTAAGCTGAAGCTCACCCGTCGTTGGCATAATCAGAAAATCACCCAAATCAGCATGTCCCGTTCCGCTAAAATGAGTATGCGCAAAACCAACAATCGTGGGGTCGGTGTACTGGTAGCCGGCACAGTAGCGGTAAACATCGCCATTGTAGTGGCCGTTTACACTGTAGGGGATCGTATCGGTTTCGGGGCTTAGCTGTACCATGCCAAACGGAACCGTTGCTCCGGGAAAAGTGTGCCCCATTTCCTGGGTGCCGATGAAGGGGTCAACGTAATCGGTCAGTGATTTCTGACTTTGTGCATAAGCACAAATTGTCAGGCAAATACTCATCAGCGCTAAAATTCCGTTTCTCATATCGGGTCGTGTTTAATTAAGCGATCCGCTCGCGGCGTTGTTATTTTATCTCGTTTGCTTTATTAATTCAATTTGATAACTACCGGCTTCAAGCGGGTAGCAGTGGTTCGGACTGGCGATCAGCTCAAGTTGGCCACCCGTTATTGCGTCACTTACTTTTTTGATTGCAAAGCCGACCGGGAGGTACAAATCGGCGCTGGAATTGGGTGGGATGGTTACCGTGTACAGGATTGTTTTTTTCTGCTGTACCCAAGCCGACCTGATTTTGCCGTAAGGCGACTGGTGCGACACATCAAGGCCATTGAGCGATGACACAAAGGACGGCTTCAACAGCACTTTCTTGAATCCCGGCTGCTTGGCATCCGGGAAAATACCGCCAAGTCCTTTATACAACCAGGCGCCAATTTCGCCAAACATGATGTGGTTCATCGAAATATCGTTTTGGGCATGAATATCCCAGTTCTCCAGCAAGCTTGTGGCACCATTCACCATCCACCAGCCCCATGACGGAAATGTTTCTTGAGAGGCAAGCTTGTAGGCCACTTCTGCATAACCGTTTTCACTTAGCGCATTCAATACCGACTTTTGCCC
>JBKEAN010000120.1:0-32482 GCA_047972415.1 Mangrovibacterium sp.
CGGCCGTTAATGCCAACCTCGATCGCCTTGTCAGTTATAACGCCTTATTTTTTGTGCCACTCGGTGCTGTTGTTTTGGTTGATGTGTGGCTGTTCCCTAAAATGGGACTCATTAGCAATTTCACCGAAAAATCGCGAAAGCTGTTTAGTTGGCCTTCAGCCTTGGCTTGGGCTGGTTCTTTCCTCATTTGCTTCTTTATTTATGGAAAAGACCATTTGCCCTGTATGCAATCCCTGTTCGGAAAGGGTCAACCGGCGTGGCTGGCAGCTATCAATATGGATCTGACCTACCTCATTGCGCCGGAATGGCTCCTGGCTTCGGCGATGTATGTCGTTTTCAGCTACGTGCAGCAAAAAGGGAAAAGGAATGTTGACCAAATCAGAAAGGAGGCTTTATCATGAAAACAGTGCTAACAATTATTTCAGTTATAGGGTTGGTATTATCCATTGTGCCATCCATTCTCGTATTTAAGCAAATCATTCCCATGCAAATGCACTTTACCTTGATGGCGATCGGAATGGTTTTGTGGTTTGCCACGGCTCCGTTTTGGATGAAAACCAAATCGCTGGACGACGAGGAATAAGCGGCAAATAGCAAATAGCAAGGGGCAGAGGCAGAGGGTGAAGGGTTCCAAGCAAAGAACCTGGAATTAAGAACGAAAAAAATACCAAATAACAGATCGTAACCGAAAGACCGGAAGGATTAGTCAAAAAGAATTTTTCGCTCTTTCTTCATCGATAACGAAGCAACAAAGAAAACTCGCCACAGAGAACCGCTCTTCTCAAGTCTCCCTCCTTGAGGGAGTTGGAGGGGGCTTTAAGCCAATTCAATGTCCTCATCAGTGGTAAATTGTTAAATGATAAATTATTCAAATGTCGTTGAGCCTTAAAAACTTAAGAACAGAGTATAAAGTTAACCCGATTGGCTTGGGTACGGCCTTGCCACGCTTAAGCTGGGAGTTACAGGACGAAACGCGTGGAACCATGCAGCAGGCCTATCGTATTCGTTGCGCAACAGCGGAGTCAGGCCTTTTCAGCGATGAGCAGCTGATATGGGATACCGACTGGATTGAAAGTGACCAAAGCAACCAGCTTGTGTACGGAGGTTCTGCGCTGAAATCGGGTGAGCGGGTGTACTGGCAAGTACAGGTACGCAACAATCGCAGCGGGGTGTCGGACTGGAGCGAAATCGGGTATTTCGAAATCGGCTTGCTCGAGAAAAGCGATTGGAAAGCCTTGTGGATTGAAGCGGACTGGGAGGAGGACTCTCTGAAATCGACCCCCTGTCCGTATTTGCGGAAAGGCTTTTCAATCCAAAAACCGCTGCGCAAAGCAACGGCTTATGTCACCGCGCACGGCTTGTACGAGCTTAGTTTGAATGGTTCCAAGCTGAGCGATCACTTATTTACCCCGGGTTGGACCAGCTACCATCACCGCTTACAGTACCAAGCCTACGATATTACCGCGCAGGTGCAGCAGGGCGAAAATGTATTGGGCTGCGTGTTGGCCGACGGCTGGTGGCGGGGCTTTTTGGTTTGGCAGGGTAATAAAAATTTGTATGGCGACAAGCTCGCCCTTTTGTTCCAACTTCAAGTGGAATATGCCGACGGGACATCGGAGCTTGTTTGTAGTGACGGGACTTGGCGGGCATCAACCGGCCCGGTTCTGAGTTCGGACATCTACAACGGAGAAAGCTACGATGCACAACTGGAGCAAGCAGGCTGGGATAGACCGGGCTTTAACGATTCGGCTTGGTCACCGGTCGTGGTGAAAGATTATGGGTATGCCGAGCTGGTTTCGACCGACGGGGTGCCGGTGCGCATCACGGAGCGGATGAAGCCCATTGAAAAAATACGGACACCCAAGGGCGAGCAGGTTTTCGACTTTGGGCAGAACCTGGTTGGTTGGGTTCAGTTTAAGTTGAAGGCAAGGAAGGGTGACAAAATTATCCTGAACCATGCCGAAGTACTCGACCGGGATGGCAATTTTTATACCGCCAACCTGCGCGCGGCCAAGGCGCAGGACGAATACACATTTAGAGCTAACGACGAGGAAAGCTGGTCGCCACGCTTCACTTTTCATGGCTTCCGTTACCTTATGGTGAGCGGTTTCCCGGGAGAGGTGACTTTGAGCGACCTGGAGGCTTCTGTCGTCCATTCGGATATGGCGCCGACTGGCAGCTTTGAATGCTCCGATGAATTGTTGAACCGGCTTCAACAAAATATACAATGGGGCTTGCGAGGCAATTTTCTGGATGTACCCACCGATTGCCCCCAGCGGGACGAACGCCTGGGCTGGACCGGCGATGCACAGGTTTTTGCCCCAACGGCTGCCTTCAATAACGATGTGGCTTCGTTTTACACCAAATGGATGCAGGATTTTACCGTCGATCAGAAAGCAAATGGCAGCGTACCCTGGGTGGTTCCAAACTGTGTGACCGACGGCGGCGGCACGGGCTGGTCGGACGGCTTTGGCTCTACGGCCTGGGCCGATGCGGCCGTGGTGATTCCCTGGACAGTTTACCAGGTTTACGGAGACAAGCGCATTCTGGAACAACAGTACCAATCGATGAAAGGCTGGGTGGAATACATGATTCGCGAAGCAGGCGATTCGTACATATTTAGTACCGGTTTCCACTTTGGAGACTGGCTTTCGTTTGCCGAATATTATTCGTACAACTACAATGCGCCCGACTATGGCTATGCCGGGGCACAAACCGATAAAGAATTGATTGCCACAGCCTACTTTCATTATTCTACCGGACTTCTGCGACAAACCGCTGAGGTGCTGGGGTACACGGCCGATGCAACCCGTTACCGGCAACTTCAACCCAAAATAAAAGAAGCCTTTAACCGCGAGTTTGTCACGTCAAGCGGGCGGCTGTGCTCGGGTACGCAAACGGCCTATGTGCTGGCTTTATGCTTCGACTTACTACTGCCGGATTTGCTTGCTGTGGTGGCCAAACGCCTGGCCGACGATGTCAATTACTTCGGACACCTGACGACGGGGTTCGTCGGTACGCCGCTACTCTGCAAGGCCCTCAGCGACCACGGTTACGCCGATGTGGCCTACAAATTGTTGTTTAACAAACGCTACCCGTCCTGGCTATATCCGGTAACCCAGGGGGCAACAAGCATCTGGGAGCGCTGGGATTGCATTAAACCCGACGGGACCTTCCAGACCGAGGGCATGAACTCGTTCAACCACTATGCATATGGCGCCGTTGGCAATTGGTTGTACCAAACGGTGGCCGGTTTGCAATGCGCGGAGGCGGGGTATAAAAAAATTCACATCAAACCGCTACCCACCCCGAATTTGCAATTTGCAAAAGCCCGCTACCACTCCATCTACGGCCAAATGAGTGCCGGCTGGAAACGGGGCGAAACCTTCTTTAATATCGAAGTGGAGATTCCGGCCAATACCGGTGCAACAGTTTATTTACCAGCAAGCGAAGCTTCCCTGGCTTTTCTGGATGGATTGCCTCTTAAAGAACATCCCGATTTACTGAAGCTGGAAACTTGCGACGACCGTTTGCTCGTCGATTTGGGTTCGGGCAATTACCTTTTTCAACTACTAAACGAAAACAATTAAAACATGAAACGGATACAATTATCGGCGACTGCGATTTTTTCGCTGTTCTTTTTTTTCGGACTGAATGCTCAGGACAAGGGACTGACCGATACCAGCAAAAGTCGCTTTGCCAAGCTCGAGGCGGTAAACCTGACCGACGTGCAATGGACTACGGGCTTCTGGGCCGACCGCTACCGCGTATGCGAAAACTCAATGGTACCCCACATGATGGACATGTATTTGAACGACTCCATCAGCCACGGCTTTGCTAATTTTGAAATTGCAGCTGGTTTAAAAGATGGCGAACACATTGGCCCTCCGTTCCACGACGGCGACTTTTATAAAATGCTGGAAGCGCTGATTGTGGTAAATGCCTGGCAAAAGGAAGAAGCTACCGACCGCAAAATCGATTCGATGATTGCTATTATCGGCGAAACCCAGCGGGCCGACGGCTACATTCATACGCCGGTAATGATTAGTGCGCGCAACAAGCCCGGAACGATGAAGAACTTCGCCGAACGGATGGACTTTGAAACCTATAATATGGGGCATTTAGAAACGGCGGCTTGCCTGCACTACCGACTGACCGGCAAGCGCAATCTGCTGGATATAGCCATTAAAGCAACCGATTTTTTGTACGATTACTATAAAAACCATGCCTATGAGCTGGCGCAAAACGCCATTTGCCCCTCACACTACATGGGTGTGGTTGAGATGTACCGGACCTTGGGTGATCCGCGTTACCTGGAACTGGCTAAAGGCTTGATTGACATTCGGGATCAGGTTGAAAACGGACGGGACCACAACCAGGATCGCATCCCTTTCCGCCAGCAAACCAAAGCGCAGGGACATGCCGTACGAGCCAACTACCTGTATGCCGGGGTGGCCGATGTGTATGCCGAAACAGGCGACAGCACCCTGCTGGCGGCCCTCGACGCGATTTGGAACGATTTGGTAGGTAATAAATTATATATCACAGGAGCTTGCGGTGCATTGTATGATGGCGTGTCGCCCAATGGCACCACCTACGATCAGCCCTCCATACAGCAGGTACACCAAGCCTACGGGCAAGATTATGAATTGCCTAACCTGACGGCTCATAACGAGTCGTGTGCCAATATTGGTAACCTAATGTGGAACTGGCGTATGTTGCAGGTAACGGCTAATTCCCGCTATGCAGATATGATGGAACAGGTGATGTACAACAGCTTGCTGGCGGGTGTGAGCTTAGACGGAGTGCGCCACTTTTATGCTAATCCCTTGGCTGTATCCAAGGATTTGCCCTTCGAGTTGCGCTGGTCGAAGGACAGGGAAGACTACATTAGCTATTGCAACTGCTGCCCGCCCAATACGGCTCGCACACTTGCCGAGCTGAACAACTACATGTATAGCTTGTCGCCCGATGGTTTGTACGTCAACTTTTATGGTGCCAATAAGCTAAAAACCAAGCTGGAAAGCGGTGAGGTACTGGCTTTGACGCAAAAAACCGATTATCCCTGGGACGGAAGGGTGGAACTGGTGTTTGACGAAGCACCCAAAGGTGAGCAAAGCATACACCTTCGCATACCAGCCTGGTGCCACAAGGCTAGCTTGATGGTGAACGGAAAAGCAACAGGTACAACACTGAAAGGAGGCACTTTCGCCGCGTTGACCCGTCATTGGAAAAAGGGAGACAAAGTAAGTCTGCTTATGGACATGCCGGTAGAGCTTATGCAGAGCAACCCGTTGGTTGAAGCCAACCGCAGCCAGGTAGCGGTGCAGCGAGGGCCTGTAGTTTACTGCCTGGAGTCGGCTGATTTACCGGCAGGAGTCAGCCTTGGTCAGGTGGCGGTTGACGCAGCCAAGGCGTTCAAACCCGAAGCGGTTGAAATTGACGGGGCCAAACTGCTGGCACTAAAAGGAGAGGGAATTTTGCTGAACAATGGCAGCTGGACAGGCGGCCTGTACCAGGCACTCAACACCAAGGTAGCGCCAAAGCCCCTTAGCTTAAAACTTATTCCGTACTTTGCCTGGGATAACCGCGGAAAAGGCGAAATGAGCGTGTGGTTGCCCGTAACGTATTGAAAAGTATGATAAAAATACGGTTGAATACAGTTGAATACGAACGGAAACGCTTGGATAAAGTTGAATGATTGTTTTGTTTTTTTAGATAGTTGTTAGTTGATTGTGTAAGGTTTTGGTGGATTTAATTCAACCAAAACCTTTTTTCTTTTCAACATCGATTTTTATTATTTTCTGCCATTATTTCATTTTGTCGGGTTTTGTCCGGTCGAATTTTCTGCTTGCAGGTTGTCCAACCGTCAATTTGTCTTATCATAATGCAATTTTGTGCTTGGTCTTCAATTTGCGAACTGCTTGTCGTCGTTGGAGTTTTACTTCAACCCAAAATAGAACGATAAAAAAGAATAATATGAATTTTAACAACTTCACAATTAAATCACAAGAGGCGTTGCAATTTGCTTTTGATCTTGCACGGCAAAAGCAGCAGCAAGCCATTGAGCCCGGACATGTATTGAGGGGGCTGATGCACGCAGCCGAAAACATTTCGGGCTTTCTACTTAAAAAACTGGGTGTAAACCTGCAAGCGCTGAACCCGGTGCTGGATCGGATTGTTGACAGCTATCCGAAAGTAACCGGAGGCGAGCAGTACCTGTCGTCAACAACCAATAAAGTGTTGCAAAAATCGATGGATTATTCGCGCAAAATGGGCGACCAGTTTGTGTCGGTTGAACATATTTTGTTGGCCCTGCTTGACGGAGGCGACAGTGTGGCCAGTTTGTTGAAAGATAACGGAGTGGGGCAGAAAGAACTGGAAGCCGCTATCAATGAGTTGCGGAAAGGCGCTAAAGTCGAAAGTCAAACAGCCGAGGACCAGTTTAACGCACTTAACCGGTTTGCCATTAATCTGAACGAACGGGCCCGGAGCGGAAAGCTGGATCCGGTAATTGGGCGCGACGAAGAAATTCGACGCGTGTTGCAAATTTTGTCGCGCCGTACCAAAAACAATCCGATACTGATAGGCGAGCCGGGAACCGGTAAAACCGCCATTGCCGAAGGTTTGGCACACCGCATAGTCCGTGGCGATGTTCCCGAAAACCTGAAATCGAAGCAGATTTTCTCATTGGATATGGGGGCGTTGATTGCTGGTGCCAAGTACAAAGGCGAATTTGAAGAGCGTTTGAAAGCCGTGGTAAACGAAGTGATTAATTCGGATGGCGATGTTATTCTGTTTATCGACGAGATACACACCTTGGTTGGTGCCGGAAAAAGCGATGGTGCGATGGACGCTGCCAACATTTTGAAACCGGCTTTGGCCCGTGGTGAGTTGCGCGCGATTGGTGCAACCACGCTGGATGAATACCAAAAATATTTCGAAAAAGATAAAGCACTCGAACGCCGTTTTCAGATTGTGATGGTGAACGAACCGGATACAATGACTGCCATTTCGATTTTGCGTGGCTTGAAAGAACGCTACGAAAACCACCACCGCGTGCGCATTAAAGATAATGCCATTATTGCGGCTGTCGAACTGTCGCACCGTTACATTACCGATCGGTTTTTACCAGATAAAGCCATTGACCTGATGGACGAGGCAGCAGCCAAACTGCGGCTGGAAATGGATTCGGTGCCGGAAGAACTGGACGAAATTGAACGCAAAATAAAGCAGTTGGAGATTGAACGCGAAGCCATTAAACGCGAAAAAGATGAAGCGAAACTCTCGTTGCTGAACGAAGAAATTGCCAACCTGAAAGAAGAGCAATCTCGTTACCGGGCACAATGGAACATGGAAAAATCGGTAATTGACGGCATTCAGCTGAATAAAACCGAAATTGAAAACCTGAAGTTCGAGGCCGATGAGGCCGAACGTTTGGGCGAATATGGCAAAGTAGCCGAAATACGCTACGGAAAAATTAAAGAAGCTGAAGCCGAAATTGATCGTTTGCAGAAAGAGTTACAGTCAATCCAGGGCGATTCGCTGATTAAAGAAGAGGTCGACTCGGAAGATATTGCAGAAGTGGTTGCCCGTTGGACCGGTATTCCCGTAAGCAAAATGTTGCAAAGTGAACGCGATAAGCTACTTCATTTGGAAGAAGAATTGCACCGGCGCGTAGTTGGGCAGGACGAGGCCATTTCGGCCGTAGCAGATGCGGTTCGGCGTAGCCGGGCTGGTTTGCAGGACGAAAAACGGCCGATAGGCTCTTTTATTTTCATGGGAACCACCGGGGTTGGTAAAACCGAGCTGGCAAAGGCCCTGGCCGAATACCTGTTTGACGACGAAAATATGATGACCCGTATAGATATGTCGGAATACCAGGAAAAATTTTCGGTTACCCGCCTAATTGGTTCGCCTCCCGGATATGTGGGCTACGACGAAGGCGGTCAGTTAACCGAAGCTGTTCGTCGGAAACCCTATTCAGTCGTGTTGTTCGATGAAATTGAAAAAGCGCACCCCGATGTTTTCAACGTGTTGCTTCAGGTACTCGATGATGGCCGGTTGACAGATAACAAAGGTCGCCTGGTCAACTTCAAAAATACCATCATCATTATGACCTCGAACCTGGGCTCGCATTTGATACAGGAAGGTTTTGAGCGGATGAACGATAAAAACCGGGTCGAAATTTTTGAAGAAACCCGTACCGCAGTGCTCAATTTGTTGCGGAAAACCATCCGTCCCGAGTTTTTGAACCGTATTGACGAAATCATCATGTTTACACCGCTTAGCCGCGAAGACATGAAGGAAATTGTTCGGATTCAGTTTAACCGGATTGTCAAGCGGTTGGGAAACCAAAGTATCCGCATCCGGATTTCGGATGCTGCGGTGCAGTGGCTGGCAACCGTGGGTTACGACCCGCAATTTGGAGCCCGCCCGGTGACCCGGCTATTGCAAAAGTATGTACTGAACGAGTTGTCCAGGGAGATACTGGCAGGCAAAGTTTTGCCGGAGCAGGGAATTGTGATTGATTTGGAAGATGACGAACTTGTATTCCGGACAGAATAACAATAAGTTGAACTGTAAAAAAGAGACCCGTTAACGGGTCTCTTTTTCTATTTCTACAAGTGCGTTGCGCAACTCTGTTTCAGCCTGGGATATTAGTGTTTCAAACTCAGCAACATGTTCTTCGTAGCTGTCAATTTCTTCCAATTTTTGGGTTTTAAGCTGAAGTTGTTTCAGGCGTACGCCCAAATCGTTCATCCCGAAAGTCATTACCGACGATTTTGCTTTGTGGGCCAACTCGCCAAGTTCCTTGTATCTTTTATTCTCCAAGTGGTTTTGTAATCCAGTTCTGAATTCAACGATTTGTTCAAGAAACATTTCGATGAATTCTTTAATAATTTCAGGATCACCGCCTGTCACTTCATCCAAATAAGCCAAGCTGGTAACTCGATTCTCATTCATTGCGTATAGTTAAAAGCCTTAGATACTTGCAATAATAATAAAAATAGTTATACCGGACCGAACCAAGCAGGGCGAAAAATCCGTTACCTCCAGTTTCCTGATATAATTCATAAAATCGGCAATTGCTATATTTTAGCTTTATCCACCCGAAAAATCGGTAACATTGTAACGGTATGTTCTTTGTTTCCGTGTTTTAAGTTGCTTAAAATCAATCAAATCGATATGAAAATAACAGCATTCAACCAAGTGCATAAGGTGGCTGGCGGCAAAATGGTCGAATTTGCAGGCTATGAAATGCCCGTCGAGTTTGCCGGGATTAAAACAGAACACATGGCGGTTCGCGAGAATGTGGGTGTATTCGATGTATCGCATATGGGCGAGTTTTGGGTGAAAGGGCCACAGGCCGCCGATCTGGTTCAGCGGGTAACGAGTAACGATGTTTCGGGACTGAAACCAGGGCAAGCACAATATTCCTGTTTTCCCAACGGGAAAGGTGGTATTGTGGACGATTTGCTGGTGTACTCTTTCGGGGCCGAAAAGTATTTGCTGGTGGTGAATGCTGCCAATATTGAAAAAGACTGGAATTGGGTGGTTTCGCAAAACAAGCGTGGTGCAGAACTCGAAAATGCATCAGATTCTATCAGTCAACTGGCCATTCAAGGGCCAAATGCCGCAAAGGTACTGCAAAAACTGACTGCTGTAAAACTAGCCGATCTGAAATACTACACCTTTGCCGTTGGAACGTTTGCCGGGGTTGACGATGTGATTATTTCGGCAACAGGATACACCGGAGCTGGCGGTTTTGAACTGTACTTTGCCAACGAACATGGCGAAAAAATTTACAATGCAATTTTTGAATCCGGTGCCGGATTGGGCATTCAACCCATTGGGCTGGGTGCGCGCGATACCCTTCGCCTGGAAATGGGCTATTGCCTGTACGGAAATGATATTGATGATACCACCTCGCCTATTGAAGCGGGTCTGGGTTGGATTACCAAGTTTAGCGATAGCAACAATTTCATTGATAAAGAGCTGCTACTGGTGCAAAAGAATGAGGGCGTGAGCCGCAAGCTGCGCGGGTTCGAAATGATTGATCGGGGCATTCCGCGCCACGGCTATGAAATTTTCGACGAGGCCGGAAACAAAATTGGCGAAGTGACCTCGGGTACCCAGTCGCCAATGCTGAACAAAGGCATCGGAATGGGCTACATCGCTAAAGAATATGCAGCTATCGGAACCGAAATTTACCTGAATGTCCGTAACAAACTACTGAAAGCGAAAATTGTAAAGCTTCCTTTTATCAACGCGTAAAGGGACCGACTTACAACTATAGTTAACCTTGGCCCGCCAATTCCTGTTGGCGGGTTTTTTTATACAGGGGGCTTGCGTTATATTTGCTTTCAAATTCAGCAAAAACGAAAATGAACAATGCCAAGCTCAGGCTCGAAACCTGCCTGTCGCCCGCCCTGTATGCCAAACATGCCCACGATGAAAATATTGTGGTTGTAGTCGATATTTTACGGGCAACCTCGTCAATTTGTACAGCTATCCACAATGGCGTTCGGCGGATAATCCCGGTAGCGACCGTGGAAGAGGCCCGTGCCAAAAAGGAAGAAGGCTATATTGTTGCATCCGAGCGCGATGGCTATGTGCTTGATTTTGCAGATTTTGGTAATTCACCCTTCAATTTTACAGCCGATAAAGTTCGTGGGCGGGATATTGTGTATTCAACCACCAACGGAACACGTTGCATACACATGGCCAGCCATTCAAAAGCAGTGGTTATCGGCGCGTTTCTGAACCTCACGGCATTGGCCAACTGGTTGATTGCGCAGGAGTCGCCGGTGCTTATTTTTTGTGCTTCGTGGAAAGACCGTTTCAGCCTCGAAGATACCGTATTTGCGGGTGCACTGGCCGAACGCCTGCTGCAATCGGGCAAGTTCGAAACCATTTGCGATGCGGTTACGGCCTCGCTCGACCTGTGGTCGTTGGCCAAACCCGATTTGAACGGCTACATCCAGAAAGCCGCTCAAAAAGGACGGCTGGCGGCCAAAGGTTTAGACGACTGCATTGCGTTTTGCCACCAGCCAGATTTTACCAGCGTAATCCCGGTTTTTAAAGATGGAGAATTGATTGCTGTTTCCTAACTTTGCTAAAATTACAATAGGAATAAAATGACAGTTATCAGGTTGATTTGCTGTTTTATAGTTAGTCTGTATTTTTGGAACTGATTCCGGCTTAATGATATAACTCAGTAGAAAAGGCACCGGGATTTTCTTATTTTGATCCTGTTTTAAATGAATAATAAACGTCAAAAATTTTCTTAACCCTAAAATAACATACCATGAAGAAGCATAATTTTTATGCGGGACCCTCAATCTTACCCGAATTTACCAAACAAAAAGTAGCCGAAGCAGCCATCAACTTTGCCGGGACCGGTTTGTCGGTACTGGAAGTATCGCACCGCGAAAAGGAGTTTATTGCCGTAATGGACGAAGCAGTTGCATTGGTAAAGGAACTGCTGAACGTTCCAGAAGGTTATTCGGTGCTGTTCTTGCAAGGTGGCGCCAGCCTTCAGTTTTTAATGGCACCATACAACCTGATGAAATCGAAAGCTGCTTATTTGAATACCGGAGTTTGGGCATCGAAAGCCATGAAAGAAGCTAAATTCTTTGGTGAAGTCGTTGAGGTTGCTTCTTCGAAGGATAAAAACTATAACTACATTCCAAAAAATTTCACTGTGCCGACTGATGTGGATTACCTGCACATTACCACCAATAACACTATTTTCGGTACCGAGATGACTTACGATTTGGATGTTCCGGTTCGCATGTTGGCCGATATGTCGTCCGATATTTTTAGCCGTCCGGTTGACGTAGCCAAGTACGACCTCATTTATGCAGGAGCTCAAAAAAACCTCGGCCCATCGGGTGCTACCCTGGTCATTGTAAAAGACGAAGCGCTGGGCAAAACCGGTCGGCCAATCCCGACAATGCTCGACTATAATATTCACATCACCAACGAGTCAATGTTTAACACCCCTTCAACCGTAGCGGTTTACGCATGTTTGCAAACGCTTATCTGGTTGAAAGAACAAGGCGGTGTTGCGGCGATGGAAAAATTGAATATCGCGAAAGCCAAGTTGCTTTACGGCGAACTGGACCGCAATAAACTGTTTGTTCCTACTGTTCCGGTAGCCGAAGACCGTTCGCGTATGAACGTGACTTTTGTAATGGCCGAAGGCTACGAAGCACTGGAAAAAGACTTTTACAACTTTGCATTGTCTAAAGGAATGGTTGGGCTCAAAGGTCACCGTTCGGTCGGTGGTTTCCGTGCATCAACCTACAATGCCCTGCCGATTGAAAGTGTGCAGGCGTTGGTGGATGCCATGAAGGAATTTGAAGCAAGCCATTAATCTGATAGCTGAAAAGCAGGATGGGGGTCCTGCTTTTCTTTTTTCTTACCAAAAACCAATAAAACTATGAAAAGGGTATTAATTGCAACGGACAAACCATTTGCTCCGCTTGCACTGCAACAAATTTCGGCAGTACTTCAACAAGCTGGTTACCAATTGCAACTGCTCGAAAAGTATCAATCCAAATCCGATTTATTAGCCGTAGTTACCACCGCCGATGCGATGATTGTGCGCAGCGATCTGGTTGACCGCGATGTACTTGATGCAGCTCGCGATCTTAAAATTGTGGTCCGGGCTGGCGCCGGTTACGACAATGTGGACACGGCCTATGCCAAAGAACGTTCGGTGGTGGTGATGAACACACCCGGACAAAACTCGAATGCAGTGGCCGAACTGGCAATCGGGCTGTCTATTTATGGTATCCGCGAGTTTTTCAGCGGCAAATCGGGTGGCGAACTGCGTGGGCGCAGCTTGGGTTTGCACGGCTACGGCTATGTGGCACGCAATGTACACCGTATTGCTAGGGCAATGGGAATGACCGTTCGGGTTTACACCCGCTACAGCAAAGCACAGGCAACCTCCGAAGGGCTGGAAGTAACCAATTCGCTCGAAGAGTTGTACGCCTTGTCCGACATCGTTTCAATCCATGTCCCGGCTAAAGGCGAGCACCTGAAATCGGTGAGTATGCCGGTTTTGAAGAATCTGAAACATGGAGCCATTATTGTAAATACGGCCCGGAAAGAAGTGGTAAACGAGAACGATTTGTGCCGGTTTATGGAAACCCGCCCGGATGTGAAATACCTGTCGGATATTGAACCGGATTGTACATCAACTTTTAACGAAAAATTTAAAGGACGGTTTTACTTTACGCCCAAAAAACTGGGAGCACAAACCGAAGAGGCCAATACCAATGCTGGAGTAGCTGCTGCTGAGCAAATTGTTGCTTTTTTTGAGCGAGGCGACCAAACCTACCGGGTAAACAAGTAAGCGTTCGGGAAAATTGTAGCTTGTTTTTCTTACTTTTAGCTTGAACAAACTAAATATAACCTGATATGGCGATTGTAAAACCTTTCAAAGGACTTCGTCCTCCACAACCAATTGTGTCGGATTTGGCTTGTTTGCCTTACGATGTAATGAACTCGGAAGAAGCTGCCCGGATGGCCGAAGGAAAACCGGATTCGCTGCTCCATATTACCCGCGCCGAAATTGATTGTCCCGTCGGTACTGATATTCATTCGGATACGGTTTACTCTAAAGCGGTCGAAAATTTTAAACTTTTTCAGCAAAAAGGCTGGTTGAAGGCCGACGGGCAGGACTACTTTTACATTTATGCCCAAACCATGAATGGCCGTACCCAGTACGGTTTGGTGGGGGCGGCTGCTTGTGCCGATTACCACGATGGAGTGATAAAAAAGCACGAGCTGACCCGGCCTGATAAAGAAGAAGACCGCATGGTGCTGACCCGCTACCTGGATGCCAACATTGAACCGGTTTTTTTCAGCTATAAAGCTGTACCCGAAATCGACCAGATTGTTGCTTCGGTGGTTCATTCGCAGCCGGCCGATTACGATTTTGTAGCCGAAGATGGGTTTGGCCATCACTTTTGGGTAATTCGCGATGCCGGGTTGAACCAACGGATTGAATGGTTGTTTGCCCATAAAGTGCCGGCTACTTACGTGGCCGACGGGCATCACCGTACCGCTGCCGCCGCCCGGATAGGGCAGGAACGGCAAAAAGCCAATCCAAATCATACCGGCAACGAGCCGTACAATTATTTTATGGCAGTTCATTTCCCCGACAACCAATTACAAATTATCGACTATAACCGGGTGGTGAAGGATTTGAATGGCCTGGGCGAAGACGAGTTACTGGCGAAACTGGAAGCTGGGTTTACGGTTGAACCGAAAGGGACTGCCATTTTTAAACCGGGGCGCCTGCACGAAATTAGCTTGTACATGGGTGGAAACTGGTACAGCCTCACGGCCAAGCCAGGAACCTACAACGATTCGGATCCGATTGGCGTACTCGATGTAACAATCCTTTCGGAGCAAGTGTTGGAGCCCATACTAAATATTGGCGATTTACGCACCTCGAAGCGGATCGATTTTGTTGGTGGTATTCGCGGTTTGGGGGAACTGAAACGGCGGGTGGACAGTGGCGAAATGAAGGCGGCATTTGCGTTATTCCCGGTGTCGATGCAACAACTGATTGCTATTGCTGACAGCGGAGCCATTATGCCGCCAAAAACAACCTGGTTCGAACCTAAACTACGCTCCGGGTTGGTGATTTACCAGTTGATTTAGCTTCAATACATAAACGCAATAAAAAAGCCCCATTCGGGGCTTTTTGTTTATCTGGTTTTATCGGTCATCGTCGTCTTCTTCGCCAGCTTCGTCTTCGTCAAAATCATCGTCGTCATCATCGCCTTCGTCATCGTACGAGTCGTCCTCTTCTTCCACATCTTCTGGCAAATCCATATCGTCCGAATATTTGCCTTCAAAGGCTTCGCGCGATTCTTCTTTCAAAACGCCTTCGTCATCGTAGTCTTCGTCGTCGCTGATGATGTCGATCGCTTCCTGTGTCGTCATGCGGACAAGGTAATATTTTTCTTCCGTTTCAAACGGGAGCGCACTCACCAGGAAACCGTCTTTATTGGTAAACGAAATCAGGTGCTGGCTGAAACCGTTGGGGTATTCCAGCTTAATTTGTTCTTTAATTTCTTCGTCGAGTTTGTCGTAATCTTTAATTACTCTCGGTTTACTACTGGCTGCCATGTTGTAATCCTCCTTATGTTCTTGTCCGTAAAGGTGATAAACCTTTAGTTTAACTGTACTTATTTTGGGCGAAAAATACAAAAATGAAGTATAAAAAAAAGGATATGCCGAATATTCGGCCAAAAAATATAGCAATCGCTTCAGGAGTTGCTGTTCAGGTATTGTTTACAGTTTTGATGCAGAATTGGTTACGTTTGAGTTGATGTTTAAAAAATATTGCTAATTTTTATGCGGGGCATATTTCCCAGGTCGAAAAAGGCATTGATAATACCCAATTCCCGATAGTTGTTCAGATCTGCCGGGCGGATATTTTTTTCCTTTATCAGCCCGGTATCCAACAATTTTTGGCGTTGTGTCCCGGCCAGCAGGGGAGTAGCCGGGCTGTACCAGTTTTTTCCGTCACCAAATACGAGGTTGCCAATGCTGCAATCGGTCAGCATCCCGTTTTTCACAATAATAATTTCATCGGCTTCACCTTTCATTGCCAGCAGTTCGGTCAATTGGCTGCGGTCGGCATATTTCAAATGATAGTCGATGCTGTTGTGTTCCACCAGTTTCAGGCTCAGAAAAGTTCGAGGTAGCTGGGCGAAAAACTCAACCGATTCAATCTGAAGTGAATACAACACCCGGCAGCGGAACAGGCCTTTACGGCAGTTTTCGGGAACTTGGATGTACGCCGAAAGGTTGATGGGAGGACATCCCTGAAAAAGCTCCTGCCTCGCGGCATTCAGCCTGCGGTTGTGGTGGCTAAGGTTGAAAAGCTGCCCGTTTTCGAGTTTGATGGTCTCAAGTAATTGGCACATATACTTTGCGGATAAGTTCGTGGTATTCGTCGTGGCAACGGCTCAGGTGGGTAATGCCACCGCCGCTTTTAAAGGTAAAGTGCTTACCGTTTTGCTCCAGGTAGCGAATAAGCACGCAACTGTCGACGTTGCTCCCGTCGAACCGGCCGAAAATGCCGGTGTACCAGCCGCGGTCGTACTGTTCGGCTGTTTTTATTATTTCCACTGTTTTCTTTTTGGGCGCCCCGGTAATGGAACCTGCCGGCAGCAAGCGGGCAAAAATATCGCCCAGGTGGCTGCGGTAATTTTCCGGAAGCCTTCCGCTTATTTCGGAGCTCATTTGAAGCAGCTTCCCTTGGTTCGATTTAACTTCGTCCAGGTAGCAAAAACGTGCCACTTCAACCTGTTCGGCCACCTGGCTTAAATCGTTTCGTATTAAATCGATGATGGTGTGATGCTCGGCCAGCTCTTTGTAATTGGTTTTCAGCAAGTGCTCGGCATTGGGCAACAGCGCGTCGATGGTGCCTTTCATGGGGTACGACGAAATCCGTCCGTTTTCAATCCGTACAAATATCTCGGGCGAAAAGCAAACGAACTTGTTTTTTAGAAAAACCAGGTAGTTTGAAGTACTGCGATGGGCAATTTCTGTTAAACTCAGGTTAGTGGCTACCTGGCTGGGCATTGTTAGGTTGAGAAGAAAGCTGTTGCCTGAGTGAACCTCGTGTTGAACAAGGTCGAATGCCCTTTGGTACCGTTGTTCGCTTACCGGCTCAACCTGCCAGCTAACGGGCTTCCACGGGTGTGGGTGCGGACTGAAATTTTGCGCGTTTGGACTGCGCCAAAGCAACTCTGCAGTTTCCGTGCCATCCTCCCAAATGCGGCATTGCTTGCAATCAAAATCGAACAGAAAAACGAAAGGCTTTTGCGCAGCCCCCCATTCGTTCATTTGCCGTATAACAGGTCGACTCAGGGTGTTCATGTGGCGGCAAATATAAAGAATCTGTTTTCAAAAAAAGCTGACGGGAGCCAGTTCCTGGCAGGGTTTGATGGTGCAATTATCAGGTTGCCTGTTTGGCCAAACAGCTTTTTACCAATTGGTAACGTATGGATTTTTGTGAATGCAAAACGCCACTTATTCCGGAAGAGCAAGTGGCGTTAGGTGTATGTTTCCCCTGCTTTTGGGTTCACCAATCCAGCAATCTTTTTTCCCCTTCCAAAGCCTTGATTCCCGAAATTTCCTGCGAAACTTCAATCACACCTTTGTAGGTGCCATGTTCGTTACGTACTGCAAAGTATTGAATCAGAATTAATTCACCTTTCTTTTTTATCCAGAAGTCAGCATGGTTTTTTGTTCCGTTTCGGAACGATTCAACAATTTGCTCAACCACATGAACGCTTTCGGGTGGGTGACAATTACTTACTTCGCGCCCTATAATTGCAGTAGTTCGCGGGAAAATCCGTTTTTTGGGAGATGAAAAATAGCAAACCCGGTTGTTCTCGTCAACAAAGGTAATGTCAATAGGTAGATGATTGAAAATGAGCTTAATTTGCTCGGTGCTCACGTTGCCGGTGCCCAAATTCACAAATTCTCCTTCAAACCCAGGTTTCACTTCCTGTTTTGTTTTCAGGCTGGGTCTGATGTACGGATAACCAAGTTCAAAGCCTTCGCGGTTCATCTTTTCCAACTGGCTTTCGCTGATTGTTGATAGGATGTGCGGAAACAGGATTCGCTCTTCTCTGAATTTTATGGCCAGCATGTTGAAGAAGATATCTCCAATACATTTATTGAATTCCTTGAGATTGACGTTTTCTCCCTGTAATTGGGCAATTGCAGACTTGATGTTTTTGCGAATATCGTCGTGGAATGACCACATGATTTGCAAGCAGCGGTAGTCGGGCCATGTTTGTTCAATTATCGGGAAAAGAACATTTTCTTTAATGGTATAGTGCTTTGCAAACACCTCCAACCGGGCCAGTAGTTCGCAAAGCTCGTTTCGGAGTGTTGTATTTGCAGTATCTTTTGCGTAGGCTTTAAACACCGGGCGTATTTTATTGAGCAGCGATTCCATTTCGCGGTTATTTTGCTCCAGCACACCTAGAAAAGAACCTGGTTTTGGTTCAATCCGACTGAAATCCCGTATGGGGATATGGAAGATATTCAGTAGTTTATTGGTTAAAACTTTGATGTCGTTCATTTTATAACCGTCTTTGATAATTTCATCAAAAAGCGCTATAAAATCGGTGGGAATGACCGTTTCGATAAAATCCGCATTTTCAACAACAAACGAACGGGCATTCCCCGTTTCGAGAAGCAGTACAGCTACTTCTTTTAGTTTCCGAAGCCGTTTCTGATTCGTTTGGGTGAACTCCGACATAATTGAGGGTTTAATGTTTTGCTGAGCGTGTAAAACTACTAAATATATGCTCAGTTAGGATGCCTTAATCATAATCAGTAACATTTTAAACCGCTCGTGTGCTTCAACGGCATGGGCGATATTTGCCGGCATAATAATTAGTTGTCCTTCGTTTACGGTATGTGCTTTTTTATCAATAATTATTGTGCCCGAACCTTCGAGTACCTGAACAATGGCATCGAACGGGGCCGAGTGCTCGCTGAGGTTTTGGCCTTTATCGAATGCAAAAAGGGTTAGGTTTCCTTTGTCGTTGCGCGTTATTATTTTGCTTACTGTTGAGCCTTCGGCATAGGCAACCATGTTTTTTAGGGTATAAACTTCTGCGGTATTAAATATTCGTTCAATCATAATTGGTTTTGTTAAAATGTGAGTATTGAAAATAAACTATCAGGCTTTAAAATAAACCCAGTACTCTTCTTTGCTGTGTTCTACCAGCCAATGTTTGTAGTCCAGACTTAAGGTTTTTTCAATCATCGGAGCTGGGATAAAAGGGGCAACTACTTTTAGTAACTCGTTTTCTTTTAGTTTTTTAATGGCGGCCATAATGTCGTGGATAGGGTGTTCTCCCTGGTTTAGTTTTTCGCGTACATCAAGGGTTTCTATAACTGTTGACGAGTCGAACCAATCTGGTTTTTGGGTATTAATTTTTCCTTCTTCGGCTTCGAGTGCCGCAATTTCTTCCTGGCCTACTTCTGCCCGCAGTTTTAAAATCAGCTCTTCTACTTTTAAACCTCCAACCACTGCCGCTTGGGCCAGGGTTGTTACCCGGGCAATGGTTTTCCGGAGTACCGGGTTCTTTAGTTTTTTAAATTGCGGAGCCTGCTCAATCAACACGTCTTCCAATTGCGGATAAGCTTCGAGCAAATCGTATATTTTGGTTTTCGGGGTAATTATCAGGTTAGCCATTGCTTTCTTTTTTATCGTTTGAATATTCTAAAATCCGTTTTTCGCCTTCCAAGGCCCTGTTCTCCGATAAATCCTGCGATACTTCGAGTGTTCCCAGGTATTCGCCATCTTCGCCGCGCAATGCAAAGTATTCTATTTTAATAAATTTGCCTTTCATCTGAATCCAAAATGGTGCGTGCGATGCTTTACCCGATTTAAAATCGTCCAGTATTTTCTCGACGATGTGCGTACTTCCGGGAGGATGGCACAAACGAACATCGCGGTTGATAATGGAGCGGTTACGCACGAAAATACGCTCTTTCCCTTGTGTGAAATATTTCACCTTGTCGTTTTTGTCAACAAAGGTCATGTCGAAAGGCACGGAGTTTAAAATTGCCATGATTTCTTTGGCCGAAAAACTGCCGGAAGGTAATTGAATGTTGCCATCGGAGCTCACGCTTGTTTCATCAGCTTCATTGGCAAAGCCTTCGGGTTTCCATTCAATATCAGGGTCGTACAGGCAAAATCCAAATTCGAGCGTTTGTTTGTGTATGCTCCACCAGTCTTCGGTGGTAAGCACATCCATACTCATCGGGAACAGGATTTCATCTTCTTTCTGTGTCATATCGATTAACGCCTGCAAGGCGGGGAAAAACAGCAAATCAACAGAATCAGCCAGATCGGCTTTTGTTAGTTCTTCTGTTTGCAGTATCTCGATACCTGCTTTTAGCTGATCTCTAATTTCGTCGTGTTTGCCCCACATCACTTTTGGCGGACCGGTAATTTCGTTTTGTTCCAGGTGAGGGAACAGCAAGTATTCTTTTCGCAAGTAATGTTTGTCAACATCCATAAGTTGATTGAATACACCTTGTAAACCAAAAAGATACGGAGTGAACCCGGAATCGTCCACGTTGCCGAGGTTTTTTAATAGGCTTTGTGCTTTTTCGGCCATTTTTTTCAACTCAATATTTTCTTTTTTGAATACATCTACCGGGTGACCTGCCGGAATATCTTTGGCGCCACTTAAATCGACGTTGCCTTCGAGCACAGAACCATGAACATCGCATAATTTTAGTACTTCTTCTTCCGGCAAGCCTTCCTGCATTAGCTCTTGCTCTACTTCAACTACCTCTCCGTACGGGATGTTCCGAAGCGTTTCCACCAGCTCTTTTTTTACGGTTTCGGCCGATTCACCATCGTGGAGTTTAAGAATCAGCATTTTCAACTTTTCTTTTCGGTATCGAGAATTGTTTATTAATTCGCTCATATTCTGTGTTTTTAATGGTATGTTAGTTCAACTGAACACGCATGCCCATGTATTTAACATGTCTTTCGTGATTTCTCTTTCTAAAGTTCGGTGTTTCCATTTTAATTAGTTGTAACACTTGATACAAGACTTTGTTTTTTCTTTCAAATCGATTTTCTGAAATCGAAGTTTGGATCAAAAGAAGATGGAGGGAATTACCCGTCGCGTAACGTTTGAATTGAAAATTAACCCGCGTTGTTTGCAACTTTGTTATATGCACCTAGTTTTACCGGGCGGCGAAGAAGGAAAAAGCGGGTGCTCCCGCTCGTAGATAATTACCAGACAGCCGGTACAATTTTACCCAACCGTTTGACTAACTATTCAAACAAGTTGCTCTCTGGCAACCCAAATGATTGTTTTGTAGTAATTGTAATGAGCTTAATATTAGGTGAATATGAGTTGTGCTGGCGTGTGTTGTACCGGCAACCGACAATTTTTTTTTTGACATCACGGTTCTTCGTCAAAACCTCACATCCTGTATGGTTTCATCCTGATCGAACTGCGCTTTTGCAAAGGGGCAGAGCGGCTGAATTTTGACCTGCTGCTCGCGCGCAAAGTCAACGGCTTTCTGCAACAGTAGCTTGCCGTAACCTTTTCCGCCAAAGGCTTTATCAACTCCCGTATGGTTGATAATAAAGCGGCCTTTTCCGACCCAGGCAAAGGTTATTTCACCGGCGAACGCACCCTCGTCGTAAATAACAAAGCGACCCCGGTGTCCGTCATCTTCGCGATCAATCTGGATCATCAGGCTTATTTTTTTAGACTTAAGGCGCCCGACGGGCATTTTGACACCTGTGCGACTAACTCGGCAGTGCTGGCATTTTCGGGTTTTACCCAAGGCTTTTCTTTAGGATTATAAACCTGAGGCAGGGTTTTTACACAAATACCGGCGTGTGTACACAGCTCGGGTTGCCACACAATGGTAATTTCTCCGTTCGAATACTCTTTCATAGTCGTTTTAATTAGCTTATTTTTATTGAAGTGTACATTTTTCCCAGTTACAGAGCGTGATGTATGCGATAATGCCGGCTATTGACAAAACCAATGCCCACAAAATACCCAAGCCTGACCAAACGGCAATAACCGGAATACAGACCGCGACAACGGCGACCGCCAATGCGTACCAGTTGTAACGCGAGTTGCTGATCAGGATCAGACGAAGGCAACTGATCGACACTAAAAAAACGCCGATTGCCGCCGAAAGCGTACTGATTGCAAAGAGCGGACTAACCGGGTGTTCGATCCTTGTGCCAGGGGGTAGCGAAGCCTGTTGAGTGGTATCGGCAATGAGTTCAAGGGCACTGCCAACAGCTGCCAGTGACGCAAACACGAACAAGTGGCTGTAGCCAAACACAAAACCGAATTTTTGTGTGCGGTTCTCGTGCAGGACTTTTCCCCAGGGTAGTTCAAAGTAAAGCCACCATAGAGCAAAGATCAGTCCGGCAGCAGCCATTCCCAGTAACAGCGCATAGCCGTTCCAGAAAGTTTCCAACTGTATCAGTCCGGCAATCGTATTGGCTGTTCCCAAAAGGCCCTCGCCCAATACGATGATCACCATCAATCCGTAGCGTTCGGCAATATGGTGAGGGTGCCAGTTGGTAGCCAGCTTTTTGCCCTCGGCAAATAAGGGTACAAGTAATTCGAACAAAGCAATAAGCAAAAAGACGACAAACTTGTACGTTTCGGGTACTGCCATCCAGAATACCCATCCCACTTGAGCCACGCTGATCCCGATGGCGTAACGGCGACAGGGGATGCGGTTTTCGGGATGCTCGCGCGAGGCACGGAGCCAATGAATGACCATGGCAATGCGCATGATTACATAGCCACTAACCGGTACGATCGGTGCGGGCCCCCTGTCCGAAATGTCATTAATGCCCACTGCAAACACCAAGGCTCCGAACAGGAGCAGGAAGGTAGTCAGTCGATAGGGCGTATCATCGGTGTCATAGGCTGAGGCAAACCAAGTAAAGTTCATCCAGGCCCACCAGATTGAAAAAAATGCCATGAAATACGCGATCAAGCCCGTCCCCATATGGTGGGCGGCTAATGAATGGTGCAGGTTACTGGATGCTGCTGCTATAGCAATCACGAATATCAGGTCGAAGAATAGTTCGAGAGGCGTTGCCGCTCGATGGCTTTCGTGAATTGAACGTCCGGACATTAAAAATCTTCTGATCGGCATAAAAATCCTTTGTTTTTGGAAAGGGATGAAAATACAAAAAACTGCAATATCGTGTCAATATTGCAGTTTTAAATTCAATTGGCATCAGTCTTCGAGATAGCCAAACTTTCCTTTGTTGAAGTCTTCGAACGCCTGAATAAGTTCTTCCCGGGTGTTCATGACAAAGGGGCCATGAGCAGCAATGGGTTCGTTTATGGGTTCGCCACTAAGAATCAGTACGGTGGCTGCATCCAGTGCTTCAATTGTAAAGCTGTCTCCATCGTTCTGGAAAAGTACCAGATGGTCAGTCGGCGCTTCTTCGCTGCCGTTCACCAGGATCTTGCCTTCAATAACCAACAAGGCCGTGTTATAACTTGCCGGGAAACTGAAGCTAGCTTTTCCACCGGGGTTCAGGTCAGCATTCATCAAGTTGACGGGAGTAAAGGTGCTGGCCTTTCCTGGAGTGCCGTTATAATTGCCGGCAATTACTTCAACGGTTCCGGCATTGTCGGCGAGGACAGCTTTCCCCATTTCAGCATTGGTGATTGCCTGGTATTTCGGCGCACTCATTTTATCTTTTGCCGGTAGATTGACCCAAAGCTGTACCATCTGAAAATCACCGCCTTTTTTGCTCCATTCTTCTTCGTGGTACTCTTTGTGCAATACGCCGCTTGCTGCGGTCATCCATTGCACATCGCCCTGACCGATCACCCCGCCGCCACCGGCCGAGTCATGGTGCTGCACTTTTCCCTTGTAGGCAATGGTCACCGTCTCAAAACCACGGTGAGGGTGTACGCCTACGCCCAAAGGTTTTTTGGACGGGGCAAAGTTAATGGTCGAATTATAGTCGAGCAGAATGAACGGATCCATGCGTTCCATTTCCAGATGGTAACCGCTCGGTATAAAGTTATGGACTTTAAAACCATCACCAACCCAATGCGTTCCGCGAGGCGCGGCCACTAATTCAACGTTTTTTTGTGTCATAATTATTTCCTTTCGTTTTTTATTTAAATCTAATCAAAAGACCGGAGATGGGCGACAAAGCATTGATTTCTTTAGTCCATAGCCCATATTCTTCCACGAACCAGTTCGGTCGATTTCAATGGCATTTCGCTGAGCGTTTTTTCTACCTGGTCAATAGTCTGGTTTAAGCTCAGAGCGATTTCTTTTGAAGTCATTGGGCCATACTCCCTAATGAGTTCTTCCACTGGCCGCGGGGCATGTTTTTCCAGTGTTGGATCCAACATTCCCAGCACGCGGTCGTAAGTTTCCAAGGTGCGGTGCCCATTGACATAGATTGCATCTTCTTGGTCGAGTTTGTCCAAGTTAGCACCCGCTTTGTAAAACAGCATGGTAGGAAAACCAAATGCTTGCCAGCGTTTGGATGTTTTCAGGTCAGCTTCAAATGCTTTCCGAGCTGTTCCACTAGTCAGATCGTTGACGAAACGCTCGTAATCCAAGCCGTCAATTTCAGCCGCCAAAGGCAGATAAACGTCTTCGTTGGAAATAATGCGGCGATGTTGGCAGGCCAGGTGGAGAAATGGGGGTACGATTCTATGTCAACCCAAAGGTTTTCGTCGATAGGCTGACCGGAACGTTCCGATACCATTTTCCAATGCGGAACCACTGCTGCCGGTGTCCCGATGTTATTGGACGCATCATAAAACTTACTCATATCTTCGACTAAGCCGCCAAATACATATTGAAAATGCACCTGATCGCGATATTTTTCCATCAGGGATAAAATCATCGGCTCGGTGGCCCAGCACCAAGAACAATAGGGATCCGTAAAAGCTAACACATTAATTTTTGCTTGTTTCATCGTTATATCCTCCTGTTAAAAAAATTATTTCTCGTTCATTACTGGTGTGCATTGCCCTGTGCGGGGGTCGCAAATCAATGCGTCTTGGTCTCCGTCGTCTTCCCACACCCGTACATTCGACGGCAGTTGGAGCGGGTTGACGAATGGCTCCACCGGTGTAGGTAATTGCCGGGCAGAAACTAGAAAATGCTCTTCGTCGTTTGTCAGGGTTTCAGCCTGTACCGGGCTATACCCGGCTTCGCTTAGCCACTGTATCGCCATGGAAGCTTCAGTTTGTTCTGGTGTGGTAATCAGGATCAGCCCGTTTGGAGCGAGCCAATCCTGCATTCTGTTAAATACTAAACTCCAACGCGCTGGTTGAATGAGCAGATCGGGACGACGTACCAGGATGGCATCGAATTGCGGCTCTCCATTCAGTGAGAAAAGTGAGGCATCGGCACACCTAAATTGAGCTTCAGGATATTGTTCCCGGATTTCGATTAAGGTCACTTCGTCGATATCAATCCCAACCAGGTCGATGCCGGCTTGGATTAAACTCGCCGCTTCGGGGCAATTGCTGCATCCCACATCGAGCAGTCGTAAGGGACGCAAGTCAGGTAAAAACCGTAATGCATCGAATCCCTCATAGTTGCTGTTTGTTTTTTCGGTAGCCATGTTGTTTGTTTTTTACGATGCAAAATTACCATTGGGCTACCAGCTGTGCATTGATGTATGTTAAGAACGTAGAGGATTGAAATTTTGTCGCGCCAGTTCTTTGCGTATCCGGCTAAGGCTCTCGGGTGTTATGCCCAGGTAGGAAGCGACCATGGTTTGGGGAACCCGAAGCAGAATGTCGGGATAAGTTTCGATAAAGCTCAGGTACCGCTCGTCGGCCGAGAGGCTCATCAGCATCAGTACCCGGCTTTGAAGTGCCTGAATGGTGTGGTGCAGAAGCAGGTTGTTGAAGTTTCGGAATTGCGGAAATGCATCTTCGAGCCGGCGAATGAGCTTATCGTCAATAAGGGCAACTCGTGTGGACTCCAGTGCCTGAATGGCAAAAGCGGAAGGCTCGTTCAGGTAAACGCTCTCGGTGTCGGTAACAAACCAACTTTCGGGTGCAAAGTTCAGGATGTGTTCTTTCCCTTTCCCGTCGGTGATATATTGTCGCAATAAACCCGATTCCACAAAAAAAGCATGCGTGCAGTGAGCTCCTTTCTGCAAAAGAAAGTCGCCTTTGGCATATTCCCGAATGTTGCAGCTGCTTTGTATCAGGTGCATGTCGTCTTCGGGCAGATTGAGGTTCGAGGTGAGGTATGATTTAAGGCTGAAGTTGTTCATCTTGTTGTTGCTACTGTTTCACAACGAACCCCGGAACTTGCTGTTTCAAGTTCCGGGTGTTCTATTTTTAATATTGAAATTTGGTTAATTCCAAAAAAGCCAGGTTTGTTGTCATCTCCAGTTCGAGTAATGTATAAATGCTTTCGTAATACAACGAAAGCTCGTACAGGTATTCGGTTAACGAAATTTCGCCTTTTTCGAGCGCTTTTCCTAACAATTCGCTATTGCTGTACAATACCAATTTGCTGCGGTAATCGGCAGCGTTGTTTTGCAAGGCAATCAGCTTGGTATGTGTCGCCTTCATCTGGTTGTAGAACTGTAGCTTCGTGTCGGATTCAACGCTTTGCATTGCAAGGTTTTTCGCTTTGGCATAGTTTACCGTGTTTTTGTTTTCCCACAAAGGAATGGTTAGCCCCAGGGTTACGCCCTGGTATTTCTGCCCAACAACTTTTTCGCTCATATAGCCACCGTAAAGTTTTGGCAAACTCATAGCGGAATTTAGTTTTACCTGCTTTTCGGAAATGGTTATTTCCTGTTTTACCCATTGCAATAGTGGATTGTTTGCTTCGGCAAGGGCATACCACTGGTCAAAATCGGCCGGGACGGCTTGCAGCGGAAACTGGCTATCGGCGAATGAAATAGCATTACCTCCGTTAAGTAAAGCCAATTCGGACAGCAGTGCATTCTGTTCAATTTCATTGTTTTCAAGCTTTTTTGAAACTTCCAGAAGAGTTACCTGTGCTTTGTTGTACTCCAAAATACCCACATCGCCAGCGCCGAATTTGGTTTTGTAAGCTTCGGCAACTTTTAAAGCATTGTCGCGGCTTTTGCCCAACTCAATGTTTAGTGCGTTGTAATAAATTAACCGGGCACATAGCACACGGGCTTGATACAAAACCTCGGCACGTTGCTTTGTGTATTCCAGTTCAACCTGTTCGTTTTTTAAATTCGAGATTTGGCTTTTGTAAACGTATGCCGTCGGAAAATCGAACGATTGCTTTATGCTGAAGTCGGTACGGTTGCCAATAGCCGAAGGGTTGCCAAACAAGTAATTAAACTCTACTTCGGGGTTTTGCGGTGTCATTCCGGTTTTGGCACCAATTTTTTCGGCATCAATACTTTTGCGGAAAGCTGCAAGCGAGGTGTTGTTTTTTTCTATTTCAGATAAAACCGTATCAATGGTAGTTTGTGCCGACAAGTTAAAGCCCAGCACAAGGATTGCTGCTATTAAAATTGTTCTTTTCATTGTTTACCGATTTTAATAATTCCACGGTTGTTCAAAATGCTATACACAATTGGCACAATGTAAATATTGAGGATGGTTGACGTGAGCAAACCTCCCAAAATTACTTTCGCCATGGGGCTCTGGATTTCGTTACCCGAAAGGTCGCCGCGCAAGGCCAGCGGAATAAGTGCAAGCGCCGCTGTAAGGGCTGTCATCAGAATGGCATTTAAGCGGTCGGCCGAGCCTTTGGTGATGGTATCGTGCAGCGAAACCCCGTTTATTTGCAAGCGCTGGTAATTCGAAATAAGCAAAATACCGTTTCGGGTGGCAATACCAAAGAGCGTGATGAACCCGATAATAGCCGGAATACTAAGCACGCCCGACGAAAACCAGATTGCAAACACACCGCCAATAAGCGCCAACGGTAAATTGAGCAAAATTGTAGCAGCCAATTTGAAATCTTTAAACTCCTGATAAAGCAATAAGTAGATTATTACGAGAGCAATGATCGACGTGAGCATGAGTGTTTTAGATGCGCTCGCCTCACTTTCGAACTGTCCACCGTACTCAATGCGATAGCCTTCTGGAAGGGTAATTTTTTCGTTGATGTTCTTCTGTATGTCTTCCACTACACTGCGCAAATCGCGTTCGGCAACGTTGGCCGAGATAACAATTTTACGCTGCACATTCTCGCGGCTTATTGAGCTTGGTCCCGAAACCGATACAATTTCGGCTACCTGTTCCAACGGGACTTTTTTTCCATCCTCGGTATCAATCAGTGCCGTTTTAAAACCGTCGAGACTTTGGGTATAATCACTATTTAAGCGAAGCACCAAATCAAAACTGCGTTGGCCTTCGTAAATATCGGCCATTTTTTCGCCACCAAAAGCAACATCAACAAACTCGTTAAACTGTTCGGTTGTAATTCCGTACTGAGCCAGCATATCGCGATTGGCACGAATTTGAATTTGCGGTATTTCAACCTGTTGGTCAACATTTACATCCACCAGGCCTTCAACGTCGGCAATGGCATTTTTTATAGCATTGCCCGTGGCGAACATCTTATTCAGGTCGGTACCAAAAAGTTTGATGGCAATGTTTGCCCGTGTACCCGAAAGCATGTGGTCTATCCGGTGCCCGAGTGGTTGCCCCACGGTGTAAGCAATCCCCGGAATTCCGGACAAGGTTTCGCGTACATCGGCCATAAATTCCTGCTGGCTGCGGTCTTTCAATGTAAAATTAACATCAACCTCGGCACTGTTGGTTGTTTGCGAGTGCTCGTCGAGTTCGCCTCTGCCAGTACGGCGGGCAGTGCTCGATACTTCTGGAATCTGTAGCAGTTCTGTTTCGACAAGGTTGCCCAAGCGGTTGCTTTCTTCGAGCGAAACACCTGGTTTGGCAACAACCGAGAGTGTTAAAGCCCCTTCGTTGAATTCGGGCAAAAAGCTTCGCCCAAATGAAGCAAACACCACTAGCGAGATAATAAACAGGCCGAACAAGGGGAACAGAATGGCCTTTTTGTGATGTAATGCCCAGTTTAGCGATTTTTCGTAATTGCTTATCAAGAAGCTAACTAATCGTTTTTCTTTTTCGTTTTTTGCCAGGTATTTGTCGTCCGAAAGCATCATTTTTGCCAAAAGTGGTGTGAGGGTCATGGCCACTACAAGCGAAACAAAAAGCGAAACTACGAACGCAATCCCCAGCGGTTGCAACATACGTCCCTCCATTCCCGAAAGGAAGAATAAGGGCAAAAAGGCCACAATAATAATCAGGGTTGCATTTAATATTGATGCCCGGATTTCTTTCGATGCTTCGAACACAACAGTGAATGAGTTTTGCCGTTCGTGCTCCGGTTTTGCTTTGTTTTGCCGTAGCCGTTTATACACGTTTTCCACGTCAATAATGGCATCGTCAACCAGTGCACCGATGGCAATTGCCATACCGCCAAGGCTCATGGTATTAATGTTGAGCCCGAGGTACTTCAATACCAAAATTGCACAGAGCAACGACAGCGGTATTGCCAAAAGCGAAATAAGTGTGGTGCGGAAACTCCCAAGAAAAAGGAACAAGATTATCACCACGAAGATAGCGCCTTCGATAAGGGCATTCTGCACGTTTTTTACCGAGGTTTCAATAAAATCGGCCTGGCGAAATATGTTTGTATCCAGTTTAACATCGGGCGGTAATGTTTTTTGTAATTCTGCAAGGTTTTTTTCAATCCGCCGGGTTACATCAAGGGTGTTGGCGTTGGGTTGTTTAGAAATAGAAATAATGATAGCGGGTTTTGCATTGCCCGAAGCATAGCCCATTTTGGGTGCGGCGCCAATTTTTACCTCGGCAATGTCGGCAACGCGAACAGGTTTTCCGTTTACCGATTTGATGAAGGTATTTCCCAACACTTCCACATCGGACGAGCGGGCGATACCGCGGACCACGTACTCGTTGCCAAATTCGCGGAGAATGCCCCCGGTTGAATTTTGGCTGATTCCTTTACATATTTCAGCCAGTTCGAACATCGATACCTTGTAGAAATTCATTTTCTGAGGGTTGGCGAAAACCTGGTATTGTTTGTAGTCGCCTCCGATAATAGTAACCTGCGAAACCCCGCCAGTAGCAAGGATTAGTGGTTTTACACTCCACTCGGCCGTGGTGCGCAAATCCATCATGCTGGTACTGTCGGACTGGATGCCAACAAAAAATATTTCGCCAATCACGCTCGATTGGGGAGCCAAAACGGGTTGTCCAACCCCCAAAGGCATTTGGGACGAAACGCTAATAAGTTTTTCGCTAACAATTTGGCGGGCTTTAAAAACATCGGTTCCCCAGTCAAATTCAATCCACACAAACGAGAAGCCTTGTGACGAAGCCGATCGTACACGGCGAACATCGGTAGCGCCGTTTACTGCAGCTTCAATCGGGAAAGTAACCAGTTTTTCAACTTCTTCCGAAGCCATTCCGTGCGCATCGGTCATTACCACAACCGTTGGGGCGGTAAGGTCTGGAAATACATCCACATCCATATTTGTGGCAGTTCTCATTCCGAAAACCACCAGCACCACCGAACAGAGCAAAATCAGGTATTTGTTGTTCAGCGAGAATTTGATAATATTATTCAACATGGTGCAGTATTTTAATGAACGTGACCGGAATGTGCATCCACGGCACCTGTGGCTTGTGCTAGTTTCAGAAGCATAGCGCCACGGGTAACAACGCGTTCGTTGGTTGTAATACCTCGTTTAATTTCGGTGTTTATTCCGTCGGTTGCACCAATAAAAACCTCCCGTTTTTCGAACAATTCAGGGGTAACCTGCACCCACACAAAGAAACTGCCTTGGTCTTCTAAAAGGGAAGAAGTAGGGACAACCAACGCCGTGTTATTTGAGAATGATTTCAGGTACATTTCTACAAAGCTGCCCGGAACAAAACTGCCATTATTGTCCACCTGCACGGTAACCGGTATCAAGTAATTGTCGTTGTTTGCTGCTTTGCCATACGAAAGAATTTTGCCATTTAACTGTTCGAGCGAGTAGGATTGATTCTCGTTCAGTGTCCTGATATTGACTGTTCTGATGTTTGCCAGGATGGGGGCATATTTTGAAGGTACTTCGGCCGCAAGAAGAAGCGATTTGTTTTGCGAAATAATAGCTATGGGCTGGCCCGCTTCGACATACGTGCCGTTTTGTATAAACACTTGTTTTACATAGCCTGTTTGCGAACTTGTGATGGTTTGCCCCGATGCGGTGAAGTTTTTGTTCAGGTTATCGTAAACGGCTTTCGCATTTTCATATTGATTTTTAGCTGTAAGCAAATCTTTTTCCGAAACAATCTTGTCTTTTGCCAGCTCTTTAGCCCGATCGTAGTCGGCATTGGCCTTTTCGAAATTGTTTTTAGCCTCGGTATATTTTACGCCAATATTGTTGTCGGCCAAATTGCTGCCCGAAATGGTAAATAAGGGTTGTCCGGCCCTAACATCGCGGCCTTCGGTAACAGCGCCCGAACTAAAAAGGACAGTTCCGTTTGTTTTGGCCGAAATAACCAACTCGTTACCCTGGGCCGACTGCACCAAGGCTGCGGCTTTAATAACCTGGCCGAATGGCTCAGACCGTGGCAATGCGGTTGCAAAATCAATTTTCCACGATTGTTTTTTTGTGAAAACCATTGTGTTGGTTGTTGGAACAACAATTTCTTCGTGTGCTTCGTGCGCCGCTTCGTCATTGGCAAAAACAGTTACTTCGGGAACTTCAACTTCAAAGGTGCCACTGTTGGTGGTTATTTCAAAGTTTAGTTTTCCTGTTCCCTCGGTTTCGGGGTGAATATCGAAACTGTAAATCCCTTTCCGTGTGGGTTGGTCAAGGGTTTGTTTGGTTTCTTTGCCATTCACCGTGAGTGTTATCGTAATTTTACCGCTTTCAAGGGCTTCGAAACCGGGGAGCGTGGAAAAATGCGAAAGCACATTTGCCGGCTCGCCAACAATAAACGCATCGGCTTCGGCAAACAGTTCAAAATCGGTGCTGTACGATGTATATTGAAACTTGACTTCTTCGTGTCCGTCATGGCTTTCGTGCCCATCGCGTTCTTCGTGTTCGTGATTGTGTTCCTGTTTTGAAATCTCTTTACCGGATTGGTTGCACGAGACCATTGAAAGAGCCAGAAATGCACCAACAAGTGTTTTAATAGTCATATTAAAATGGTTTAAATTTTTAGAAAAATACATGCCCAATTACGCCGTAACTCGCAGCGTAATAGAAAAAAAAGAACTAAAAACTTAAACCATTGGAGGCGCGCGCAACCCGAACGTTAATGTTACGAACGAGCTTATTAAAGGCGAAAATTCCGGAACCGTTGCTACAACCAGCGGAGCGGTTTGTAATTCATTACATCTAAAATTCGGTAGAATAAAGAAATCGGGTTGATAGCTATCGTTAAAAGCATCGTAGCTTTTAAAAAGCTTACCCTGCGAGGTTGTAATTGCAACGGCCTGTCCCAGTACACAATCCGTTGCGCTGGTATTACCATTGTGGTGGTGGTGGTGGTCGTGTTCGGGAACAGTACAATTGTGTGGTGCTGCATCATCGTCGACAGAATGGCTTTGCTCAACACAAAAAAACAATTGGTGGTGATGGTGCGGAATAACAGCATGGGCCAATAACGCAAAACTGGCAATCAGGATTAAACTATATGCTGTTACTTTTTTTAACATGGCACAAATATACAGACTTTTACCACAACGAGTTCCTTTAGTTGGTTAAAACAACCAATAGAATTCTCAACGTTTGTTAAGAAACGTCTGTAGGTTTTAAAAAGTTCACGTTTGACTTTCGTTAAAAAAACGAAACCCTGTGAACCAAACGGTTTACAGGGTTTTAGTTCTTTGTCGATTTTGAACCTGTCGGGATGACTGGATTCGAACC
>JBKEAN010000121.1:0-14861 GCA_047972415.1 Mangrovibacterium sp.
AGCGTTTGTTGCACAAAATTACAATGGTGCCAAACCGGTGTACCTCCAAGCATCGGCCCTGAAACCAACCGAAAAATACCCGGTTGACCAGGTAGCTAAAATTGATAATATTTTGAAACAACTGGCCGAACAAGCCGATTTGGATACCCGGTATAACCAAGCAATGAGTTCGGCCCGCGAAGCGTTTGCTGCCGACCAGCTCGACAATGCCCTCGGACTGTACACCACTGCACAAGGATTGAAACCAACCGAGCCGGAACCACCGCAGCGCATTGCCGAGATTAACCTCCTGAAAAACCAACGTGCCGAAGAAGCCCGGTTGCTTGCGGCGGCCGAAGCCCAACGCCTAGCTGCCGAAAAAGCTGCCCGCGACAACTATCAGTCGGCTATTGCGCTAGGCGATGCTGCTATGAACCAAAAGGCGTATCCCAAAGCCCAAGCGGCCTACCAGAATGCACTGAGTATTTTACCCGAAGAAGTGTACCCGAAGAACAAACTTGCCGAAATTGACGGCATCCTGAAACAACTGGCGGCAGAAAAGCTGGCACGCCAGCAAAAGGCACGGGAAGATTCGCTGGCACAAGCCAACTTAATAGCCTTCAACCTGAAAATACAGGAAGCGGAAGCGTTTAAAACACAAACGCAATACGAAAATGCCATCGGAAGTTATCGGCAGGCCATTAGCATCCTGCCAGAGAAAGCATCAACCGTTGAACCCAAAATAAACGAGTTGGAAAACCTGATAGCCCAATTGGCAAAACTGGAAGCCGACTACAAAGCAGCCATTAACCAAGGCGACCAGCAGTTTGCTGCCGAATTACTAGCCCCCGCAAAACTGGCCTACGAAACAGCATTGGGGTTGAAACCAACAGAAAGTTACCCGAAAGCGCAAATTGAAAAAATTAATCAGCGCCAACGAGAACTGGAAGTATTGGCCGAACAAGCCCGAAATGCGGAAAAATTGAATGCTGCCTATAACGAAGCCATCGCCATTGCCGACGAAAACTTCAGCAAGCAAGATTACCCGGTAGCCCAATTTTATTACAACAAGGCATTGGGCATTCAACCACAACAGGCCTATCCGAAACAACAGCTCGACAAAATAAAACAGCTGATTGACCAGATGCTGACAGCCGAACAGCTTAAAGCATACAACGAGGCCATTACGAAGGCAGATACCGAATTCGACCGAAAAGGCTACACGTTGGCGCGTTTTCACTACAACAAAGCCCTCGAAATAAAATCGTGGGAACAATACCCGAAAGACCGCATACAGGAAATCGGGAAGCTGACCAATTCGTTGTTGTCGCAACGCGAGGAGCAGGATTACCTGAGTTGGGTGAACACTGCCGACGAAGCTTTTGTAAACCGCGATTTTGCAGTTGCCCGCTCGTACTACCAACGTGCTTTAAATTTGAAGAAAGACGAGCCTTATCCGTCTATTAAGCTGGCCGAAATACAGCAAGAGCTGGAACGAGTGCAAGCCGGACAAAGCGAAAAGGATTACCGCGACACACTGGCCGAAGCCGACAAAGCCTTCGAGGCGAAAAACTTCAGCGTTGCACGGTTTTATTACAACAAAGCGCTGTCGATGCGGCCAAATGAAACGTACCCTAAAAATCAGCTTCAGTTAATCCGCGAAGCTTTGGGCGGAAACTAAAGCCACAAGCTCAACAAATTTTGTTTTGGTATAAACGAACGAAAGCAGCAAACAGCAGGCAAATCCTTCTGTTTACTGCTTTCGCTGTTATATGGAGATAAATTAATGCGGTAGTGTACCGGCGCAACCAATCACAACTAGGGAAAACTAAAAAGAGACAGGAATTTGGATAAAAAAGATAGTCCCGCTGGTTTCGGAAGAACTAAAATTTACCTGGCCTTTCAAATAACGTTCGCCAAGTAGTTTCATGCTGTATGTTCCGATACCTCTGTTTTTTCCTTTGGTTGAATATGAACGTTGAAACAGCTGATTACGAACATTTTCGTCCATCACCGTATTATTATGCACTTCAATTCGAATGGTGCCTGACTGTTTATAGGCTTCAATGCGGATGCGGTCGCCGCGGGGAATTGCTTCGAGTGCATTTTTGGCCATGTTGAAAACAACCCGGTTCAGCAATACGGGGTCGGACACAAAGCTGGCATTCCCGCTAAAATCAAATACATCAATGTGCCGTTCAAATGCTTCCTTACTGTATTTCACCTTGTTGCAAAGTTCTTCCAGAAATTTGTCCATTTTCAGTTGACGGACATTCACTTCCAGTTCGCCTTTTTCGGCTTTCAAAACATGTTGTTGCCCTTTTATTTCTTCCACAATTTGCATACTCAGCGAGGCTGCCACTTCAAAAAAACTCTCGTCATTACGGCATTCAGGTTCCTTTAGCAGCTCTAGTACACCGCTCAGGCTTCCGGCCATATTAATAATATCGTGAAAAAAAATGCGTTCCAGTATTTCGCGACGCCTCAAGTCGGTTATATCCACCATTGACACAATCATATAGTTGCTATCCATGCGGAATGGTTGAACCGTTATTTCCAGATCGACTTGCTGAACGATACCATCAACTTCGCGTACCAAACGGTACTCGTTTACCACTGGTTCGTGCCTGTTCAAAAAGTCGTTGAAGCTGGAGTTTGCACCGCAATATTTGCATTTATCGGTCAATCCGCACACCGATCCGGGCGATTTGAGGCTCACACAGTTCATTACTTCGCCGAATGGCAACCCCAATATATCGCGCTCCAAATCGAGGCCATACTTATTGATAAGTATTTCGTTGGCAAAAATAACTTCCCTCTGATCGTTCAGTACACAAACAACTGAGGATGTTACTGAGAGTAACCCTTTTACAAATTGACTATTTTGAAGACTCAATTCGTCTTCCCTGGTTTTAACCAGTTTTTCCGGATTGGAATAATTACTTTCCTTCATACCTCCCACTATACCGTAAATATAGAAAGTATTTTCTAATACGGCGGCTTACAAGCAATCTTCGGTATATTTCTTTACAATTTCGGTCAGTTCGGGTTCAAACACAAGTCCCTCGCCAACCCATTCCAAGTTGCCTGATTTAAAAATCATTAAGGTAGGAACCGATTTCACATGGAACTGACTGATAATATAGGGGTTGTAATCAACATTAACTTTTAAAATCCGGATATTTTCTTTGAATTTGCTTTTAACACCACTCAATACCAACTGCAATTCTTTGCATGGCTGGCACCAATCGGCATAAAAATCGACCAGTACCGGTCGCCTCGATTTTTTGATAATACGTTTAAAACGGCTTGTTGCTCTCATTCAGTTCATTCCCTATTGCCTGTTTTGGTTTACGGACAAATCATACGTGTAACGCACACTCCCAATTAAGCGCACGCCATACCTAACAGTAAAAGCGGGGAATGGTTTGTAAAAGTTGATTGATAAAACTGATTATACTTCGAAGAAACTAATGGGAAGCAAATAACTGAGTGATGAATATTGACGCCGTTAAAACACAAAAGCCGCTTGTTAGCGACTTTTTTCGAGCGGGAGACGGGATTCAAACCCGCGACCCTTAGCTTGGAAGGCTAATGCTCTATCAGCTGAGCTACTCCCGCAAGTTCTAAAACCCAAAAACAAGTTCCAAATTCCAAATTTGGAACTTGTTTTTGGAGTTTACTTTTTGTGGGGAGAGCAGGATTCGAACCTACGAAGACGATAGTCAGCTGAGTTACAGTCAGCCCCAGTTGGCCACTTTGGTATCTCCCCAGTTAGGATATCGGAAAGTTAGAATATTAGATGATTAGAATAATCCGTTACTCACTTCCCTATTCTTCAATTTTTTTCAGAACGCATTTGGAAAACTTCTGGTATAAATCCATTTTATTCCTCTATCCGTCTAATCCTCCAACCTTCTTTAGTGAGCCGGATCACAGATTCGAACTGTGGACCCCGAGATTACAAATCACGTGCTCTGGCCAACTGAGCTAATCCGGCATAAAAAGTGGGTAAGCTACCTGTATCGCACCGCTACAACCTCCTACCCTTGCTGCCTTCCGACCCTGGGGGGATTCAGAGGGAGCTGGTCGTACAGGACTTACCCGGCGACAAAAGTAGAAAATTTTGGGTTGCTTCCAAACCCAATCCAACTATGCAGACTCTTTTTCCGGCTTATCGCAAACTAAATAATTCATGTTCAAAGCAATATTCCCGCAATATTTTTTCCATCCTCCCCTTGTTTTTGTCCGAAACAGTTATTTTGTACCGTTATAACAAAAAGGTACAGCCTAGCCGACAAACGTAAAAACACGATTTTATTGGAAAAATGGCGGAATGAACGGTTTTCAATCGTCTATTTTTATATTTTTATTTCGGTTAACAATTCAGCTACTTTTTACTTAAAAATAAAATATAATTATGAAAATTGAAAATTCACCTTACAAACTCGAACTAACTTACGGTATTTTCTTCGCGCTCATTTCAATCATCATTAACCTTATTATTTGGGCTACCGGATTGATGGAAAAAGGAGGGCTGATGACGACTTTTTTCATTTCCCTTTTTCAACTGGGCATTTTAGTCATCTTCTTATTGTATTGTACAAAAAGCTACCGCGACAATTTGCTACGAGGCAAAATTACCTTTGGGCAAGCATTTCTGTTCGCCTTAATCATTGTCATCTTCAGCAGTGTCATAACCGGGTTTTATACATTCATTTTCAACAAGTTTATCGATCCTGAATTTATGTCGCGGGTGATGCAGGCGATACAAGATAAAACCTACCAGTTTATGGCAAACCAGGGCGTACCGGAAGATCAGATTGAGCAAGCTATGCTTAAGTTTGAAGAGCAAACACCACAATCGGCGGTTGATACCATGATTTCGTCCCTCACAAGCGGACTTATCGGAGGTTCAATTATCGCACTGATTACCTCGGCCATTGTGAAAAAAAACACGGGCAGAAACAACGACTTTGAAGACGCCATGAGCGGGTTGAAATCAGAAGAATAATTTGTTTCTTTGGGGCGAATTTCAAACTAATACCAAGTACACGTGGATATTTCTGTAGTCATTCCGCTACTGAACGAAGAAGAATCGTTGCCCGAGCTGTGCTCGTGGATTAAAAAGGTAATGGATACCAACAAGTTTTCGTACGAAATTATTTTAATTGACGATGGCAGCAACGATTGCTCGTGGGAAGTGATTGAACGGCTGCACCACGAGAACCCCGATGTTAAAGGCATCAAATTCCGTCGCAATTACGGCAAGTCGGCTGCCCTGCATGTTGGGTTTGGCGAAGCCCAGGGCGACGTAGTGATTACTATGGACGCCGACTTGCAGGACAGTCCGGACGAAATTCCGGGTTTGTACCAAATGATTGTGAATGAAAAATTCGATTTGGTATCTGGCTGGAAAAAGAAACGTTACGATCCTGTTTTATCGAAAAACATCCCCAGCAAATTTTACAACTGGATTGCCCGCCGCAGTTCGGGTATCAAAATCCACGACTTCAATTGCGGACTGAAAGCCTACCGCAAACAGCTAACAAAAAGCATTGAAGTGTACGGCGAAATGCACCGTTACATCCCAATTATTGCAAAATGGGCTGGTTTTAAGCGAATTGGCGAAAAAGTAGTCGTTCACCAGGAACGCAAATACGGCGAAACCAAATTTGGGTTCGAGCGTTTTATTCGTGGCCCACTCGATTTGCTTTCGGTTATTTTCATTGCAAAATTCAGCAAACGGCCCATGCACTTTTTTGGCTTAATGGGAACGGTAATGTTTATTATCGGTTTTTGTTCGGCAGCCTACCTGGGAATTGACAAACTGATAGCAGTTGCCCACAAAATACCGGCACAAAAAGTAGTCGAGAGCCCCTACTTTTTTCTTTCGCTTACAGCCATGATTATTGGCACCCAGCTTTTTATGGCTGGGTTTATGGCCGAATTAAACTCGCGCAACTCGTCGGAGCGCAATAAATACCTTGTGGATAAAAAAATAAGCTGATTATTGCTTAATCCCGACGTCCGAAATTTGATGAACAAAAAACCTGTTTTGCAGGTTTTTTGTTCATCAAATCGATTTACATGGCCCACTGGAATATACTGGTAGCCAACCAACCCGACACCTTTGCATTAAAGTGCAGCTTTTTTTTCATTTTTTACAAATACGGTAACAATGGTTTATTTACGCTTTATTAATACCCTCATCCTGACTGCGTTTATCAGCTTCGCATTGACAGCACAACCCGCAAAGCACAGTTTAAACATTAACGACCTTGCCGGCTGGAACACCATTGAGGGTGTCAGCCTTTCCAACAACGGGGCTTTTGCAGCTTACCAGTTAAAACCGTTGAAGGGCAATGGAAAACTAATTATTAATCAAACTGATGGCTCATTCAGCGATACCATTCCGTTGGGTAAAGAAGCCAAGTTTACTGCAGATTCGCGCTTTGTGGTTTTTCGGTTCGAGATACCCGAAGACAGCTTAACGGAAGCCCGTAAAAAGAAATTGGAAAAAGAAAAAATGCCTCTCGAAAGCATCGGGATTTATCGCCTGTCCGACCGAACCATCAAACAATTCAATCAACTTCAAACCATCTACTTACCCGAAAAACAAACCGATTGGCTTGCATTTACCCTTCGCCCCGACAGCCTCATCAAGCTAAAGGATAAAACTTATTTATCAGATTTAATCCTGTACCATCCTGCCAACGGCGATACAATTACGGTCCGCAGGGTGCAAAATGTTGCAGCCGATAAAGAAGGGAATGCTTACCTGTACCAAACCCATTCGGCCGATTCGACCAATACAATCAGCCTGTTCCGGTTCGATGCCCACAGCAGAAAAACCACACTCCTGTTTTCGGAATGTGGTAGTTTGAAAAACCTGGCACTAAGCCGGGCAAGTAACAACTTTGCATTTTTGTTTAGCACCGACACCACAAAACATAAAAAGTATCAGCTCCGGATTGGCTCAGACAAGCCTGAAATAAAAATTGTCGCAAACCCCGACATACACGGAATTCCTGCAAACTGGTATCCAAGCGTTCACCGCAACCTGTTATTCTCCGACAACAATAAGCAGCTTTACTTTGGTACAGCCCCCCTGGCCGAAAACGACAGCACTGCGCAAATTACAGACGACGAAAAACCACGGCTTGACCTGTGGAGCTGGACCGACAAAGAACTGATGCCAGCCCAACTGCTGAAGAAAGAAAAGGAGCTGAAACGAAATTACCTGGCAGTTTATCACTTAAACGAAGGGCGGGGCGTACAGTTGGCCGATAGCCTGTGCCCTGAAGTCGATTTCAATCCCAAATGGCCCGGCAAACTGGTTCTGGGCGAAAACCGTTTGCCATATCTTCGCGCATCGTCGTGGACCGGCCGAAATGCAAAAGATTACTATATTATTGATTCCCAAACGGGAACCAAAAAACTTATTGCGTCCAACGAGTCGTCAGTACAACTATCGCCCAATGAAAAGTATGCATTTTGGTTCGAACCTACCGACAGCTCGTTTTACGCCTTCGACCTGGTAGCGCCCAATGCCAGGCCCGTTAATCTGACCAAACAAATCACAACTTCGTTTTATAACGAACAGCAAGATGTTCCGGCAGAAGCAAGCCCGTATGGCGTTGCCGGCTGGAGCGACTCCGACAGGTTTGTTTTTGTTTACGACCGGTTCGACATTTGGCAGCTAGATCCAAGCGGCCACTCGTCCCCGCGAAACCTGACCCGGGGATTTGACAAAAAACAACAAATCAGCTTCCGCTACATTCAAACCAACCCCGACCAAACCACGCTGGATGACGATAACTGGCTGCTATCTGCGTTCGACGAAAATGATAAATCGACCGGTTTTTACCGCTTAAACCTGAAGCGGGCTCAAGAACCCGCCAAACTCGTTAAAGGTGACTACCTGCACCAGTTCGTTTTGAAAGCCAAAGATGCCGAGCTATTGGTTTGGACCAAGGAGAGCTGTTCCGATTTCCCTGACTTATGGGTAAGTGGCCCCGATTTCGATAATCCCCGTAAACTGAGTAATGCCAACCCGCAACAAAGCAATTTTATTTGGGCGCGGCGCGAATTGGTTTCGTGGACATCGTTCTCGGGCGAAAAGCTGGAAGGGATTTTATATTTCCCCGAAAACTTCAACCCCGATTCGCTTTACCCGATGATTGTGTACTATTACGAGCTGAACTCGAACACACTCAACTCCTACTCGGTACCGTCGCCCAGCCGCTCCATTATTAACCGAAGCTATTATCCGAGCAACGGTTACCTGGTTTTTATTCCCGACATTACCTACAAAACAGGCTATCCGGGACAAAGTGCTTACAATGCCATCGTCAGCGGAACAAACACTTTACTGAACGAGCGCAACTACATCGATCCCAAGTGCTTGGGCATACAAGGCCAAAGCTGGGGAGGCTACCAAACCGCCTATCTGATTACCCAAACCGATTTGTTTGCAGCAGCCATGGCCGGAGCCCCCGTAAGCAACATGACCAGCGCCTATGGTGGCATTCGCTGGGAAACCGGCATGTCGCGCATGTTTCAGTACGAACATACCCAAAGCCGGATTGGTGGAACACTGTGGGACAAGCCAATGCAGTATATCGAAAACTCGCCCCTGTTTTACACGCCCAAGATAAACACCCCGCTGCTGCTGATGCACAACGATAACGATGGCGCGGTGCCCTGGTACCAGGGAATTGAACTTTTTGTAGCCCTGCGCCGCCTCGACAAACCGGTTTGGCTGCTCAACTACAACAACGAGCCTCATAACCTGAAACCCGAAAGTTGGGCCAACCGCATCGATCTGACCCAGCGAATGATGCAATTTTTCGATCATTACCTGAAAGGTGCGACAGCCCCCCGCTGGATGACCGACGGACTACCGGCAACCGAAAAAGGAAAAAGCCTGGGTTATTAACTATGGCAGCATTCAACAATGGCAAAGATCGGTTGTTATTCGTCGTTCCTGGTTATTGTTTTTGTCAATCAAATAAAACAGTGATACTTATTCTGCTACAAAACGAAAGCCCGCTGCGAATGGAAGCAACACGGCTTTCTGCTTATTTAACCGAACCAAGCGGCGCCAATATCTAGAAATAAGGAACCGTTTTTCGAAAACGTTCCGGAACACCGCGCATTTCAAATGCAGTCAAAATTAATTTAACCAAATTATCTTGGTTAAACCGGGAAATATCAATGGTCAAATCAAAGCGGTCGGCATCCTCTTTTGTGTTTTGAAAATACTGCCGAAAAATTTCCCGTTCTTTTTCGGTTTCTTCAATATATTTTTTCGCTTCAGCTTTACTCATATTTTTCCGTTCTGCAATCGCACTAATCCGCCAGGCCAAGGGCGCAACTAGACGCAGGTGCAACGAGTTTTCCAAATCGGAAGCAATAATATTTCCCGCCCTTCCAACAATAATACAGCAGCCATCCTTGGAATAATTCCGAATAACTTCGCGGATCGTTTTTATAATTGTTTTACTGCTTTTATAATACTTTTCGGTAAAGGCCGAGAGGATTTCGTCGAAGGTCGAATATTCACTGGTTGTAACTAAACGGCTTACCTTGCCGGGGGTCACCTTCAGCTCCCGGGCACTTGCGCTCAATACCTCTTTGCTTACAACCTGCCACTGCTTGTAAAAAATTGTTTTATTAAGCTCATTGGCAACAAGTTGAGCCAAAGCTGTACCATTACATCCTACTTCTCTGGAAATGGTAATAACTGGCCCGACTGGTTTTACGCTGTGCTCCGGTTTCCGGTTTTGTCCACCAAAACGATAATTCATATAGTTTAATAAGGTATTTTCCATAGCTCGATGTTTTAAGGGTTTACTGTTTTATACGTTAATAACCGTTCATAGTTATATGTTTTATAGTATCGATTTTTTTCGCGTGTAAAACTTGCAAATTGACGATTGCCCGAAAAAATCATAAAATAACAAGGTTTGATTAGTTATCTTCACCTAATTAATATCATTCAAATTTGACAACATGTTTGAACCGAAAATTTACAGCGAACGCAGAAAAAGGCTGAAAACCTTACTTTCCGATGGGATCATCGTCCTCCTTGGTAATTCCGATGTACCCATGAACTACACCGACAACACCTATCATTTCAGACAGGACAGCACGTTTCTGTACTATTTCGGGCTCGATTTTCAAGGCTTGGCCGGCATCATTGACGTGGAAGAGGGCAACGATATCTTGTTCGGAAACGACGTTGATATTGAAGATATTATATGGATGGGGCCGCAAATAAGTTTGACAGAAAAAGCGTTGCAGGTTGGGATTACCAAAACTGCCCCCTACGAAACAATTTTCGATGTTGTAAACCAAGCAATCCATCAGGGCCGAAAAATACACTTTTTACCACCTTACCGGGCCGAAAACAAACTATTGCTTTCGGAACTACTTGGAATCAGGGCGGTGAAACTGGCTCAATACAGTTCGCTCGAATTGGTCAAAGCGGTTATTCAAATGCGCTCGGTAAAAGAGTCTTGCGAAATTGAAGAAATAAAAAAAGCTTGTGCTACCGGGTGCGAGATGCACGTGGCTGCTATGAAAATGGCCCAGCCCGGCACATGGGAACAAAAAATAGCCGGAACCATTGAAGGGATTGCCCTGGCCGGAGGCACAGCTGCTGCGTTTCCGATAATCTTATCGCAACACGGCGAAATCCTGCACAATCATAATCATAGTGGTTTTCTGAAACAGGGAAAACTGATGCTGGTTGATGCCGGTGCCGAAACGTTAACCCACTATGCCTCGGACTTTACCCGCACGAGCCCGATAGGTGGAAAATTCAGCCAGCAGCAACGCGAGGTATACAACATTGTACTGGCAGCCAACAATAAAGCAACCGAACTAACCAAAGCTGGTGTCACTTACCTGGGGGTACACCTGGCGGCAGCCGAAGTTATCGCTTCCGGGTTAAAACAGCTGGGACTGATGAAGGGTGATGTAACCGATGCCGTGAAAAATGGTGCCCACGCACTTTTCTTCCCGCACGGCCTGGGGCACATGATGGGCCTTGATGTGCACGACATGGAAGACCTTGGCCAGATACATGTGGGCTACGACGACGAAACCCGGCCTGTACAACAATTCGGAACGGCTTATTTACGACTGGGCAAACGCCTGCAACCGGGCTACGTAATAACCAACGAACCTGGCATCTATTTTATTCCGGAACTTATAGATAAATGGAAAGCTGAAAAATTGCACACCGACTTTATTAATTACGAAAAGCTGGAGAGCTTCCGGCAATTTGGTGGCATCCGGTTAGAAGATGATATTTTGGTCACCGAAAATGGGGCCGAAATACTGGGAACCCGCATTCCGATTACTCCCGACGAAGTTGAAGCAACAATAAACAGCTGAAAAACAAGTAGATTAACTACTGAAACAACATTAAAAGTACAATACCAAGGCTAACCTCGCTGACAGGTTTACGCCTTGGTATTGTTGTACAAAGTGCTTCGTAAAGCCGGAATAGAAAGACCGTTGACCACACTATTCCGTATCGGGAAGTGGCCGTTCCTGCGCTTTCCGCGACGGGCGGAGGATAATACGCAGCGACTGGTCGAAGGTGAAGTATTTCCAAAGCCAGTTAATAAAAATCAGCAAGCGGTTTTTTACCCCTACAATCGACATCAGGTGTACAAACATCCAAATGAGCCAGGCCACCGGCCCCGCAAAGTGCATAAACGGCAAATCAACCACGGCCCGGTTGCGCCCAACGGTAGCCATCGACCCTTTATTATTATATTCAAATGGCGTGCGGACTTTCCCTTTCTGTAACCGCAATAAGTTATCGGCCAGCAACGAAGCTTGTTGCAAGGCAACCTGGGCTACCTGCGGGTGCCCGTTCGGGTACTTTTCGGTTTCCATATAGGCAATATCGCCAATAGCGTAAACACCATCCAACCCTTCAACCTCGTTATAGCGGTTCACCTTCAAGCGGTTTCCGCGTACAACATAGCTGGAATCAACCCCTTCGGGCATTTGCCCCCGCACACCAGCTGCCCAAATCAGGGTTTCGGTTTGCAAATGTTCTCCCTCGGCAAGGGTCACCGTTTTTCCATCGTAATCCGTCACCCGGTGGGCCAGCAAAACGTTCACCCCCATTTTTTTCAGATAATCGAATGATTGTTCTCCCGATTTATCGCTCATGCCATGTAACAAGTGCGGATTGGCTTCAATCAGGGTAATCTGCATCAGGTTGAAGTCGATGTCCGGATAATCTTTGGGCAGGATGAAACGCTTCATCTCGGCCAGGGCACCGCAAACTTCAACCCCGGTTGGCCCACCGCCAACGACCACGATATTGAGCAAGCGCCGCAGTTCCGACTCATCTCTAAGGGTCACTGCTTTTTCGAAATTCAGCAGAATGGTATTTCGCAGGTACACGGCCTGCGACACCGATTTCATCGGGATTCCGTACTTTTTTACACTGTCCATTCCGAAATAGTTGGTTGTAGCTCCGGTAGCAATCACCAGGTAATCGTACCAAACGTGCCCCATCGGGGTTTGAATTTGCTTTTTATCCGGCTCAACCGAACTCACCTGGGTTACCCGGATAAATACATTCTTCTCTTTCTGAAAAACCTTCCGCAGCGGAAACGAAATAGAACTTGGTTCGAGCCCGGAACTGGCAACCTGGTAAAAAAGTGGCTGAAACTGGTGGTAATTATTACGGTCGATGAGTACTAACTGGATATTCTCGTTCCGGAGCTTACGCGCAAGTTTTAGCCCGGCAAATCCGGCACCAACAATCACAACTCTTTTCTGTCCGGTTTCTGGTATATTGATTGGCATATCTCGTTTTTTTAACCCTTCAAACAAGCCGAACCGCGCAATTGTTGAGCCAGGAACCCACTTTATTTTGTTGCTTACATCGCTGCTCATTCTCCGGTAACCAACTCCTCATCCGCCTCTTTTCATCCTTCAATTTATACCTTTACGTTCGGCGGTTCGCTTGTTTTTTTATAATTTTCAACCTTGGCAGTGATTAAAAACGCTTCCTGTAAATTTCGCTCCCAATGATTGATAATAACCGAATTGACAGTAACTCCGAAATACCGAAATACCAGCAGGTTGAAGACCTCATTATGGCTGATATTGAAAGTGGCATTTTCAGGCAAGGGCAGCGTATCCCATCGATAAACGAAACCAGCGAAGAATTGCTGCTCTCGCGCGATACGGTTGAAAAAGCTTATGTGCACCTGCGCGAAAAAGGAGTGCTGATATCGGTAAAAGGAAAAGGGTACTACATTAACAAAATTGCCGTTGCCAAACGGCTTAAAATAGCCCTCATCATTAATAAACTAAGTAACTACAAACGTAACCTTTACAACTCGCTGGTGCAAACGCTTGGCACCAAGGCCAGTGTTGATGTTTTTATTTACCACTACGATATTGCTGAATTTGAAATTATTGTAAACGAAAACATGAAGGATTACGACTACTTTGTTATTTTGCCGCATTTCCGTACCGACCAGCCAAAGGTGGTCGATATTATCCGGGAAATCCCGAAAGAAAAGGTACTAATTATTGACCGCTACCTGGAAGAGCTGAAAAATTACCCGATGGTTTACCAGGAATTTGATAAGGACATTCGCGAAGCGCTTACCGAAGCCTTGCCCTTGCTGCGAAAATACCAGCAACTAAACCTGGTGTTTCCGCAGCACGAGTACTATTCGAGCAGTATCAAGCGCGGGTTTAGCCATTTTTGCCAGCTCCAGCAAATCAACTATTCCATTATCGACCTGCTCGACGAACACGAGATACGGCGAAACGAAGCCTACATTCTGGTGTCGGACAACGACTTGTACCTGATGATAAAATGGATAAAGCAACGCGGGTGGAAACCAGGTACAGACATTGGCCTGGTTTCGTACAACGAAAACCCGGTGAAGGAACTGCTTTGCGACGGGATTTCAACGATCTCGACCAACCACGACGAAATTGGGAAAAAAGCCGCCGAAATGATCCTTCAAAAAAACTTTAGCTGCATGAAAAGCCCGTTCGAGTTTATCCAGCGAAATTCGCTGTAAACCAATCCAACCAAAAAACAAAGGCCTTTCCGGTAGCAAACGTACAAAAGCGCTTTGGGGCGGCACCTAAAACGCGGGGCAGAATGGTGTAAAACGAAAGGGCTTTTGCTCGCCTGTAAGGTTGAAATGGTAAAGCCCGAATTTTATTGACTTACTGCATTTGATTTCCCGGCGCCAATAATTTTGGATGTGGAGGCCGCGCCCAAAAATTGCTGACGTCGGGAAGAAAATTTCCTGACGTCGGGAAGTTTTGCTGCTGACGTCAGGAAAAATATTTCCTGACGTCAAGAAATTTTGCCGCACACGTCAGCAATCGTAACGCCCGTATACCGAAACTTCGGGGCCTTACGTGCAGCGCCAAAAAGACACTCGCCAAAATACGTCGGTTAACACAGTCGCAGGTGGTATTTCGCGGTTCGCCCAGCTGGTTCATTCAACCCAAAAAAATATGGCATTACAAATTGCAGCCCCCGCCAAAACCTGTTGCGCCCAAACACGGCAACAACGCCGCTGCCTGCCCGGGCAACAACAACAACGGCGCTGCCAGCCTTCATTCTTCGTAAATCATCTTTCGGGTCATACCGCCGTCAATCACAAAATTCTGGGCGGTTATAAAACCGTTTTCGGGTTGAAGTAAAAACCAGGCCATGCGGGCAATATCATCCGCTTTTCCGACCCTTCCCGCCGGGTGCTGGCGGTGATCGGTTTCAGAAAGCGGGTACCGGACGGCCACCGAGCTCTTCCTCATGGCCGACACATCAACCCATCCGGGGCTGATGGCATTTACCCTCACCTCGGGGC
>JBKEAN010000122.1:0-8726 GCA_047972415.1 Mangrovibacterium sp.
CGCGATGCTATTGCCGCCCAATACGGAGCCGGAGTTGCTGCCGAAATTTCAATCCTTTATGGTGGAAGCTGTAACCCAAAAAACGCTGCTGAACTGTTTGCAAGCCCCGATGTTGATGGCGGTTTGATTGGCGGTGCTTCGCTTAAAGCAGATGATTTCCTGGCCATCATCAACGCTTATTAATTGAATTTATCTGGCAAGAAAGTACAAGTCCCGGTTGGTATGCCAATCGGGATTTTTTTTTAGCCGAACCGGATAGCTTTTGATTGGCAAATTTGAGAACTCCCGCTTTTATTTTTAACACAGCTTCCAGCCTCAAAACACGGAAATACAACCGGAAAAAAGTTTTTTAAGCCCAATGGTAAAATAAACGACAGTCTTTTATAAATTAGGGCGATTGTTTTGCCTCTTTAGCTCAGCTGGTAGAGCAGCTCATTCGTAATGAGCAGGTCGTGGGTTCGAGTCCCATGAGAGGCTCAATTTTAACTTATTTTCAACTACTTACATATCACTACACTCTTTTTTACATACCGTTTTGAATTTTACACACCTAAAACCACGCAGTTTTTTACATACCAGCATCCGCTTGATAAACTGTAAATAGTGTCGGTTCCACTACTGTTAACACTTCAACTTTAGTTTCTTTTTAATGTGGGCAAGAAAAAAGCGGCTCAAATTGGCCGCCCTTCTTTCTGCAAACTTGCTTCGTATTCCTCATTCTTCTTTCTGAAATCTACGAATTGAAAAATCGGTGGGCTATCCTTGCCCTTTATGTCATCTGTTTTGTACTCGGTTTGCTTCAACTTTGGAACGGTGTATTCCAATAGCTTGGTTAAAAATGTCAGCCTGTCTTTTGGCTCCATCGCTTCAAGGTCTGCGGCTATTCGCTCACTTGTAAAGTGTTCGCCTAAAATATCAGCTATCTTTTCCCGAAGTCCCGCCGTTGCTTTGTCTTTGGCTCCCTTCGGCCTGCCGTTGGGGTTTCCTGATTCTCCTTTTTTAAAACTCATATTATTGTTTTTTAATTGTTATTTACAGTAATCATCTAAAGTTAATTATTTTGTGCTGTTGTTGTGAAGATTTTATTGGGGTCATAACGCGCGTAGTGACCCCGCAAAAAAACAATTCCGTGTTGTTGTTACTTCCAAACTGCCGGGCGGCTCATGCCCCATTCAATTTGCTGAATAGCTGTTTTGATATAACATTTCGGGTCTTTACGCAAATAGACGTTGTGGCTGATTGCTTCGCTTGCAATGGTTTCGGCTTCATACCGGGACAAATACCCACTTGCAACAAAACCACCTAACAGGCTGGAATGGCGAACGACTTGCGGGTGTCCATTATCGTAAATCCGGCTAATTGCGTTATTGTACCATGTTTGAATGGCTTTTCCCTGCCTTGTAGCACCCGTAGCAACAAACACGGGCTTATCTGCTGGTTTGGCTGTCGGTTTGCTCAATGGTTCCCGGAATGTGGCGAAGTTGCTGCGACGAAGAATATCGGCATCACTCCCGAAAAATAATAACTGCACCGGGTTTTGGCCTACCGGGTCAAGTCCAGGGATTCCTTCATCCTCAACGGCTTTCTGTATGCCCCGAAAATAACGCTTAAAGTCGTCAACATCCTGCACTATTGGAATACTGCAAACGGCCTTAAAACCATTACCGGAGGGGCTTAACCATGCGGCTATTATCCATTCGTAGCTATCGAAAACATGGTGCTTTAAATCGGCTGCGTTTTCCACTTTGTCGAAGTCCAGGACTAACAAGCCAGTGAACGACTGAATGTTTTTATAACATCGCCAATCCTTTACGACTGCACACGGTGTAAAGGCTGGCAAGTGTTGTTTTAGTTCCCGTTTTAGTACTTCGTTGCCTTCCTTTCGTGCCTGCTCAATACGTTGTAATAAATCCCGTGTTTGTTGTTGAGGCAGCCTGATTTTTTCAATTAACGTACTCAACGAAACAAACCTCTTCGGGCTGGCATCGTTAATATTGCCGGAATAATATTGAAATGTTGTATCTAATTTTTCCATAACTGTTATTTATTTTCCCCGTCGATACCCCACAACCTGAAATAAAGCGTTATTTGCGTTAGTGCGTTAGTAAATATTGATTATCAGAACTTTACAATTAACACAATGCGTTATTTTCAAAACTCAATCCGTATAAAGCGTTAGTCGGCTAACGGTTCTTAACGCTTCGAAAACGGTTTCTAACGCTTCGTTATATTTGTAACTTCGTCATTATAAATACACATTAACGCTTTTAACGATTCTAACGCTTTATTTCAACTTACAGGGTATCAGCCGGAATTTTAAAACGGCTCCTGATTGACTCCATTAATTAAATAGCTCCGGTGGCTACCGTTATGAACGGACTGAAAAGGCAATTCCAAAACCCGGCAATAGTTCTCACAATAAGCCCTAAACCTTTTATCGGATAGGCTTGTATTTCTCAGGCCGGAGGATTCCAAATAATTTTGCCTTAAATACATCGGTGCATTTTGCCCATTGAATAGCTCTGTGTTGTCCTCAATCCACTCAACAAAGGTTCTCGATGTTTCTTTGATAGCCTGTTTTCGTGGGTCGTACTGTTTTGAAGTGTTGATAATCCCGTGTTGGTGGTATAGCTGCACACATTCCAACATAAACCTATCAAACTGGCTCCATTCGTCGGGTGTCCACTCCATGAAAAAAAGTTTGCCGTACTCGTGAACCGGGGTGCGCTCCGGTGTAAAATATTTCAAGGCTGAAAAAATAATCTGTCTTCGTGCGCTCGAATCGCCTGCACCCCTGACAACTTCATTCGTAGTTAAAATAATTGTATGCCCTTTTTCAACTGGTAGAAAAAATTCGGGTTTGTTCTTTTGATTAACTGATAGCCCTGCCGTAATCACGCTAAACAAATCATCAAACCTCAACGCAGACGAAATGTCATCAATAAGAATTAACGATGTTTGCGGTGTCACTCGCTGCCATGCAAAATCTTTGGAGGGGTCGAATCGTTTACCGTCAATTGTTACCCTGGGTCGGAGTTGTGCCATTGCATCAACAAGCAAACTTTTACCGGTTCCACCGTTGGCGGTTCCTGTCATCTCATCATCTTCAAAAATAACAGCACGGGCGTTGTTTGCAGTCCGGTAACGGTTCAAACAATAGCCAATAATACTGCGTAACCTGTCGAAGTCATCACCGGATAATTTGAGGCAAAAATCAGCGAATACGCCCCTATTTTCGACCGAAGAAACAAAGTCCCGTCCTGTGATGTGACTGCTCCAAATAAGCCGTTTATATTGGTTGTATCGCTTCGGTTCTGATATTCCGTTTTTAGTCACCTCAACCACTCCATTTTGAAAAAAGAAGTGTGTTTTTTCGGGGGTGTCATCTATCATATCCACAACAACCGGGGACAACGCATTTAAGAACGAAGCCGACCAAATCCCGGTGCGATTTATCAGGTATTGCGTTATTTTATCGTCCTGCCCGATTTCCTTCGTGTCCAGTACAAAACGCTTTATTTGTGTTACCGAAACTTCATCGACAATATTGTTCTGAATCCGCACAAATACAGGTTCTTTCCCTCTCAATATTAGACCAAACCCCACACGGGATAAAAACGAAAAGAAGTCTGCACCGTTCAGAATCACCCTGTTTTTGTTGTCGATACTCCAAAACGGTTTGAATTGGCGTATAGCTGCACCATTTAAGCCCGTGGTTTGTGTGTCTGCTGGTTTGTCGAAAACCACATCCGACAGCTCGTAGTCGGTTTTCATTTCGCTGCCCTCCGTACTTTAGTGGTTTGCAAATATCCGGCTCGGTGAAAAGTTACAGGGCATAACCAACGCCCAACAAATCGAAGTTGTCCGGCTTCACGAAATTGAGCGCAATAACGGCAGATGTTCGCCCGGTCGATACCTGTTTCAACCGATACCATTTTCATTGTTTTAGGTTGGCGGCTAAAAGCATTGAATACTCGCTTTTTTTGTTGGCTGAAATGCTTATCTTTAGACTGTTGCGTTTTCATTGCCTCCTTAGTGGGGCTTTTCTTATTTTTAGCCATTAACTAAGCCCTCCCCTGTTTTTTATTACTGTCAATCGCTTTTAACACATCGGCAGTATTAAACATGACCTTACGCCCTACTTGCTTATAAGGGAAACGCTTTTCGTTTTTGTACCGTTGGGCGGTAACTACCGAACAGCCTAAAAAATCGGCTAACTCCCGGATTGAATGAAGTGTTTGCGGTTGAGGCTCCGGGGCTGGTTGCTCTGCTTTCGCCATTGCTTCGGCAACTGCTCGTTTGACCACTTCGGCCAACTCTGATTTATTAAAACTAATTTCAATCATATTATTTGATTTAAATTTTATATGACTAAAATCGCCCCGGCTCCTGTATAGCTCAATAGACTATACATAAGAAAAAAAACGTGCTACAATATTGAATTGCAACACGTTGAAATATTTTTTATGTATATCTCAATTTTGAAGTGTAGAGCTATACAGTTATTGAATGTCAATTATTTAATCTACTTACTGTTTTTATACCTCTCTTCGTATGTTTTTGATATGTCTTTCCATGAAGTTACCCCGTGTGCGTTGTTCATCCATCGTTCAAAATTTGGAACAAGTTTCTTGTCCCGTTTGTCTTGAATTAGTTTCAATGACTGACAAAATTTTGACAGTTTACCTTCACCAATAACGGATTTTATTTGACTAATTGGCTCGACCCTAAAACAGGGTTCAAATAACTTAAAATCAATTGATTCTTTTAGTAATCCATTTACATCATTATAAAAAGTTAATAAAACATCTTCTTTAAATACTAGTTTATTTTCACCGCTAACTTTTCTCAGCTCTTCACTAACAATTTCATTAATTTCTGGTATCATTTGCAGCATCCTCAACCTATCTTTTAAAATTTCAAGGTCGCAGTACTCAGGTAGCGGCGGCAAAGCGTTTCGATACAAATCCGGCAAACTTTCTTCAAGTTGTATCAACTCTGCTTTTAACTCGTTATTCCGTATTTTGTCAACAATACCAATCTGCCATTTAAAGTAACTCACATTGAATTTTATAACGCGACGGTCTTTGAACGCTTGCCCACCAAGTAGGGTTTTAAAGCGTTCAACTTCTTCGTCAATCAAGATAGGTTGATATTTTTCGGCGTAAATGGTCGTAACAACTGCATCAAAATCCTCTTCTATTTCATTCCCTGCATCGTCAAAATCGGGCACATGGTGTTTCCGAGCATTCTTTCTACAAACATAAATCCACTCGTTTAGCACATTTTTTAACTGTAATAAAATATCCTCGTTGTATTCTCGATGTTCATCTACTATATTCAAATAGTATTTTTCCAAATCTTCTTTTTGTTTTGAAAAGGAAGTGAAAACTAATTCCAGATAGTCTTCTTTTAATAATCTCTTATTCATCTTTCTACTCGATTAGGTTTACCGCTGCTTGTTGGTCTTTTACATTAATATTATAGTATCGTGAAAAGGCTTTCGAGCCGTCAGCGTGTCCGCTCATGCTTCCGATTATTTCATTTTTTACGCCTTTGCCGTACAAACTATTAATAAAAGTACGTCGTGCCATGTGGCTACTTGCAAGCTCGTTCAAAGGCTTTTGAATGTTAGCCCGTGTTTTGGGGTCGGGGACTGTTACCATTCGTGTAAGCTTCACCAGTGCGAACACATCACGAATGTATTCGTTATATCGCTGGTCTGAAATGTAGGGAAATAAATCACCGTTCGGTAAATCGTAGCGGCTCAATATTGTTTTTGCTTTCTCGGTAAGCGGAACACGAACCACACGGGGTTTATGGTCTTTGGTTTTGCCTGCTATGTACTCGATAGAACCATCAATGATATTTGTTTTCTTCAACTTTCTAAAGTCACCCACACGGCAACCAATCAGGCATTGAAAAACAAACATATCACGAATACGGGCTAAACTTTCATTCTCTATTTTCGCATCATACAGTAAATCCCGCTCTTCGATTGTAAGTGTGACCGGGTCGCCATAGGTTTCTGTCCCGATTGTAAACAAATCAAAAGGCCGGGAGCTTGTCCATTCGTGGCGGTTGGCATGATTCAGAAACGCTTTTAAACATTTCAGATGTGTTATCGTGGTGTTTTGTGCTAAGTTGCGCGTTTCAATCAGGTGTTTATTGAGGTCGGTCAAAAACTGCGTGTCAAGGTCGCTAAACTTTAGGCTTGGTTTCCATGACTGCAAAACGTTTAATACTTGTTTGTGCTTGGCCGCCCGTGTTGCCGAAAATGTGGAATCGGCTACAAACTTTTCGTACCTGTCGAAAAATCCCGTGGTGTGTGTGGCTGCCTTTTTCGGTGTTTTGCCCAATTTTAGTTTTAAGGCATCCCGGAGCTGGGTTGGCGTGGGTACAACCTTTTGCACATCGTAGCTTTTGAACAGTTCGCCCAAAGCGGCTTCAATTCGCGTTAATTCAGCATTGAACTCGGTAGATGTTTCACCACTTTTTACAACTTGGTTTCTTCGCAGCCGGTTGAGGTTCGTCGGGTCGTTTTTATCTTTGCCCGTGTCCCATTGTGCAATATCGCAGCGTTTGCCGGTTGTGTATAACATCCGATTGCCACCAAAGTAAACCGAAAGAATAACTGGTACATTCTTTTCAATTCCTTTTCGCTTTTCGGGGTAAAAAATAGCCGTGTATTTCATTTTCAAAACGGTATGTAACTATCCAAATCTACATACTATGTTGAATTAAATCAAATAATATTCGCTTAAATGAAATTATTGTTTAAACTTTGAAAATCTTTTTAAATAAAGGCTTTTGGATACTTTATTGAAACAAACAATAATCAGCAAAACGATGGAATGTAGTCCCATGAGAGGCTCTGAAAATTTGAAAATGCTATCCTTTCGGGGGGTGGCATTTTTTTTTAAGTTTTTGTCCGATTTCGTCCGTGCTGTTTGAGATAAAAAAAAGAGTAGATCTCTATCTACCCTTTTCAAACCTAACTAAACCAATAAAACTAATCAAACCTAAACTTATGAAATAAAATCTGTAACAAAGATATGCCCAAAAACACATTCCGCTGTTAATTCAACATTAACGAAATATTAAAAAAGAAAAAAATTTCAGAAGTCAGGATGAGTTACTTTTCTTTTTACAAAACCAGAATTCACCAAAGGAACTGAAAACGGAACCAGCCCTGCTGGAAAAACAGAAATTGAAGTCGGAAACCCGGAATTTAGCCGTTTTTAACAGCAACGAAAAAAGCCACCCTGCTTGGGCGGCTTTTCATGTATTGTTATTCAGCCCTAACACTTACCAAGCAAACAACGGTAAGCCTTTCATCATGGCATTAACGCGTTTATGAACCGAAGCAATAACGTCGGCATTGTCGGGTGCACTCAGCACTTCGTCAATCAAATCAACTATCACAGGCATGGCATCTTCCTTTAAACCACGGGTTGTAATGGCCGGTGTACCCACACGCAAACCCGAAGTGGTGAACGGCGAACGGCTGTCGAATGGAACCATGTTTTTGTTGATGGTAATATCAGCCAAAACCAAGGCATTCTCGGCGGCTTTACCGGTTAAATCGGGGAATTTGGTGCGCAGATCAATTAACATGCTGTGGTTATCAGTACCACCCGAAATTACTTTATAGCCTTTGCCCATGAACGCTTTGGCCATAGCAGCTGCATTCTTTTTCACCTGAGCTTGGTACACTTTGTACGAAGGATCCAAGGCTTCGCCGAACGAGATGGCTTTGGAGGCAATAACATGCTCCAGCGGACCACCTTGCTGACCCGGAAATACAGCAAAGTCGAGCACTGCCGACATCATTTTAGTTTCGCCTTTGGGCGTTTTGAAACCAAACGGGTTTTCAAAATCTTTACCCAGGAGGATGATGCCACCACGCGGGCCGCGCAATGTTTTATGGGTTGTTGAGGTAACAACGTGGGCATGTTTTACCGGGTTTTCGAGCAAACCGGCAGCAATGAGGCCAGCCGGGTGGGCCATGTCAATCATCAGCATAGCGCCAACTTCATCTGCAATTTTGCGCATACGGGCGTAATCCCATTCGCGCGAGTAAGCCGATGCCCCACCAATAATCAGTTTCGGACGGTGTTCTTTAGCCAGGGCTTCCATTTCGTCGTAATCAACCAATCCGGTATCTTCTTTCACGTGGTAAGCAATGGGCTGGTACAATATACCCGAAGAGTTTACAGGCGACCCGTGCGAAAGGTGCCCACCGTGGGCAAGATCGAGTCCCAGAAATTTGTCGCCGGGATTCAGAATCACGCTCAACACCGCAGCATTGGCTTGGGCTCCCGAGTGCGGTTGCACATTGGCGTATTCGGCACCAAAAAGCTCCTTTAAACGATCAATAGCCAATTGCTCGGTCATATCCACCACCTGACAACCGCCATAGTAACGTTTTCCGGGGTAGCCTTCGGCATATTTATTGGTCATTACAGAACCCATTGCTTCCATCACCTGATCGCTGACAAAGTTTTCTGAAGCAATCAATTCGATACCGCTAAGCTGACGCTGGCGTTCTTTTTCGATAATGTCAAATACTAATTGATCTCTTTTCATTTGGTATATGTTGAAATTTTAAATTCGGGATAAAACAAAAGCGTTTCAATAAACCGGATTGAAACCGAGTTTTTGTTAAGGCGTTAAAGATAGTCGTTTTGCTTGTTACAGAAAATAATAGAAATCAACAATCATCC
>JBKEAN010000123.1:0-3918 GCA_047972415.1 Mangrovibacterium sp.
CCAGTTGAAGTAAACCACCCGATGGATGAGAATCCCCGTGTAAAACAGCTTCAAACCAAAGAACGTTTTGCTTTTGATAAAGATGGGAAGCCTTTCTCCAAGATTAAACAATACGGTTTGCGCGATGGAATTTTTGAAGCGATTGTGGACCGTTTCTACAAAGACCCGACCTTGATTGCCTACGGCGAAGAAAACCGCGACTGGGGTGGTGCTTTTGCCGTTTACCGCGGCTTGACCGAGGCCCTGCCATACCACCGCCTGTTCAACTCGCCCATTGCCGAAGCATCGATTATTGGTACTGCTATTGGCTATGCGATGTGTGGCGGAAGGGTGATTCCCGAAATCATGTATTGCGACTTCCTGGGTCGTTGCGGCGACGAAGTATTTAACCAATTGCCCAAATGGCAGGCCATGAGCGGGAATGTGATTAAAATGCCGGTAGTTGTACGTGTGTCGGTTGGCTCCAAATACGGGGCACAGCACTCGCAGGACTGGACCGCACTGGCGGCCCACATTCCGGGTCTGAAAGTGGCCTTCCCGGTTACTCCATATGATGCCAAAGGATTGATGAATTCTGCTTTGCAAGGGACCGACCCGGTTATTTTCTTCGAAAGTCAGCGTATTTACGAGATTGGCGAGCAGTTCCACGAAGGTGGCGTTCCCGAAGGCTATTACGAGATTCCGTTTGGTGAACCCGACGTGAAGCGCAAGGGAACAGATGTAACCATCCTGACCATTGGTGCAACCTTATATCGTGCACTGGAGGCTGCCGATATTTTGCAGGAAAAATATGGCATGAGTACCGAGGTAATCGACGCCCGCTCGCTGGTTCCGTTTAATTACGAGCTTGTGTTGGCTTCGGTGAAGAAAACCGGCCGCATCGTGATTTCCGGCGACGCGTCGGGCAGGGGCTCGTTTATGCGCGACCTGGCTTCGAATATCACCGAATTGGCTTTCGATGATTTGGATGCTCCGCCGGTCGTAGTTGGCTCGCGCAACTGGATTACCCCGGCCTACGAATTGGAGGACGCCTACTTCCCGCAAGCCGGATGGATTATCGATGCCATTCACGAAAAGATAGTCCCGCTAAAAGGACATGTGGTGAAAACAAACTTTACCGAACCCGAACAAGTTTTGCGCAATAAGTTGGGGGTGTAATCGATATTATTCTTTGAATTTGATTTGAGAAAGCCGGAGCTGTTTAGCCCCGGTTTTTTTGTCTGTATACGGATAAAGCATGGGTAAATATGTAGTTTTTCAACACCTGGATATAAACGGATAGAGAGGTCTTTTTCTCTATTATTATTTAATTTAATTAACATAATACAATAGATTCAATGGATTAAAAATATTTTCTACAAAAAAAGACATGTTAGTATTTTAATTATATATTTACACTGAAATTTAATCGATAATTAGACTAAACGAGAGTGCTTATTTCATAAGTTCTTCGTTGGCTATCTGTGTCGGTTATTTTGCTTACTAAACATATAACCTTCAAGAAAATCGCAATGAGAACTAAATTCCAAAGCTTTAAATTTGCCGCATTGCTTGCTTTGTTAGTCATTAATCTGTCCGGCTATACCCAAACAAGCAAAACGACTTATGATTTTAGTGCAGGGGCAACAATTTTGCCGGATCCGGTTAATACGTTCTGGAACACCATTGCTAAAATCACTATCGACGGCACCGTTTACGTGATCAACGACGGCATTAATGGCTCACTGACACTTGAGTCCACGGGAGGAGCATCCGGTGCCTGCTTAAAGAAGGAAGGTTCCGGAGGGGCTGGCTTCTCACTTAGTCGTGAAGACGGGCAACCGTTCCAGTTTTACGGTATATGGGTGAAGCAGCAGAGTATGAATTACTATGTCAATTTTGGCGTGACCCTTCCGCCGTGGTACACCGTAACAGCTTCGTCTTTTATTTATAAGGATATGTCTCCAATTGTAGGAAGCACCGTTCTTACCGACTACCAATCCACGACAACAACGCAAACTGTTGATGCCGGGACGAGTGGTGTAACCACCACGTCGGTTTCTATTAATTTTAATGCAATTCTATTTTATTGGATCGACAATATTGTTGTAGGTCCGGTGCCAGCTTCGGCGGGTACGGTAACCACCCAGGCGGTAAGCAACATTAACGGGACTACGGCTACCGCAAAGGGCACCATAACTGCAACTGGCTCGCCCAGCCCAACAGCCCACGGATTTTGCTGGAACACCACCGGCTCGCCAACGACCGGCGATTTTGTTGCTGATAAAGGTGTTATCAGTTCAACCGGTAGTTTTACGGCCAACCTCACCGGGTTAACTCCAAGCCAAACCTATTACATAAGAGCCTTTGTTACAAACACCGGAGGAACCAGTTACGGAGAGGAAGTCACTTTTACCACCTTGGCTGTTGACTGGGATGCGGAGCTGTTTGAAGATGAAGTGGCCGGTGCCAGCACCTTTAACAACAACGGATTTACCTTCAATATTACAGGTGGAAATTTGGAGGTGTTCAACTACCCCTGGTATGGCTGGGATGGAGGTGCCGCCGACGATTTTTTTGTGGATAACAGTACCAGTCTGTTAACTGCGGCAGGTATTATTGGTTCATTTAAAATACAAACGGCCACATTCAATGTAAAAGATATTTATGTGTTTCCATCCGAAGATGGTTCTGATATGGACAATACAGGGGATGTTATTTTCCGGGGGAAGTTGGGGGGAAGTACAGTTTTCACCCAAACATTGCCGGCGGCCAGCATCAATACAGATTACGGAGTTACCAATGGCTTGACTTACGTGGACTTTGGCCCAAACAGCCTGAGTACCATTGATGAACTGGAGTTTGAAGTAACGGGCAGTTTGCGCTTTCTGGAGATTGATGCATTCAGGCATCTCGCAACGGCTGTTACTGGGCCTACGGTTACATCAGTTTCCGTGCCGGCTAACGGGACTTATACAGCAGGCAACAGCTTGAACTTTACGGTTAACTTCAGTGAAAATACGATTGTTGACATTACCGGCGGAACTCCGCGCCTGGCCTTGACCATTGGGACAACAACGCAATACGCCAGTTATGTAAGTGGCAGTGGTAGTCAGAACCTGGTATTCACCTACCCCGTGCAAGCGGGCGACAACGATCCGGATGGACTAAGTGTCGGAACACTTTCGCTGAATGGCGGCACGCTGAAGGACAATGAGAACAACGATGCCAGCTTAACGCTAAACAGCGTTGGTGGTACCTCCGGCGTTTTGGTGGATGCGCTTGCCCCTTCGGTTTCCGGGGTAACGGTACCGGCCGGCGGCAACTACAAAACGGGTGACAACCTGGACTTCACCATAAACTATGACGAAAACGTGGTGGTCGCCACCACGGGGGGAACCCCGCAAATTTCGTTAGTCATCGGCAGCAGCACTGTTCAGGCCGCATATGTGAGCGGTGGCGGCAGCTCGGCTTTGGTTTTCCGCTACACGGTTCAGTCCGGCGATTTGGACACCGATGGCCTCACGGTTGGAACACTTGCCCTAAACGGCGGGACCCTGAAAGATGGTTCGGGTAATGATGCCACGTTGACTTTGAACAACCTTGGCAGCACTAGCGGAGTCTTGGTTGATGGGGTGGCCCCAACAATTTCCGGAGTAACGGTACCGGGCAGCGGCAACTACAAAGCGGGCGACAACCTGGACTTCACCATAAACTACGACGAAAACGTGGTGGTAAACAACACGGGGGGAACAAAGCAAGTTTCGTAGGTCATCGGCAGAAGCACAGTAAAGGAATCATATGTGATTTGTTGAGGAAGCTCAGCTTTGGTTTTCAGATACACAGTTAAGTCCTGCGATTTGGACACCGATGTCCTCTCGGTAGGAACACTTTACATAAAAGTCTGAACCATCAAAGATAGTTCGGGCAATGATGACA
>JBKEAN010000124.1:0-17837 GCA_047972415.1 Mangrovibacterium sp.
GACTTTGTTATCGGAATTGAGAATAAAGTCGATTATTGGCTCAATAATCCGTTGGAAGACTATGCCAACAAAATTGATGAAATTGCTAATGACCGAAAACCATATCGAGAACCATATAAGGTAATCCTGTCAAAATTTCCATTCCGTGGAGAGCATAATTTTGAAAATATTACCTACGAGTATTTTGTCAAAAAAATCGAAAATAATTTACCTGATTATGAAGCAGAAGCAGATAAAAATTATTTGATTTTTTTAAAAGATTTCCTGAAGAATATCAAAAACACCATAAAATTTAAAGAGATGATTGAAAATACAACAGCGCTGGATTTTTTTACAAAATATTTTGATGATGTTGAAAAGCTGACTTCCCGATTCGGACAATTTCAAGATGAGATAACTCAAAAATTTGGAGAGATTTATCAGGCGATTGAACTTAAAGAACCAAAAATTGCTATTAAACAGAAATTTGGGGAAATTGCGGATGTAAGTAAGGACAGAGACGAGGATTTAACCTGTTGGATTTTCATCGGGACTGGGAAAAGATTAATTATTGTTGAAATCGCGATGTATGGCGCAATGCTATGTTGCTATTCACGCCCGGGCGATCCTCTAAATCCGAGCAACGGTTCAGGTGATGAATATGCCCAAATTATAGATAACACATTAATTTCAACTGAACTAAAAAAACTAGAAGGACTCAAGATATCTGACGACACAAATACAACAGTAAAAAAGATTGTTAGTTATACAAATGATATTATTGAACAGGTACTTGAGAAAATAGAACAATAATCACCAAGAGGCCTACGTCCCAAAATCCCACTAATCGAAAAAAATTAATGGGATTTTTTGTTCATGTTAAACCCGGACATACCTTGTCCGACTTCTGCCCTACCTTTGAATGATTAACCGTTAGAATTAAGAAACCATGAACAGACGAGAAGCATTCAAAGGATTGGTCGCTCTAGGGACAGTCGCGTTAATTCCCGGAGCAGCATTTCGATATGCAAATTCAAAACCCAATTTGCATTTTGTGGGCTTAGGCTCAGGTGGAACAAATACCATGTGGCACATTCATCAGAAAGGGATTGAAGGCATTTATACCTGCTTTACAGGGCCGTATGTGTCCCATTTATCGAATGACGTGAAGCACATTTACTTTGAGTATCCCCCGGAACTGCGAATGTCAAATGAAATAGGTAGGCAAAGAATGCCGTTGACTCGTGAAATGAGAACGGTTCTATCCGGGGACGAGCACTACGTTATAACAGTCGGGTTAGGCGCATTTTCAGGCACCAGCCTAATTTCTGACACCCTCGAATTTCTTGAGGCCACGAACAAAAGCTATTTGGCTGTTTGCACTTTACCTTTCAAAACAGAAGGAAGATGGAGAAACGAATACGCCCGTCAAAAAATGAAAGAATTAAAAAATAATGATAAGGTTCTTTTTTCTGACCAAGAACAAATCAAAAAGATTTTCGAAGAACTCTCAATCTTGGAAACCTTTGAAATGGCGGATGAACAAGTCTTTCGAATCGTCAAAAAACATTGTTTGAGTTGAAAACACAACTTGATAGCGACAGAGCTCGCAGTCAAAAAATAAATATTACCAAAAATCACCTATTAATTTGAAACCCATGCAAATTAGAATTATAAAACTTAACCTGTCATTTATCCTGCTTGCGCTACTTTTCTCCTGTTCAACACCTTATGACAACATCAAAAATCGAACTTGGCTGGGTTCTCTCATTCGAATCAATGACGATAAGGAATTATCCACCGTTGCATTTAAAATGAGTCATGATACGATGTACGTGTTTTCCAACGCTATTTTTGGTGCTGAAAACGATACATTACTAATAAAAAACTTCGAAAAGAAAGATTCAACCTTTACACTCAGAAGCCTAAATGGTAGCATATTTTCATTAAAACTGGGTTATCTGAGAGATGGAGAGAATGAACATGTTTATTTTGTAGGCGACGGATACTATTTCGGCGGTGCCAAAATCAGTTCTGGCATAAAAGCACCGGAAGTATTGGATTTTTACCAAAACAGAAATGTTCCGCGAGATGCTTACATGTATCTTGATGGAACATATGAAGGGCGTTTGGAAACGAATAACCAATATTCAGACATATTCCTGGGGATCGGTGGAGCCTCTCTAAAAATGGTATTTCTCGATAATTTTCAAGTCAAAATCTTCTTTAATAGCCTTTTTACGGATATGTTCATCAGCTCTTCAAACCCAAATTATGAAATAGTAAATTACGCTATTGAAGACAACAGCCTAATCTTAGAGAAACCATGTCTAAAAATTCAAAAAATTGAAGTGAAAGATAATGGTGAAAAGCTCGTCTGCGAAACGGATAGCTATAATGTTGTGATGTACAAAAAATACTAATCTCCAATTTATGTCAAGAAAAGAGTCATTGTCAAGGCATAATCTGATCATAAAAAAACTCAGAAAACATCCAGCAACCTTTAATGAGATTTCAGATTACCTTTCTCTCGAATCAGAACTTCAGGCATACGATTTCAATGTTTCGGCACGCACCTTCCTAAGAGACCGTGAAGATATCCGCTCACTATATAATATTGATATCCAATATGATTTCTTCCGAAAAGTCTATTTTATCGACTCCGAAGAAAAGCCGGAAATGAATGAACGAATTTTAGAAGCATTTGATGTTTTTAGTACTTTAAATTTAACTGATAGAGTTTCGAATTATATTCATTTTGAAAAACGCAGACCAAAAGGGACAGAAAATTTATTTGAACTATTGCTTGCAATAAAAGATAAGTTGCAAATCAATTTTACCTATCAAAAGTTTTGGGAAGAAGAATACAGCCATCGTCAGGTTGAACCTTATGCTTTAAAAGAATTTAAAAACCGGTGGTATGTATTGTCCAAAGACCTAAAAGATGGAAATGTAAAAACATTTGCGTTGGATCGCCTAACAAATCTGAAAATAACCAATATCCCTTTTCAGTATCCCGCCGACTTCCAAATCGAAGAGAGCTTCAGATATTGTTTTGGCATTATCCGCCCGAATGAAGAAAAACCTGAAGATGTCATCTTATCATTTGACCCCATTCAAGGTAAATATATTCTGACATCTCCCTTACATCATTCGCAGGAAACTTTGGTTGACAACAAAAATGAAATCAGGATCAAATTGAAATTAAACCTTACATACGACTTAATCATGGAGTTACTTTCTTATGGTGAATATGTGAAAGTTATTCATCCCAAAGCATTGGCTGATGAAATAAAGACCTCACATCTGAATGCTTTCAATCGATACTAAACATCTCTGTTATGGCTGATTTTGATTCCAACCAACACTCAGCCTCAAGTCTATAGTAAAGATATCTTCCAACTTATTGCGCCAGGGTGAAGCGGAAGCTCATGCCGAAGTTGGTGGTTGATGTGGGGAACGACGACGAAGTGAACGGTTTGTTGATGACTTTATCGTAGTACAAGCGCAGCTGGAAACGATCGCTCAGCATGTAGTCGGCCGAAGTTTTCAGGGTGATGGCATTTTGTCCGGCGGTGAGCTGGTTGTCGGCCTCGACCAGTTTGCGCAACAGGGTTTTATTTTTGCGGAAAGCCACATCGGCACGAATGTTCAGGTCGTTCGAGTACGCTTTTTGCCCACCGCGCGATTTGATGATGAGATCCATGCGCGGGAACCGGTAGCCGAAACCAAGCGATACCTCGTTGCTGAGCACTTCGGTGAGCTGGTTGTTGGCAAAGTTTAGCGTGAGCGAGCGGGCCCGTTTGATTTCGACCCTGGTGGACATGTCGTTGAGCCAGGTCACGTCAACGTTAATCAGTGGGCTGAACATTTCGGTAATGCTCACCGAGTTAATGTCGTTGCGGGGAACAAAGTTCTCGTTGGCATCGCGGATGTAGCTCCAACCGTCGGTATACACGGCATCGTCATAGTTCAGGTTGGTTATAAACGAGCCAACATTATAGGACGAGCGGTACGAGTGGTTCAGGTTGATGGTTCGGGCCACTTTGTTGAGACCTGCAATTTTCGATACCACCCCATCGTAACTAATACGCCAGTTGGGGCGCATGTATTTGAGCGATGGGAAGGGGTCGAGCGATACTTTGGAAGCCGACTGCCCGGTGTAAGCTGCAATAAACGAAGGAATAAGCACTTCCTGCGAGGTTGGCCCGTAGCCCGTTGGGAAACCCGTTTCGATGTCGTGCATATCGGGTGCATAGTTTTCGGCCGGGTTGGCAACACGGCGAGCAGCCAGTCGCTCGGCCACAATAATGCGGTTATCCATCATTTGTTGGAAAGCTTTGGGCACTTCAACATCGGCGCCTCCCATTTTCGAGAATGCCGTGCTCCAGGTATTCACCGACATGGTAAAGTTACCTCTCAAGGTTCGGTTCACGGCATTAAAGCGGTCGTCCAAATTATCGTACAAGTAATATTCGGTGGCATTCTCCGAGTACGAGCGGTTTGCGTTCAGGTCAATCCGAAGGAATGGGATTGGTTCGATATTGGCCTGAAAGGTCCAGGTTTCGTTATGGCTCATAACATAAGGTGCATTCAGGGTTGTGTCCTTGGTAATCCATCCTTTTTCGGCCGCTTTCATGGCAAAATCGCGATCCTGCCAACCAATCAGGAAGGGAAACCCCGGGGCCGAGCTCGATGCAATGTCGCCAAACATGGCCGGGTCGGGCGAGTAATGGCCGGAACCAAACATACTGGGTTCGGGCATAAACCCGGGCAACAATGTTCCGTCGGCAGTAGAATACGTTACGTTGAACGATTTCACCATCATGGCAGTCCGGGCTGTATATACCCCCATTTTATACAGGAAGTCGTTTGCCAGTTTACGTTTGCCGGTAACCTCTACCCTTCCGCCTTCAACCGCTGTACGGCTTTCAAAGCTCAGCTGGTTTTCGTCAATCACCTTCATATTCCCTCGCACCGGTTGGTCTTTGTCGTTAAACACTTTCACCTGCACGTCGGTTGTTTTTAGGTTGTGACTAATCACGAGGGGTTTATCGGCTTCCAGATTCAGCTTTTTGTTTTTGTACGACACTTCTTTAATCCGGAATTCTTCTTTGGTATCGCGGGATTCAGCGGCCCTTGCCCGGCTGCTCGAACTTTGAGCCTGACGGGTACTTCCACCGTATTTCTGGTTCACTTCGCGGAGGAAGGGAACTTTGTTGTACAGGTTTATGAACGATGCCTGCCCATTAGCCTGCATTATCCGCGAGTTTTCAACCACGTTCCCCAACTCAATGGTTTCGTCGGTTATGGCACCTGCGGCCCAGTCGTACAGGGCTTGGTAGCGTCCGGTACCGCTAATCCAGTTCAGCAGGTCAATTTTATTAATCGGCACCTGGTAGGTTGCATTCAGCGAGTGGTGATAAAGTACCGGACGCCCCAAATCGAGCAGGTTCTTCAAGATTGAATCTTTCTTCATCTGGTAGTCATCATCGCCCCGGTTAATCCGTCCTAGGGGCTCGTCGATACGGGCTGTTCCCTGCGACGAGAAATCGACTTTTAGCGAACGGGTCAGGTTATAACGAAGGTCGAAATTGCGGCGCCAAATAAAATCTTTTTCCACCGTAAGGGGAATCAGAATGCCGGGGTTCGAAATATTGCGCGTCTGTACTTCTTTATAATAGCGGTACAACTCGTTCCGGTACGACACCTGGGTGGGCATCAGGTAGAAATTGAAATCGCGTATCAGGCGCATGGCATTTCCCTTGAGCGCTTTGGTTTGTTTGAAGGGTTCGTAAAGTTTTGGCCGGTTGTTGAAGTTGTAGTTCAACGCAAAACGATAGCTTTTCTCGATGCTGTATGTGGTGTTCACATCGTGTTCTTTCTCCTTATTGTAGGCAAAGGCTACCGAAAAATTGGTCGGGTCCCACAAGCGGGGTTTTCCCGATTTGCTCATTTTGTCCACCTTGGCGTTGTTCACAACAATACTGGTCCGTTTGGTCACATCCTGCGCCATCAGTTTAATCGAGTCGCGTTCGGCTTTGTTTACAGCATTGGACAACGATTCCTTCAGGGTAATATCCGGGTCGAGCGGGTTGTATTTGGGCGTACTTGTACTTTTCGACAAGCCGATATAAAGAGGAATGCGAACATTGGCTTCCCGTTTGAAAAACCGCCCCAGCTCGAAGTTCGACGACACATCGTACTCGGTCAAATCGTCCTGCGAGCGTTCGGTTGCACTTTGATCCAGGCTACCCCAGCCAACCGAACGGTGCCTACCTGCAAAAACCACTGTCCCCAGATCGGCCAATTTGGCCGATACCCGGGTGTTGGCAGCCCAGCCGCCGTTGTTATCAATCTCACTCAGCCGAAGTTCGTTAGTCCACACTTCAACCGATCTAGGCGGCGATACCAGTTGTCCTCCTTTGTTTCGGATACCCATCATCATCACTTGCACATCGCCCAGGTTCGGGTTTCCTTTCACCTTTACCAGGTTTTTGTTGTCGTTCCAATCGGTTTGTGAGGTCTCGTACACATCAGTCAGTGTCACGGTCGAACCACCTTCCCGCATCCGGGCATTTCGTTCCAATTTCACATCGGTAAACAACGACAACGGAATATCAATCCGGTTTGCTTCGGGCCAAACGGCCAATCGGTCAGCCTCCACATTGCCGTTATAAACTCCCGGTTCGGTAAGCGCCAGCGGAAGTTCGTATTCGTAATAGTTATAGTTATAATCGGAGCCCATACGGACGAAGAAATACAAGTCGTCGTCGTCAAGCGGGTAACCTTCCACTTCTTCGGCATGTACTTCCAGCTTCATCCGCTTGTACAGGCGGAAGTCCATATCAATTGATTTGTAGGCTGCCCTGGCATCACCTTGCTCCAGTTCGGTCACTTTCAGGCTGAGCGATTGTTCGTTCAGTTCGAGTAACTGGGCGTTGGCTGGGTCAATCACCCGGTCAATTCCTGGGGGCAGCACGTAGTTTACCGGCTTGCGGTCGCTGTTTTCTTCAATATTCACAGCCGAAACATCAAATCCGGTATCGGTTCCCAAGTTGTTGCTTCCTTCTTCCAGGTCGTCGGTGTAGCGGCGCCAGTCGGCCCGTACCAGGTCGAGGGTGGCAAAGCGCAATACCACCGGGTCTTCGAACTGGCGCATAAATAAGCGCATAAAGCGAATGGACGTGAAATCGGAAATATTTCCAAAAGCGGCTTCGGGCTTTTTCACTGGCACTTTAAACTGAAACCATTTCACTTTACCTTCGGTTCCATTGACCAAGGGCACTGTGGCTGTACGCACATCGGTAATAAAGTTTTTGCCCATTTCCATATCTTCGCGGCGTATGCTAACCCGGTATTGGTAGTAGCGTTCGTACTCATTCAGGGTATTATCGTTGTTCACATCTTCGCCGTCGGGCAAGGTTGAAGCCGATGTGGTGTACGATTCGGACGAGAGGCTCGCCGGACGGGAGTTGCCCTCGGGGCCGTTATATTTCTTGTAACGGTCGAGTATGCTCACCTGCTCCTGGTCGTAATCGGAACCCCGGAAGTAATGGAAATCGTCACCAGCAGGGTCGACTGCAAACTCGTCGAACGTTGGTTGGTTCAGGATTCCCTGCACGGTGCTCAGGTAATCGCCATAAAACGACTGTTCGTTGGCGCTTGACAACCCATCGAAGCCAACGTCCTGATGAAGAACAGCATTGTCGTTGGCCACAAAACCATTGGTAATTTGGGTTTTGGTCGATACCCGCCCCCAAATAGTGGTATCCACATCGCTAATCAGATCGGTTTCGGGCAGGCCATTTTCAAACGATTTGCGCGAATCTTTCAGTGCATCTTCCGATACATCACCCAGGTTAAAGTACAAATCGCCCCCGCTCATTTGCTGAAGGGTATCGTTTACAAAGGGGTCCATCATCCAAAATTCGATATACTCAATATTAGCTGTTTCGAAGTCGGATGTTTCAATCTTTCGCATGATGCCGCCCCAGCGCGATTCGGGGTAAGCCAGTGTCCCGTCCGAATTTAAACCGGCCGAGAACGACGTGCCGTTAGTATCAAAGTTATAAGGGCCACGTTCACGGGGATAGTAAGCCAGGTCGAAAACCGAAATGTTGGTTGGTGTGCCTATTTGAGTATCTTTTTCCGGCCAAATCTCGCGTTGGTACACTTCGCGCACCAGGTGGTTCGATTGCTGATTCTTGTCTTGTTTAATGTGGGCCGGTGTTTGGCTGGTATTCCGCAAAAACAAAGGGTCGATAACATACCAGGCCAACTTGGCCCGGTTGAAGCCGTAACTCAGATCGCCGTCCAAATTAGCCTCGGGAAATAGCGCCGACTGGTTTTGGGGAGTACTTGCCAGCATCCAGGCCTGACGGGCACGTAAGTCGTAAGAGCTTTGAGTCGATTCAAAATCGTCAATATAAACGGTCCCATTGGTTACTCTCGAATTGCCGACTACCAACTTGGCCACTTCGGCTTCAACCGATATGGTCGATTGTTCTTTGGTTTCGATAAACGGAAGTTTGTCCACCAAGCGGGTTAACAAGGGAGCTTCGGCCGTATAATTCAAATCCAGCCCGAACACGGTGTTCGATATTGGATCTTCGCCATAAATTACCTTTTGGGTAAGCGGGCGTTCGCTCATGTGCAAAATAGTACCGCCCAGGTTGAAGTTATCGGAGAAGGCGTAATTCATGTGGGTACCCAGCAGGGTTTTTCGCTGAACGGAGAATAAATCCTCACTTTCAGTCGATACTTGCAGTGATGTTCCCGATTCGAGATAAGCCGGGTTAATAACTTTCACCCTCCCCGAGGTATAGTCAACCGTATAATCGAGCCCCTCGGTAAGTGTAATACCGCCAGCCGTAACTTTCACCGAGCCTTGCGCCAGGTTTATCGTTCCCAGCGAAATTTCGGAGCTGGATGCTCCCGAATAGCTCCCGCGCAAAATATATTTGTTGTGTTCGGCATCCTGTTGGGCAATTGTTCTGGTTGAGTCGTATAAGCTTTGGTAAACATACTTGTTGCGGTAGGTCTGCTCGGTAATCGAGTCGGCCAGGAAACTTCCGAACGGCTCCACCGCCGGAAAAATAATCCGTCCCGAAGTCGAATTCACCGTCACCCCTTCAATAAAGTCGAACACCCCATTGCTGCCTTTGTCCAGTTGCGAGTTCAGGTTATCGAGGTTCAGCACATTCAGCAAAATATGTTCTTTCAGGTTCGACTCGGGCAAGTAATTAATGTAAGTCCCGGTGGTTTCGTTCTGGTACAATATCTGCAGGTCAAAATCCTCGCTGGTTAGCGAATAAGCGTTCAGGTTGTACACGTTTTTCATCATCAAATCCCAGGTGGGCAAGTTGGGCGACAGGTTGGTTCCTTTCAGCAATTTCAGCAAAAGGGTTTGAGGGGCATCAATCCCATCGGTCGAAAATTCGCCCACCTGATAGGTTTTCCCATTGGCCGTATAGTTGTAGGCTACTGCCAGTACCTCGTCGGTATTCAACGCCGAATTAACTGATATGTAGCCCAACTGCAGGTTCACGGTATACTCTGAAGGGGTCAGTTTTCGGGCTTGTTCAACCTTTTCAAAATCTTGTCCGCCTTCAAAATTATAAGGTGAAAATGCCGACATGGTTTTCGTTATTTCCGACACATCGCGAATGTCGGAATAGTTGGTCGTCAGGTCCTGGTACATGTTGTTGGCTTCGGTGTACGGGTACACATTGTCGGGGTAAGGCTGCCCGTTAGTTCCCTGAAACGAAGGTACTGTGTTGAAAATATTTTGCTGCTGCTCACCCAAATCCATCAGCGCCAGAATATTTCGCGACTCGCTGTAATTACCGGTTTTGTTGGTAACCCAGACTTCAATTTTATTAATGGTGATGGCCGAATTCACAAGCGGAAGGTTACGGAGTGCATCGTCGTAATGGTTGCGAAAATAGGCCGACAAAAAGAAGTGGCGGTTGGCATCGTAATCGGAAGCCTTCAACTCGAAAGAAGTTTTTTGGGCACCTCCTTCAATATCAACCACTTTGGTTTCGCCTTTGTTTTGCGAAAAAATGGTCGAAACAAACAGCTTTCCGAACTGCAAATCGGCTTTCACCCCAAACAGGTTGGTGGCGCCGGTAATGAGCGAACCGTTCAGGGGCAGCGATACGTTTCCAGCTTCAATTTTTTTAATGATTTCGTCCTCATCGCCCGAGTAGTCGAGGTTCATTTTATTTTCGTAATCGAACGTAGCTTCGGTGTTGTAGTTCACACGCATTTTCATTTTGTCGCCAATGCTTCCGTTCACGTTCATTTGTATTTTTTGGTCGAAGTCGAACGAAGGGACTTTGCGCAAACGTTCCGGAATTGCGGGGTTTTCGGTCGAGTTCATTTGATAGCCAAAGCTGGCTTCGACAAAGCCCTGCGGACGGATGTCGATGTTGCTCCCGCCAAAAATCCGGTTAAACGCTTCGCCACCCACCGAAAGATGCGGGATGAGCCCTCCGCGAACATCCTGATCCTGTTCGGCAGCCCGTGCCCGCCAATAGTTGCGAATGGAGTTTTGAAAGTCGTAGCGAACATATTCTTCGAGCGACATGGTTTTGGGCAGGCGGTAGTTCATGTCGCCAACTTTTTCAGTAATCACATACTGACCGGTTTGCGGGTCGTAAACCGCTTCGGTTTTAATGTTTGAAGGTGTTTCCAGAAAAATTCCGGGCTGCAATTTATCCGGGGTATAGTCGAATTCGCCCTTGTCCTTAAACGGGTACATCAGCGTTCCTACGGTATCGGTTTGGAGGCTGTCGGCGGGGGCCTTTTCGTACAGGTTTGGGGTTGAAAACGTTCGCTGAGCATAGCCAATACCGGGTACCGAAGTCCAGCCTAAGGCCAAAACTCCTGAAAAAACAATCGTGGCCAAAAGATTTCTCAGAAATGTTTTCAATACCGCTCGCTATCTAGGTTAAAGACTTTTCAATGCCGATTTTATCAGCTGCTCAACTTTTATCGACGGATTTTCCTTCAGCAGTTTGTCAAGTTCCTTTTCCACATCTTTCCGTACAAATCCGAGCATCACTAAAGCTGATAACGCTTCTTCCCGGATTGTATTGTCCAGTCTATTGAATAAAATTTGGTCACTGGCAGGCAACTTGCTTACTTTGTCTTTCAAATCGATAATGAGCCGCTGGGCTGTTTTAATCCCAATTCCTTTCACCGCTTTTATCAAATTTACATTTTCTTCGAGAATAGCCCTTCTTATTTCGTCGGGATTTAGTGAAGATAACATCATCAGGGCCGTACTCGACCCGATTCCGCTCACCGAAATCAGCATCCGGAAAAGCCCGCGTTCCTCGTCGTCGGCAAAACCGTACAACAAATGGGCATCCTCGCGAACAACCTGGTGCAGGTAAAGCAGCACTTTTTCTTTGCCGTTAATAGCCGAGTAGGTATTTAGCGAAATATGAATAAAATAACCGATACCTCCGGTTTCGATTACCGCATTGGCCGGGGTCAGTCCGGCAATACGGCCGTTTACAAATTCGTACATAAGCGGTATAGTGTTGGTAAAAAAGAAGGACATTAATCGGTCAATCAATGTCCTTTTATCAGGTATTCAGTATTTTAAATCGTCGATTCGTCCTCTGCAAAGCCAACGCTCTCATCCACTTGGTTCGGGTTAATTTCGTACCGTCTCAGCGGGTTTTTGCTGATTTCTTTGTGCAACATCCGGTTCTTATGAACATCAATGGCCAAATACAGCGCTTCGCGGAACGACTCGCACGAAGCTTTGTTTTCGCCAGCAATGTCGAAGGCTGTTCCGTGTGCCGGCGACGTGCGGATAACCGGCAATCCGGCTGTAAAGTTCACACCGCGTTCGAACGAAATCACTTTAAACGGGGTCAAGCCCTGGTCGTGGTACATGGCCAAAATCGCGTCGAACTTGGTGTAATCGCCCGAACCAAAAAAACCGTCGCAAGGATACGGACCGATAGCCAGAATGCCTTCTTCCTTGGCCTGTTCAATTGCCGGAATGATAATGTCTTTTTCTTCGCTGCCCAACAAACCGCCGTCACCGGCATGTGGGTTCAAACCCAACACGGCGATCCGCGGTTTTTTAATGCTGAAGTCTTGTTCCATTGATGCTGAAATGATGCGCAGTTTGCGAACAATTGCTTCTTTTGTAATCAGCGCTGCTACTTTTTGTAATGGAACATGGGTGGTTACTACTCCGATTTTCATCATTTCGCTCACCATCAGCATGACATAGTTATTGGTCTCGAACTGCTCGGCCAAAAACTCGGTATGTCCCGGAAAATTGAATTTTTCGCTTTGGATATTGTCTTTGCTGATAGGGGCAGTTATCAACGCATCAATTTGTCCCGATTTTAAATCCTGAACGGCCGCATCGAGCGCCATGTACGAAGCTTCGCCGGCCAGATCGGAAATTTTGCCCAGCTCAACCCTGATATTATCATCGATACAGTTAATAATGTTGGCTTTGCGCGGATCGGCTTCTGCAGCATTACGTACCGTGTTAAAATTGAAGTGTTCCATGTCGAGCGCTTTGCGGTGATAAGCCGCTACTTTGGGCGAACCGTAAACAATGGGTGTACACATTTCCAGAATTCTCGGGTCATTCAAGGTTTTCATAATCACCTCGTAACCAATCCCGTTGATGTCGCCATGCGAAATACCAATTTTTATTTTGTGCTTGCTCATGTTAAGTCTTTGCTAAACGTTTTTAAAGTCAAAGAACCTCGATACCGGATTGCTTTGATGCGTGTAAATTTAATTCTAAAATCCACTTTATCAAAAAAGAATATCAGCTTCAGCTTTTTAACCCCGTCCGGGTTATTTTGTTCCCGCAAATTACCGGTTATCCCGGATTTTGAGCAGGCTACCAAACCCTATTTGGGGTGGTTTTCGGGTTGAAAATATGCAAGGGCACAGAAGAAAAGCACAACCAGACTAAATTAAGATAAAAAGGACAACCAGTGCAATAAACAACATAAACAAGACCAACTGGTTACGAACAAATAAACCAAGCAAAATCAGGATTTCGAGCTCTTCGGAATCGGACGAAAAAATATCGATACTTCCGCTATCCTTGGTTAAAAATTCGTGGCTGGTAAAAACAATGATTTCCTGCCCGTTGAACTTCCATGCCCAGCGCGATTGCCAAAAATTTTTGATTTCCAATTCGAAACGCTTTCCGTTCAAAATCAAATCGGTGCGTGGATTAAACAGGTTAATCATCATGCTCGCCATCAGCGATTGATTGGTGGCATCGTACAATTCCAACTTCGACAGAAAGAACTCGCGCCGAAGCACAAACCGGCGCCCTTTCAGGGTAGCAATCGCATCGGAACTGAGCAAGCCGTTCCACCGTATTGCGCCAATTTGCTCGGCATTTCGGGTAACTGTCAGTGTACTTTTCAATAATCCTTTCGACCAAAGCAATCTGTCCATAGCATTCGCATTTCGTTTGAAGGATGCGCAATTTAACAAATCTGGAAGGAACTGTTCCTGTCTTTTTCCCGACAGAAATGCTTAAAAATGTTAAAAAACGAACCGGTATCCCTTTCAGTTTATAAACGCAAAAACAATGGATCTGTTCGATTTCGAATGGCGGGTTTGCCACATCAACATCTGGATGAAACAGGTTTTTGGTTTCAACTCTTCAGTAGCGCTTTGGTACTCAGCAGCCCACATGCGGCATAAATATCCTGTCCGCGACTGGCCCGAATGGTGGTGGTGATGCCCTTTTTCTCCAAGCCTTCTTTAAATTCCTCCAGCGATGTTTCGTCGGTTCCTTTCAGCGGCGTATCCGGAATGGGGTGGAAACGAATAAGGTTGATGCGGCATTTGATGCCATCGAGAATGCGTGCCATTTCGCGCACGTGGGCAGGCGTGTCATTCAACCCGTGAAAAACAATGTACTCGAACGAAACACGGCGCTGACGGCCAAAATCCCAGCGGCGTATTTCGGCCAACACTTCGTCCAGCGGGTAAGCAATCTCAACCGGCATCAACCGTTGGCGCTCGTCATGAAAAGGGGTATGTAAGCTGATGGCCAGGTGGCATTCGCTTTCGTTGAGGAAACGCACCAAACCCGGTACAATACCAATGGACGACACCGTAATGCGGCGTGGACTCATGGCAAAACCCCATTCAGAGGTAAGTATTTGTGTGCTTTTCAGTACTTCATCCAAATTATCGAACGGCTCGCCCATGCCCATGTACACAATGTTGCTCACCTCTTCCCACTCGGGGATATTGCGGATTTGGTTTACAATTTCGCCAGCCGTAAGTTGCCCCTGGAAACCTTGTTTGCCAGTCATGCAAAACAGGCAGCCCATTTTACAGCCCACTTGCGACGATACGCAAACCGTTTTGCGGTCGCGGTCCGGAATCATGGCAGTTTCAACAAACTTGCCGTGCATGGTTGGGAACAGGTATTTTTTGGTACCATCCTTGCTTTCCTGCACACGGGTCGAATCAATCAGCCCAAATTCATATTTTTCCGAGAGCAGATCGCGTGCTTTTTTAGAGAGGTTGCTCATCTCGTCGATGCTGCCCACCTTCTTTTTGTAGAGCCAATCGGTAATTTGTTTGGCTGTGAATTTTGGCAAACCCAGTTCCAGGCAAAGGTCCTGCAATTCGTCCAGTGTTTTTCCAAATAAAGCTTCGTTCTGCATCCTGAAAATTTTAGGCAAAGGTATAAAATTGAAAAAGAAGGTTGAAGGGTTGAATCGTTGAAATGTTGACAAGTTGAACCGTTGAAGGGTGTTTCAACATCCTCCAACTTCTTTCAACCGCCTCCCCTTAAAAATAAATTTCGGCAATAATGTTTTCGTACGGAACGCCGCAGTTAATCAGCAGGTCGCGAACTTCGACCACCATAATAGCCTTGCCGCACAAATAATAGTGCACGTCTTTGGGCAGCGTATCCAAGCTTTTCAGGTAGTCGCTCACCCGGCCCGGAAACACGTTGCACGACTGCTCACGCGAACAACAGCGTTGGTAGTTTTTGCCCAACGCCCAGTCGAGCTCGTCTTCAAAATAAAACTGGTTGAGGAAACTGGCGCCGTGAATCAGCATTTTCCCTTCGCTCAATCCCGACTGAAACATGCTGTAAAACGGAGCAATCCCGGTTCCGGTGGCAATCCACCAGGCCGGTTTCTGCGATCCGGTGAAACTTCCGTAGGGTTCGGTCAGCAAAATTCTATCGCCCGGAACCAGGGCCGCCAATTTCGGGGTCAGGTAGCCATCTTCTTTTATATTGAAAAGAATGCTCATCTCCTGCTCGTGGTTTCCGCTGCAAATACTATAAATGCGCGGCGGTTGAACGCGATCATCCGCCAGTTTAACCACCTGCCCCGGCCTAAAATCGTACCGGCGCTTCACCGACAGCAAGTATACGCCCGGCGAAATTTCCTGGTTATTCACGACCGCTTCCTCGTAAAGCTCGTGGTCTTTCTTCATATATTCTTCGGCTTTTGCCATCAGTTCCTTTTTTTGTGCCCTTTATAAACAGCAGGCAAGCGCTTTGGTTCTTCAACCACTTATTTTCCATCATTTCCAAAATCTGCAATTATGCCTACCTTTGCCCCAAACCAGATACATGCAAACTGTTTTAAACTTTATATTGAAGGCGTTGAGCTGGGTACTTTTGCTTCCGGTTTACTTTTACCGGGCGGCTATTTCGCCGCTGCTGCCCAACTCGTGCCGCCACGTGCCCACCTGTTCGCAATACGCTATTGAGGCCATTAAAGTACACGGCCCTTTTATTGGGTTTTATCTCACCGTCAAACGTATTTTACATTGTCATCCCTGGGGCACACACGGCTACGATCCGGTTCCGACACGGGAGCAGTTCAAAGCACAACGTTTTCGACCAAAAAAATAGAATCCAACTTTTGTAATGAAATTGCCAGGGAAAGAACATTCCATCTTGTTTGCTGTTTTATTCGTCCTGCCGGATCGATTTTTTTCTGAAACAGAAATTTCGCCGACTTATTATCTTTAAGCCGAAAATAGAAACCACAGAAAACGTTTATGAGAAAACTACTTGCACTTATTTTTATCGTTACGATGGCCTGTTCGGCACCAACAACAAGCAACAAACCACGCGTGGCGGTCACTATTGTTCCGCAAAAGTATTTTGTTGAAAAACTTGCTGGCGATTTGGTTCAGATTGATGTATTGGTGCCGCCGGGGGCTAGCCCCGAATTGTACGCGCTGATGCCCTCGCAAATGACCGGGCTTTCGGAGTCGGCGGCCTGGTTGGGAATTGGCCGTATCGGGTTCGAAGAAGGTTGGGTTGAAAAAATTATTGAGAGCAATCCGAAGCTGAAATATTTCGACACCTCGGTTCAGGCCGACTGGATTGCCGGCGAAGAACTCGTTCACGGCGACCATGTACACCTTCACGGCATCGATCCGCACATTTGGTCGGCACCGGGCGAAGTAAAAAAAGTTGTGAACGAAAGCTACAAAGCCCTGCTCAAACTTCTTCCCGAACACAACGAAACGCTAACCAAAAATTACGAGAACTTTCAGGCTGAAATTGACACACTTGACCGAGAACTTCGTAGCAAATTCGATCAGTTGCCCACAAAAAAATTCCTCATTTTCCACCCGGCACTCACTTACCTGGCTCGCCAGTACGGGCTGGAACAAGTGGCTATGGAAGTTGACGGCAAAGAACCATCGCCCAAACACCTGAAAGAGTTGGCCGAAATGGCTAAAAATGAAAATATAAAAGCCATTTTTGTACAAAAGGAGTTCAACATGGAGAATGCCCGCCAAATGGCAAACGAGATTGATGGTGAGCTCATCCAAATTGATCCGCTGGGCGAAAACTGGGCTGCTCAACTGCGCGATATTGCCGATAAAATGCTGGCAGCTGAAAACCGTTAAGGCAAATAGCAGAAGCAAAAAAATGAGGTGCCAGTAGCCACTCAACGCCCAACAAAAACACCAAGAGATAGCAGGCAATAAGATAACAGACTATAGACAACAGAAAATTTAACAGGTAACCAAAACGGAAAAATGTTAACTGACAACTGAATCCATCAGTATGAATAAATTGCTCGACATACATCAACTCACCGTTAGTTACGACCACGAAGTGGTGCTGAAAGATGTCAATCTTTGCATCAACCAGCTCGACTTTCTGGGAGTAATTGGCCCTAATGGCGGCGGCAAAACCACCCTTATAAAAGCAATTTTGGGTTTGGTGAAACCGGCTGCCGGGCATATTCACCTCCACATTCCCGAAACCAGGATTGGCTACCTGCCGCAAATCAACCAGATTGACAAGCGTTTCCCCATAACGGTTATTGATGTGGTACGTTCGGGTAAAGCCGACCACCGAAATTTTAGCCTGTTTGGGCAAAACCGCGCCGAAATTGAACATGCCGAAAGCCTACTGAAAGAAATGGGCGTGCTACACCTGCGCAACAAAGCCATCGGCGAGCTGTCGGGCGGGCAGATGCAACGCGTGTTCCTTTGCCGCTCCTTGATGAACAAACCCGAGCTACTGGTGCTCGACGAGCCCGATACCTTTGTAGATAACCAGTTCGAAAGCGAGCTGTACGATAAACTGAAGGAGTTGAACCGGCGCATGGCCATCATCCTGGTTTCGCACGATGTGGGCACCATTTCGTACTATGTAAAAACCATTGCCTGCGTGAACCGCGAACTGCATTATCACCCGAGCAACAAAATATCCACCGAACAATTGGCATCGTACAATTGCCCGTTGCAAATTATCTCGCACGGCGATATTCCGCACACCGTATTGGGTTTACACGAACTTCATCACCCTCATCACGACCACAAACACGATCATGGGCACA
>JBKEAN010000125.1:0-27515 GCA_047972415.1 Mangrovibacterium sp.
AGCATATAAAATCTACAAAGAACTGGATAGGCAACTAAAAGCTAAGGGAGCAACGCTGAGCCCAGAAAAAGCTATCGAAATTGCCAAAACCATTTACACAATAAAAGTTGAGACACCAGCCAGTAAGCTACTAGAGAGAACATTATTGCTTTCGCAGGAGCAAAAATACCTTGCCAACTTATTCGAATTTTAATTTGGGTGTCCCAGTGCGGAAGTCAGGAGCGGTGCTATTTTTCCAGCTACCATTTTGCCTGTAAATTAGGTGAAACTGGGTACAGCTGTCACCCTTGTCTTTGTAATAGGTCGCAATAAAGGGGTTTCCCTCCTCATCGGCAGTCATCGAGGTTTGGTTTATCAGGTTACTCCCCTGCGGAATAACTTTCACCACTTCAGCTGTCGACGCGTTAATGGGCAAATTGCAAGGCTCTCCGGTCGATTTCACCCAGGTTTTTCCGCCATCCTTCGAGCAGGCATAACACATATCATGGTTCGAACGTACATCAGGCGACTCGCGCCAAACCCACGAAACGTGAATGGTGCCCCTCCCATCAACAAACAATTGCCAATAGGCGTTTCGTTGGCCTTCGCCGTCAATCAGGTTTGTTTGCAACCGCGACCATTTTTTCTGTGCTAACTCGTAACGGTTCAGCACCAGGTTGCCGTTTCCGGATCCGCCGTCGCGATAGGCAAACAGCACCCCCCCATCGGCCATCCGGTAAAACTCGGGGTATGAAACCACGTTTTCGTGTTCGCCAATCATGGGTTCCATATCGCCCAATTCCAAGCCTTCGGGTTTCAGGCTGCGGCAATAATGCAAGGGGTTGTTGTGGTGGTCCCAACTCAAGTGAAGGAAACCGTCGCCGTCAACCATCAGGCTAATTACATTATGCGCATCCCGAATATTGCCGGTGTACCGGGTTTGGTGAATTTCCCATTTTTCGGAGCCGTGTTCCCGGCGGGCCAAAACCACATGCGCTGCACTGTCGTAAAAAGCTACAAACTGGTAGTTTCGAGTTGATACGACCGAGTTTTTTCGAAAAATGGTGGCATTCACACTGTTTTCGGCCCAGCCCGGTGCAACCGTAACCAGTTTCGCGGTTACCTTGCCGGTTTTATTTCCACAGCTGCACAACAGGCCAAGCATGCAAAACAGCAACATCCATCCCTTCATCAACCTCATTCCCGTTTATTTTGAAGCGATTAGCTTTTTCATCCGCATCAGCGCCTCTACATAATAATAGTCGGCATAGGTGAGTGGAACGTCCACTTCACTGTTGCCGCCGAAGTGTCCGACACTGTGTTTTAAAATGAAGTTTCCATTTTCGCCCAAATTTGCGCGGAAATCAGGCGAGCTGAGGCTGCGGAGTTGTTTTTCGGCAACAACCAAATATTCTTTCGATTTATCAGCCGGGACAAAGCCACTCAATTCAATTAAAGCCGAGCAAATAATTGCTCCAGCCGAAGCATCGCGTTTAGCGTTCGGAATATCGGGCGCATTGAAATCCCAGTACGGGATTTTATCGGCCGGCAAATTTGGGTTATTCAGAATAAAATCGGCAATACGCTCCGCCTGGTTCAGGTAAGCTGAATTACCGGTTTCGCGGAACATCATCACATACCCGTACAAGCCCCAGGCTTGTCCCCGTGCCCAAGCCGATTCGTCGGCATAGCCCTGCGCGGTGTTCTTGCGTTCAACCTGACCAGTAATGGTGTCATACGAAACCACGTGGTACGAACTGTAATCGGGACGGAAGTGGTTTTTTATTGTCGTGTTCGCATGTGTTTCGGCAATGTAGCTATACGTGGTATCGCTAAAGGCTTTAGTAGTCCATTCCAACATTTCCAGGTTCATCATATTGTCAATAATAACCGCGAATTGCCATTTATGATTCGGTGGTGTGTCCCACGATCGGATACTGCCAATGGTTGGGTTGAAACGCGTAATCAGCGAATTAGAGGCTGTACGAATGACTTCGCGGTAAGCCGTATCGCCGGTGAGGCGGTAGGCATTCCCGAAGGAGCAAAAAATCATAAAGCCCACATCGTGGTTATTAGTGGTGTTTTTTTGGTCCTCAACCCGAAGGGTATAGTTAATCGCCCAGTTCTTCAGCGAATCCGTTGGAGTGTTTTCGTATAAATACCACAGTTGCCCGGGAAAGAAGCCGCTCACCCACCAACCCGAGCCACAGGTTTCGAGTTTTCCGTCTTTATCGATTGTTTTCGGTAGCCGGGTAGGCTGATCTTTTAGCGATTCGGCCATCAACAAGCTTTGTTTGGTTGCAAAGTTGAGCGACTCGTTAATTACTTCTGCAATAGGTTTTTCTTTTGGCGCTGAGGGTTTGCACGATACCAGGGCCAAGCTAAGCATGGCAACAAGAAGATACAATTTATTCATTTTTTTCAAATTGATTTGATTTATAGATGACTTATACATAGATGGCATGATCCGCTTTCTGGTTCTCCCCATTCCAGACCCGCACGCTGCTCCACGAACTATCTTCACCACTCCAAAACTCATGGGTTTCGGGCAGGCCAAGCGCCAGCAGACCAACACTGCACAGGTACAAACTACCGGTTGAAATATAGTATTCGGCCAGTGCCGGCTGATGCCCGCAAAGCCCCAGCTGCAACCAACCCTTTTCGTTAAAGGTGCCGGGTGCCGACATGAGTCGTTGCATCACCGCGGTAAGTGCACAACGCACCTGCGCCGGTTTTAACTGCTCGGGCAAACGCCCCTGCAAGGCCGCTTGTGACAAGTGTTGAAAAGCTCCCATGCGGTAGGTAATTGAGCGCCCGATAGCGGGGAAGCTTCCTTCGGGCGAAATCAATTGTTCTTGAATGGCGGCATAGCGGGTAAATCGGGTGGCTATTTTTTCCGTCTCTTTGATGTCGAACAATTTTTTTTCCGCCATCAGATCGACAATATCCATCAACATGGGTTGAATCACGTAGCTGTTGTAATAATCCCAATGAAAATTAGACCCGTCGCCATACATGCCATCACCCAAGTACCACTCTTGGTGCTTTTTCACTGCAAAATCAAGGCGCATGATATCGTATGGCAAATTGTTTTTCAAAAAGAAAGCCTCGACCATTGCCGCAAAAAGCAACCAGTTGTTATACGGTGGTTTCACAGTCTGGGTAGCAACAAAACAGCGTACAATATCTTGCTTAACAGACTCGGACAATGGCTCCCACAACTGTTTTGGCGCCCGCAAAAAGGCATGAGCCAAAAATGCGGAATCAACCAGCATTTGTCCTTCCATGTAGTCGAACAGGTAATCGGGCGAGGTGGGGTCTGCAATGCTGGCGATCGTTTGCCTGGCTTTTGTACGGTAATCACTCCTGAGTTTTTCTTCATCTGCGTTTCCCCCTTCACTTTCGAGCCAGGGGGCCATTCCGGCCAGCAAGCGTCCGACGGCCTCCAGGTAGGTCGATTTTTTTTCATTTTTGCCGTTTGGCGTTTCAACCGGCATGTCTGCTTTCAGTCGTTTAGCACTTCCGGCATCCAATACAGGCCGGGAAATTTTGTCGATTAAGTCGATCCAGTAGGCCCGGTGCGAGATGGCCTCTGGTTTTTTGTTGCTCCCGGCTCGTGCAAAAGCCGTTGTTGTGAGTAGCGTGCCTGCCCCCAGTGCCGGAACAGTACGTAGAAAACTTCTTCTGTTTATCATGGTTTAAGTTAAAATGAAATTTGCGGACACAAAATACAAAAAGCTTCGGTTTTTCCATGGAAATCGATTGCATAGTTTCCGATTACTTGCCCTCTTCTGTGTTGAAGAGACGAAAAAATAGTTGCTTTCCCTCAAACCGCAACAACATTTTGACACCAGCCAACTTCAATAACCGATGAATGCCGTACCACAATCACTTCACTTTATGCAATGACCATTCAACCTTGTGCAACGACCATTCAAAAACATGTATCGTAAGCAAATTTACGATAAATAAAACCTTCAAAACAAAGCATATAACAAGCCCTAAGGCCGTAGTATAGTGCCCGCGGTTATTATCAGCACCTGAACGGCTGTCAAAGGTATCTGAACGGCTGTCAAAGGTATCTGAACGGCTGTCATACGCATCTAAATGGCTGTTATAACATCTAAATGGTTGTCATACGCATCTAAATGGCTGTCATAACATCTAAATGGCTGTCATAACATCTAAACGGTTGTCATACACATCTAAACGGTTGTCAAACGCATCTAAACGGTTGTCATACGCATCTAAACGGTTGTCAAACGCATCTAAACGGTTGTCATATGCATCTAAACGGTTGTCATAAGCATCTCAACGGTTGTCATATGCATCTGAACGGTTGTCATAAGCATCTCAACGGCTGTCATAAGCATCTAAACGGTTGTTAAAGGCCTATGGTAGCTTGTAAAAGCAGCCGAATAGCTGCCAAAAGCTTAAACAACGTGAGTTCGACGTAAGAAACACGAAAGACAATAAGAAAAGAAACAAGATTTTGTTTATATTTAAGTATCTCGAATTTAAATATTTAACAAACAAAACCTTGTTCTATTATGGACTCTAAAATTACCGAAATTTTTCTATCTGGCAGACGAATTTTGCAAAGAATTTGAACAAGCCAAGCAGGGACATGTCCTGGATGAAAAGACCTCTGTAAAGCGAAGAAAGCGCAAGTTTACCATGTCTGATAGCGAAGTTATCACCATCATAGTCCTATTTCACTTGAAAAATTATCGTTGCTTAAAGCATTTTTACACCATGCACGTTCAAAAGCATATGCAATCTGATTTTCCAAAAACCGTGGCATACAATCGTTTTGTCGAATTACAGCAAAAAACATTAATGCCAATGGCTGTCTTTCTTCAGTTATGTTGCCTTGGCAAATGTACCGGTGTTTCATTTATTGATTCCACTCCGATCCGGGTTTGCCATATTAGACGTGAGTTTCAGCATAAAACCTTCAAAGGTCTGGCAACAAAGGGCCAGTGTTCAATGGGATGGTTCTTCGGATTCAAGCTGCACATTGTAATAAACGACAAAGGAGAAATCCTTGATTTTCTGTTTACCCAGGGCAACGTGGATGACCGTGAACCTCTGAAAAACAAAAACTTTCATGATAAGATATTCGGGAAACTAATTGGAGACAAAGGGTATATATCCAAATCACTATTTGATGAACTATTTATCGATGGCATTCACCTGATTACCAAGATTCGCAAGAACATGAAGAACTCACTGATGCTACTCCAAGATAAAATCCTTTTGCGCAAACGAGCATTGATTGAAACAGTTAACGATGAACTAAAGAACATCTGTCAAATCGAACACACCAGGCATCGCAGCTTCGAAAACTTCCTGTCAAATCTGCTTTCTGGCTTAATCGCTTATTCCTTTTTGACCAAAAAACCAACATTGAGAGTTCAGAAAATTATTGAAATAAACCAAATTGCACCTTTTGCTTAGGTCGAACTCACGTTAATTAATAAGACAAAGGGTATCAATTTAGGGAAACCTTATGCAATAAGCATTGAACGTTATGCAACAAGCTCCGGCGATAATGTTCATTAAACTGTGTCACTTATCAAAGTCGCTGTCCGGGCTTTTTTTTACCTTTGACTGCTTAATGAAGATAACGATAGAATGACAATTATTTTTTGGGCAATTGTAGCCATCCTTGTTTTTGATTTCGTACTGGAACGCACACTTGATTACCTGAATACTACGCGCTGGAGCGAACAGGTTCCCGATGAACTGAGGGGAATTTACGACGAAGAAAAATACCGCAAACAGCAAGCTTATTCGAAAACCAATCACCGGTTCGGAATGCTTACTGGCACCTTTAGTTTTATATTGATTTTGGGCATGTTGTTTTTCGGCGGTTTTGCCTTGGTCAACAGTTGGGCACTTGCAGTATCCACAAACCCGGTTGTTTCGGCCCTTGTGTTTTTTGGTGTATTGTTGCTGGCATCCGACATTCTTGCTACGCCCTTCGACCTGTATAGCACTTTTGTAATTGAAGAAAAATTTGGTTTCAACAAAACCACTCCGAAAACTTACATCCTCGACAAATTGAAAGGCTGGCTGCTTGGCGCCCTTATTGGAGGAGGGCTAATGGCGCTCATTATCTGGATTTACAACAAAACCGGACAGCACTTCTGGCTTTGGGTTTGGTTGGTTGTTAGCGCTTTTTCCATATTCATGGCTATGTTTTATTCCAGCCTTATTGTGCCTTTATTCAACAAGCAAACACCGCTCCATGAAGGCGAACTAAAAACGGCCATCAACGCGTTTGCATCAAAAGTTGGTTTCAAACTCGATAATATTTTTGTTATCGACGGTTCCAAACGGTCGAGCAAAGCCAATGCTTACTTTAGCGGTTTGGGGAGCAAAAAACGCATTGTTTTGTACGATACCCTCATCAGCGATATGGAAACTCCGGAACTGGTTGCCGTGTTGGCACACGAAATAGGACACTATAAAAAGAAGCATATCATTTGGAGCCTGGTGCTCGGAATACTGCAAACGGGGATTATGCTTTTTGTTTTTTCTCTGGTCATCGATAGTCCTGAGCTTTCGCAGGCGTTGGGGGTTGATAAGGCCTACTTCCACCTTGGGCTCATTACTTTTGGCATTCTGTATTCGCCCTTGTCGTCGGTTATGGGAATTGGAATGAATGTTTTTTCGCGTAAAAATGAATACGAAGCCGATTCCTTTGCCGCCAAAAATTTCGATACCGAAGCCCTGGCAACTGCGTTAAAAAAGCTTTCGGTAAACAACCTTAGCAACCTGCGCCCCCACCCGGCCTATGTATTTGTGCACTATTCGCACCCAACGCTTTTGCAACGCTTAAAGGCACTGAACAAAACCAGTCAGGCACATACAATATAAAAAAGGCTCACCTCGCGAAAGGCTATTTCAACAAGTAAGCTCAAACTGAAAACTGATAACTGTATAAATGAAGGCAGAAATTATCACCATAGGCGACGAAATACTGATTGGACAAATCGTTGACACCAACTCGGCCTGGATGGCTGAACAACTGAACTTGAATGGCATTGAAGTGTACCAAATTACATCGGTACACGACGAACACAGCCACATTATGCGCGCTTTTGCCGATGCCGAGAGCCGCGCCGACCTAGTTTTGATTACCGGCGGGCTGGGCCCAACCAAGGACGACATTACAAAAAAAGCGCTGTGCGATTACTTCAATTGCGCCATGCACCTGGATGAGACAACCCTGGAACATGTTATCAATTTACTTTCGAAACGGAACGTAGCCATCAACCAACTAAACCGCGACCAGGCATTGGTCCCCGCGCTTGCAACGGTTTTACACAATGCCAACGGTACCGCTCCCGGCATGTGGTTCGAGCGTAACGACACAATTTTTGTTGCCATGCCCGGCGTTCCGTACGAAATGATGGGGATTATGGAAGACGAAGTACTGCCGCGCCTGCGAAACAACGGCAAAGTGCGGTCTATTTATCACCAAACGGTACTGGTGTACGGCATTCCGGAGTCGATGCTGGCCGAACGTATCGAAAGTTGGGAAACAGCCCTCCCACCCTACATCAAACTGGCTTACCTGCCTAACCAGTTAATGATAAGGCTCCGGCTTAGCGCATACGGCAACAATATGGACACACTGAAGCAGGAAGTTGAACACCAGGTTACCCAACTCGAGCAACTTATTCCCGAGCATATTTTCGGTTACAACAACGACACCATTTCGGGCATTGCTGCCAAACTACTGCAAAAAAAGGGGGCTTTTGTGGCCACTGCCGAAAGCTGTACCGGGGGAGCCATTGCCCAGCTGTTCACTCAGGTTCCGGGTTCGTCGGCTTATTTTAAAGGCGGGGTTGTGGCTTATTCGAACGAGGTAAAAATAAACCTGCTGGGCGTAAAGGCCGAAACGCTGGCAGCCTATGGGGCCGTTAGTTGCGAAACCGCCAACGAAATGGTACTTGGTGTGAAAAAAGCGCTTGGAACCCACTATGCCATAGCTACTACGGGTATTGCAGGCCCCGACGGAGGCTCGGCTGAAAAACCAGTTGGAACCGTGTGGATAGCCGTTTCTGGGCCCAATGGAACACAGGCAAAAAATTATCGTTTTCACCACAACCGCGAACGAAATATCCAGCGAAGTGCACAAACGGCACTAAATATGCTGCGCGAAATGCTGGTATCCGACTTAAAAGAAGTTAACCAGTGAAAGAATATGTCAATACAGAGGTTTTCAATATGATAGGCAAAAATCGTAAACTTGAAACTCGAAACTCGAAACTCGAAACACAAAACGTGAAACATAAAATACCATGAAAAAATTAGGAATCGTACTAGCAATCGTACTTGTGGTTCTTCTGGCATCAGCCATTCTGATACCGGTGATTTTTAAGGGCCCCCTGACACAGAAAGTAAAAACCGAGCTAAACAAAAGCCTCAATGCAACCATCGATTTTGAAAATGTCCGGTTGAATCTCTTCAAGAGCTTTCCGAAAGTAAATGCCGAAATTGTTGGCCTCACCGTAACCGGAAAAGAACAGTTTCAGAACGACACCTTACTGGCGGCCCAATCCATTTCAACCAGCTTATCGTTGGGAGATTTGTTTGGGAGCGACGAGCTAAAAATTTCGTCGGTAAAGCTTACCGGTGCAAATGTTTATTTACTGTCTGCAACCGACGGGGCAGTAAACTGGGACATTGCCATGCCGGAAGAAGAAACAGCCCCTGCTGATACTACTCAGTCGTCGATGGCACTGAACATTCAGTCGATCGAAGTGCGGGATCTGAGCCTGACCTACGAAGATAAAGCATCGCCAATGCTGGTTCAACTTAAAAACATAACCATGGATGCTTCGGGAAAAGTGGAAGGAACCTTGACCAAATTTAAACTGAAGGGCGACGTTGGCGAGTTTGTATTCGAATACGACTCGGTACAATACATTACCAAAACCGTTTTGAAAGTTGAAAGTGAACTTAGCGCCGACTACGACAAAATGGCTTTTGAGTTTGGCGAATCGAAACTTTACCTGAACGAACTGCCCCTGGATGTGAGCGGACGTTTTGAAATGCCGTCGGACAGTATGTACTTCGACCTGAACCTGAAACAGCCCCAAAGCGACTTTAAAACCTTGCTGGCCCTGGTACCGCAAAGCTACCAAAGTTACCTGAAAGGGGTAAACGCAAGCGGTGAAGCCGGCTTCGAAAGCAACATTAAAGGCTGGTTTTACAACGAAAATTATCCCGAAATCAACTCACACCTGTACATTAAAAATGGCACTTTTCAATACGAAAACCTCCCCGAAAAAATCAACAACATTTCGTTGGATGCAGCAGTCAGCAAACCCCAGGGCGATTTGAACGCGCTGAAAGTGGATGTTTCAAAAGCCCACATCGAAATCCGTCAAAACCCGGTAGATATGCGTTTGCTGCTAACCACCCCGATGAGTGACCCGACTTTTGATGCAGCAGCATCGGGGACTATCGATTTTGCGAGCCTGGCCAATGCCATTCCGATGGATAGCGTTGAACTGAAAGGGATTGTAGAAGGCAGCCTGAGGATTGCCGGAACCATGTCGGCCGTTGAAGCCCAGGATTTCACACGGATAAACTCAAGCGGGAATTTCAATTTCAAAGGTATTCGCGTAAAAACGCCGCAAATTACCAAAGCCTTTGAACTGAACAGCGGTTCGGTAAAAATTACGAACCAGGAAATCAACATCCAGTCGTTGGCGGCCAAAACCGGCGAAAGCGATTTCACACTGAACGGGAAACTATCGAATTACCTTCCCTATTTCCTGAAGGATAAAACTTTGCAGGGAAGTTTCAACCTGCAATCGAATTATATGAATTTTAACGAGCTGGCATCGTTAATGGCCCAGGACAGCACTGCCGCAACGGCTAGTAACGACAGCCTGGTTGCCTTTGAGGTTCCCGGAAACCTCGATCTTAACTTCCGTTCGCAGATTGCCAAAGCCACTTTCGATAAGCTTACAATTGAGCAGATTGATGGGAGCATCATCGTGAAAAATAAAATCCTTCAACTGCAAAAGCTGAATATGAACATGTTGAATGGCGAACTCACCATCGATGGTAATTATGTAAGCAGCGAAACCAGCCAACCCGATTTCGACTTTAATGTGCAAATCAATTCCTTCGAAATACCGGCTACATTCCAATCATTCAGTACGATGCAACGCTATGCCCCCATTGCCTCAAAAAGTTCGGGCCAGCTGTCGTCGCAAATTAAGTTTAAAGGAAAGCTCGATAAAAACATGTCTATTATTCCAAGTTCGATGACCGGTAGTGGTTTACTAAGCACCCAGAACCTGCAAATTGCCGATTCGCCCATTTTCGATCAGGTGAAGAACTTCATTAAAAGCGACAAATTGAATAATATGAAGATCAAAGACTTCACTTCGAATTTTAAAATTGACCAGGGCAACTTGCTGGTGAATCCGTTCAGTACCCAAATTGCCGACCAGGAAGTAACCGTTTCGGGACAAGTGATGGTTGATCGTACCATGAACCTGGATTTGGCTTTTAAAGTAAATAAGGACGCTTTGAACGGCGACATTTTGAAGGGGCTGAACTTTTTGCCTGGTAGCGAAAACATCAGCAAACTGGATGTGGGAGTGGTTGTAAAAGGTGATATGAAATCGCCTAAAGTGAGCCTGGATTTAAGCAAAGCCAAGGATCAGATTACCGAAGAGGTGAAAAAATCGTCGAAAGAGCAGATTGATAATTCGGTAAAAAAGATTGGAAGCGAACTGAAAAAGCTTTTCCAATAGCATCGTACCATTCTGCTAAATTTTTTCCAAAAAGCCCCGGGCTCAGTGCTGACGTCCGGGGCTTTTTGTTTTTGGGATAGAACAAAAGAAATCCCGGACATGTCAGTATAAACTGCATATCCGGGAATTCTTAGGGGTGAAAAAAAACAAAAAATTATTCGCCGGCGTAAAACTCGTTCAGCGTAATAATTTCGAGCGAGTTACAAACCGGACAGGTTTTTTCGCTTTCGATAATACGGTTGAATTTTGCCTGGCAATTGTTACAAAAGAACCAATTTTCGTCGAACAGGAATTTCCCGCCACGAATTATCAGGTCTTTACCTTCAACCATTGATTGGGCTACTTTATTACGGGCCGATTCGTAAATCCGGGTCAGCGTCGGACGCGATACCTCCATGCAAACGGCGGCTTCTTCCTGGGTCATGTTCTCGTAATCGAGTAACTTGATGGTTTCGTATTCTTCGAAATAAAGAATGACCTGCTCAGAGCGGTTTTTGGGCCCGTAAACAGTTAGTCCTTTAATGGCTGGTGGAGCCAGCAGACGGCGATCTCTTTTTTTTCTAGGCATTATAACTGATTTATTTTGTGTAACAAATAATGATCGGCGAATACCAGCGCGGCCATTGCTTCAACAATGGGAACAGCACGCGGCAGAACACAGGGATCATGACGCCCTTTCGGGTTTATGATGGTTTCATTTTCATCTTTATCAACCGTTTGCTGCTCTTTTAGCAGGGTCGCGATTGGTTTAAAAGCCACATTGAAATAAATATCTTCACCATTACTGATTCCGCCTTGGATACCACCAGAATGGTTGGTTTTAGTGCGGATTCCATCGCCTGTTTTTACAAAAATGTCGTTATGCTGCGAGCCCGATAACTTGGTGCCTTCAAAACCGGAACCGTATTCAAAGCCTTTCACTGCATTTATGCCCAGCATAGCATGCCCCAAATCGGCATGAAGTTTATTGAACACCGGTTCGCCAAAACCTACCGGAACGCCGCGCACAACGCCTTGAATTATGCCGCCCACCGTATCGTGGTTATTTCCGGCTTCCAGAATTCGGGCAATCATTTTATCGGCCGTTTCAGCATCTGGACAACGAACAATGTTCGAATCGATTTGATTTAAATCGAGCTCCAGGTAACTTTTTTCCAGTTCAACCTCGCCCACCTGCTTCACAAACGCATCAATACGGATACCTTGTCTACGGAGCAGTAATTTGGCCACAGCTCCGGCAACAACCCTGGCAATAGTTTCGCGGGCCGACGAACGGCCACCTCCGCGATGGTCGCGGCTTCCATATTTTTTCAGGTATGTAAAATCGGCATGAGAGGGACGAAACACATCTTTCAGGTTATCGTAGTCGTTGGAGTGCTGATCCTTGTTCCAAACAACAAAGCCGATTGGGCTTCCCTGTGTTTTACCTTCAAAAATACCCGAAAGAAATTCAACCTGGTCAGACTCGGCCCTTTGTGTGGTGATTTTGGATTGACCGGGTTTGCGCCGGTTTAATTCATGCTGAATAAAATCCAGGTCGATTTCCAACCCAGCCGGACATCCATCGATAATACCGCCGATGCCGCGGCCATGTGATTCACCAAAAGATGTTAGCCTGAAAATTTGTCCGAAGCTGTTCATTTTAACGTATTAAAAAACCTTGTCGCCAGCAAGCGGCAACAAGGATGTATCGATACTAAACTTTTTCAATCAGCAACCACAACCGCAACCGCCGTGTGCGCTTTCGGTCGCGCACGATTCGTCGTCGCAGCCACAGCCGCTTCCGCAACCCGAGTCGCCCGAGCCACAACCGCAGCCGCTTCCGCAGCCACCACTTAACGTTGCAGCAATTTCTTCGTCGCTTGCTTCGCGAACTTCGAGTATATCGCCTCGGAAGTGCAGGTCTTCGCCCGCCAGCGGATGGTTAAAGTCCATTTTAACAATATCGTCGGTTACTTCCAGCACAATGCCATTCATCCGTTGACCGCTTGAGCTCATCATCGGAACGGTGTTTCCAATGCTAATCAGTTCGTCGTCGAATTTACCATCTAAAATAAAAATGCTTTTCGGCAGGTCAACCACTGCATTCTCGTCCAATTCGCCGTAAGCATCGGCACAGGCCAACGCAATTTCGAATGTTTTACCTTGTTCCATGCCTTCCAGCAGTGCTTCAAACTTAGGTAACATCATGCCTGCACCATATAAAAATGTCAATGGTCTCTCGGCAGTTGCCTGCTCTATCAATTCACCCTCTGCCCCACCGATTCTCAAATCGTAAGTCAACGAAACCATTTTGTTTTTGCTAATACCCATATTAAATTATTTAGATTGATTTTTAATAATCAGAATACAAAGAAATAAAATTCGTATCGATAAAAAAAGACACTTGATTCTTAATTTATTTGACTTAAAGATAATATCATAAATGAAGAATCATTTCGTCATGCAAAATTTGAACAACATTAAGGGAAAAAGATAACATCGGGGCTACAAAAAACCTAACAGAGATTGGATAACAGCTTGTTAAAAAAAACAGAAGTTGCCGGGGACTCCGGTTTACCGTCAAGTTCCACGTGTTGTTTTTTTGCGTATTAATTATCGTACCAGCTCTTGTTTTTGTCTACTTTCAGGTCTTTCAGTATTGACGACGATGCGTTGAGCGAAAAGCTGTAACTACGCCTGTCGCCAAAAGGAACAAAGTTGAAGCTCATGTTCCAGCAATGCAAGGTGCGCGAAACGTTGAAAGTTGTAAACGAAAACTTTCCGGCTTCGATATCGAAGTTAGTCGTCATAGTCATGTTCCAGTTTTTGGTAAGGCTCATCCGGCCGCTTAAGTTCACACTTTGGTTCACTACGGCATCTTTAAATGGGTTTGGCCGCGAATAGCTCATCGAATAATCGGCCCGGAATTCCCAGGGAATGCTAAAATCGTAATATTGAGGCCCAAGCATGGTCATTATCGGCATGTCATTATCAGGTTCATCAAACACATCGCCACTGTCATTTCCTGGGGCAGGTTGTCCGTCGGCTCCCTTTTGCTCGCCCGTTTCTTTCTCTTTCGACTTGAATGACCAGCCAAACGACATGTTTGCATTGGTGAGGCGTCCCAGTTTTGCCAAACCCGAACGGTGGCTCCAGGCATACTGGTTAATGGTAGTTGCCCCAGTAGCATCGGTGAGGTACGGATTAAGGGTACCACCAAAACTGATATTCATTCCTTTCACGGTTGTTCGCCCCGAAATGCTGATATTGCTCAAATTCAGCGAGTCGGCAATGAGGTTGTACGAGCCGCTGAAGTTTAGGTCGAGCAGTTTTAGCTTTTCAAACTTGTCTTTCTTATCGCTATCAGACGAGGTGGTATCGTTTTTTGAAGCCAGTTTGGCTTCAATGTTATTACTGATACTCATACTAATAGCACCACTTTCGCCCCGACCGGTAGAGCCAAAAACACCATTGGCAAAGCGGTTTTTGTAAACAATTTTGCCTCGTTCGTCCACGTACGAATCCCAGAACCCGTATTTCGGGTCACCAAAATCGGGACGGTAGCTAAAACTTGTTGTCGGTGTAATTTTATGGCGGATGGCTTTCAACCTCCCGCTTTGGTTGCGCATAACGTACAACCCGTAAATATTGGTCGACGAACTAAGAGCATACGAGTACTCGTAGTTTCGTTTCAAACCGTAAATCGTATCGGTGAACAGTGTACCTTGGTAAGTTGCCGGGTTGTAAGCATATTTATACTGAAGCTCGTTGCTATACCAGCGTTCGCGGTAATTGAACGAAGGGCTCATGTTCAGGTATTTGAACAAGGTAAAACTTGGCAATGTGATTGGGATGGCATGTTGTATCCCGTTCTGCCAATCTTTGATTAAGGATTTATCCAGGATTTCGCTCTCTTTTGCCGTTATCGAGTTTTTTACGTTTCCGGTATAACCAATGCTTATTTTCTCCCAGAACCTTTGTTTTCCAACCCTGCTTTTCGACTTAAACGGGTAGATTTTGGCCATATTAAGGGTCATTTCCGGAAAGCTCAGGCTCATCATGGCCGAGTCGGTCGAGTTTTGCGAGTGCCGAAAGTTGACCGACATGTTAAAGGGCGAGTTTTCCCATTTTTTACTGTAACTGATGCTCGACGATTTTTGTGTGCTCAAGTAGCTGTAAACGTTATATGAGTTTTCTTTATCGTATGACGATGTTGACATGTTTACACTAGCCGAGAACGATTGGTTTGGGTTGGCTTTTCCGTCCTGTGAATGAGTCCATTGAACGCTAAACCCAGGGCTCCGGCTGTAATCGGGCAAACCCTTTTCGCTGTATTTGTTCACGTTGTAGCGCAGGTTAACGTTGCCATTGAATTTATACCGTTTTCTGTAATTCGAAGTCACATAAGTTCCCCACGAACCTTTCGAATAAATATCGCCCTTTAAGGTTACATCAAAGTATTGGCTGGCTGCCCAGTAATATCCCCCTTCGCGAAGAAAAAAGCCGCGGCTGTTTTCCTCCCCATACGACGGGATAATAATTCCGGACGAATAACTTGGCGAGTTAGGAAAGAAACCAAAGGGCAGTATGGGGAAATATATCGGAAAATCTTCGAGTACCATGTACGCCGGCCCTGTAATAATTTTTTTGTTCGAAATTACTTTGGCTTTGGTCATTGCCAGGTAAAAGTGTGGGTGATCGGCATCGCAAGTGGTATATTTTCCGTTTTTCAGTATAAAGGCATCTTTATCAATCTTTTTGGTACGCTCGCTGTGTACATAACCATCGCCTTGTTCCGTTTTTACATCCTGGATAATCCCTTTTTGCGATTTAAAATTGTACCGGAGTGTCATGCACTCAAACTCGTCAGTCCCGTCCAAAAACACGGGGTTACCAGCCATTACCCCGGTTGAATCGGGCAAACCTTCGGCATAAACTTCCTTCGTGTTCAAATCCAGTACTATGTAATCGGCCTTCAACTCAATGCTTTCATAATTCACTTGCCCTTCCTTGTACATATAAACCTTTTTCCCATCAAGCGACACAACAATGGAATCTTTTGCAGTATAGGTGATTGTGGCCTCCAATACCGGCTTTTTATCCGCTTTGGCTCCGATTGAATCGGTTGCCAGCGAGTCGGCCGGAACCACCTGAATGGAACCGATACCAGAAGTATCAACCGGCGCTATGGATAGCAGCGAATCCGATGCTTCGAGTTGCTCGAACGACATATGCGAACTTTCTTGCGCCCATGCAATAAAACCGGTAAATATGAGCAGGCATGTCAGTAACCTTCTTGTCAAAAATGCTTTCAAATTGGCCTTTTTTTGGCTGGTTGGTGTGCAAAAATATAAATTCATCGGTGACTAAGAGGTTAACGAATAAAAAATAATTTTAATATTTCTATTTTTACCAGCCAGAAGCCCGAATGCCCATGAAACAAACGCGCTGCATCATTTTCGCTTGCTTTTTCCTGTTGGTTGCCCTTCCTGTAAGGCTTGATGCCAAAGCAATTCAAAGTAAAAAATTTACGATCGTTGTTGATCCGGGGCACGGAGGCAACGATCCGGGAGCAGTATACCACGGGTTGAGTGAAAAAAACATTGTCCTTAGTCTGGCACTAAAACTAGGAAAACTTATCAACCAGGAAGTTCCGGACGCAAACCTTGTTTATACGCGGCAAACCGACAGTTTTATCCCCTTGCACCTGCGGGCGCAAAAAGCTATCGATAACAAAGCAGATTTATTTTTATCGCTACATGCCAACTCGTGCCCAAGCCCATCCATCAAGGGCACCGAAACCTATGTCCTTGGGATGCACCGAACCAACGATAACCTGGAAGTAGCCAAAAAAGAAAACTCCGTGATTTTGATTGAAAACGACTACAATACACGCTATGAAGGTTTCGACCCAAATTCGTCCGAATCGTACATCATGTTCGATTTGGTGCAGCAACTCTACTTGGAGCAAAGCCTTAAAATGGCCTCGCTGGTACAGGATAAATTCAGCAGTCATGCCGCAAGGACTGACCGAGGCGTAAAACAGGCCGGTTTTTTGGTATTGCGCCAAACCACCATGCCTGCCGTACTAATCGAAATTGGTTATTTAAGCAACCGCGATGAAGCCAATTACCTGAATTCGGAAACAGGGCAGAACAAACTTGCCCAAGCTATTTGCCAAGCGGTGAAGGACTACAAACACGACCACGAAACCCGCAACGACTTAACAATTTCGCAATCGGACAACGCAGATACAGAGCAGGTTGAAAGCTCGATTCAGCCTAAGCGAACCCCAATCGGGACAAGCCGTACAGAATCGCTTTCGACCGAAAACACTCCGAAATCACAGACTTCAGCCCCAAGCAACAACTCGGATAAAGAAGTGGTTAAAGCCTCAAGCCCGGATAGTGAAAGCAACATTTGCTTTAAAATACAAGTAGCAGCCACTCGCCAGTTACTGGAACTGAAACCATACAATTTTAAAGGTTTAAAAGGCATTGATTGCCAAAAACAGGGCAATATTTACAAATATTACTACGGAAAAACAACGAATTACGATGAGGCAAACCGGCTTAAGCAATATGCAAAATCGGTTTATCCCGATGCGTTTATTGTCGCATTCGACCATGATAAACTCATCCCTGTAGACCAGGCGCTAGGCCGCATGGGGCAATAGCGGGCTTGTTTGATAAACGAATGCTTAGTAATATTGCAGCATAATGACGGTCAAAAACTGTTTGAAATACAGGAAAAACCAAAACAGAATTACCATGAAACTATCGAAGTACACCAAACTCGGGATTTTAGTTGTAGCCAGTATTGTTATTTTTATATGGGGCATAAATTACCTGAAAGGAGTCGATTTTTTCAACACAAATACAACCTATTATGCCCTTTACCAACACGTTGATGGACTTCAGAAATCAAGTGCAGTAACCATAAACGGCTACCAGGTTGGCCAGGTTCGGGAAATCAGGTTTGCCGGTACAAACGAAGGCCGGTTGCTGGTTGCTTTCACCTTAAATGGTGATGTACGCGTTCCCAAGGGCTCGGAAGCCCGTATCATTTCAAGCGATATTATGGGAACCCGGTCTATAAAACTGACCATCAACCCAAACAACGAATATTACGCCGAAAACGACACTATCCCGTCAAGTATTGAGAGCGACCTGAAAGAGCAGGTGAGTATGCAGGTGTTGCCCCTGAAAAACAAAGCTGAGCAATTGCTGGCATCGCTCGACTCGGCTATCACGGTAATTACATACGTATTCAATCCCGAAACCCGGCAAAACCTTTCGGAAAGCTTTGCCCACATCAACCAAACTATCATTAACCTAGAGCAAGCAACCGAGCAGTTGAGCCTGCTGATGCAAAACGAGCGGGCTAACATGGAAGGAATTGTACGGAATGTGAACACAATCAGTGGCGGATTGGCAGCGAGCTCGGGCGACATTAAAGCTATCTCGGCCAACCTGGCCAATATTACCGACAGCCTTGCAGCCGCCGATTTAACCGCAATGATGAACAACCTGACCGAAGCTGCCGCTAATATGAACGGGATACTGGCCAAACTGAACTCGAAAGAAGGTTCGGCTGGCCTATTGCTGAACGACCCGGAGCTTTACCACAATCTTACCCAAGCCAGCCTGAGCGTGGATTATCTGCTCAAGGATTTGCGTAATAATCCAAAGCGGTACATTCATTTTTCGGCCCTCGATTTAGGGAAAAGCATCTACATCAGCCCCGAGAAATCGGCCATGTCCAACTCCGGGTTTATATTTAAAGTTCATCTCGTATCCAGTCCCGAACGCCTAAACCTGAACAATTCGCTATTTGACGGTTTCACAAAGGTGGAGGAAACAAAAACAGCAGGTATTTACAACTACTCGGTTGGCAATTCTGGTAACATTCAGGAAATGTACCCGCTTTTGGATAAAGCCAAGAAAGTTTTTCCCGAAGCAAGTATTATTGCCTTCAAAAACGGGCGTCAAGTCAAGCTGGACAAAGCGTTGAAGAAATTAGAGTAGGATAATTTTCATAATATTTAATAGGCTAAAATTTCTGGACGCCTTTATTGACGGGCAATTAGAGGCACAATAGTGCAATATATTGATTAATAGCTTGTTACAAAGCATGATTTTTTTTTCAAATTTTAAGTTGTTGAGTTTGAAACCCCTTAAGATTATTTATAAAAAGTCAAGTCGAATTTGATTTTTTTTATACTTTTTTTTTAAACACTTTTGTTGACGGGAAAGAAATAAAAGGGAAATTTTTTTTTGTCGAACTCAATTTAATCCTGCTATTCAAAATGACTAATAATCATCTTGGTATATGGGAGCGTTGTCTGGGAGTGATACGTGACAACGTTCCAATGATCAGCTTTAAAACCTGGTTTGAGCCAATTGTTCCGTTGCGGATAGACAATCAGGTATTGACCATTCAGGTACCAAGCCCGTTTTTTTACGAGTACCTGGAAGAACAATACATTGACTTGCTACGCAAAACATTGCGTAAAGAAGTTGGGCAGGATGCCAAATTGGAATACGTGGTCGTCATGGGCAATCAACCAAACTCGCAACCATACACGGTTAAATACCCAACCAACAACAATGCGAAAATTCAGAACAAGCCTTTGAGCGTTCCGCTGAATACCGACAGCAGCAAACCATCTATAAAAAACCCGTTCATCATTCCGGGAATTCAGAAACTACATGTCGATCCACAGCTGAAACCAGACAATACATTCGAGAACTTTGTTGAAGGGGAATGTAACAGCCTGGCACGTGCGGCCGGCTATGCAGTATCGCAAAACCCCGGAGGCACTGCATTTAACCCGCTCATGCTTTTCGGAAATTCTGGTTTGGGAAAAACGCACCTTGCCCATGCCATTGGTATTGAGGTAAAAGAACGCTTCCCCGACAAAGTGGTGCTTTATGTGAATGCCAACAAGTTTCAGACGCAGTTTACAGAAGCAACACGCAACAATAACCGGAACGATTTTTTGCACTTCTACCAAATGATTGACGTGCTGATTTTGGACGATGTACAGGAATTTGCCGGGAAAGAAAAGACACAAGAAACTTTCTTCCATATTTTTAACCACCTACACCAAATCGGAAAACAACTGATTTTAACTTCAGACAAACCGCCGATTGAACTGAAAGGGATGGAACAACGCTTGTTGTCGCGGTTTAAATGGGGGCTGACAGCCGAACTGCAATCGCCCGATTTTGAAACCAGAATGGCTATTCTGAAAAAGAAAACCTACAAAGATGGTATCGAAATCGGCGACGATGTACTCGAATACATTGCCTCGCACATCAGCAACAACGTGCGCGAGCTCGAAGGTGCTTTAGTTTCACTTTTAGCCCAATCGACCCTGAACCGTAAAGAAGTAACCATTGAGCTGGCCAGCGACATGATAAACAAACTGGTAAAAAGCTCAAAACGAGAACTATCTATCGATTATATTTCGAAAGTTGTTTGCGACTACTTCAACCTTTCGGTCGATCACCTTCACACTAAAACCCGCAAACGCGAGATTGTGCAAGCCCGGCAACTGGCTATGTACTTCTCAAAAAACATGACCAAATCGTCACTCGCATCCATCGGTTCGCAAATTGGCAACAAAGACCACGCAACAGTGTTGCACGCTTGCAAAACCGTGAATAATCTGATTGAAACTGACAAAAACTTCCGCAGTTTTGTCGACGAAATAGAAAAGAAATTGAAGATGTAACAAGAAGGCAGACAATTAAGTCTGCCTTTTTTTATGAACTTAGCGAACATGTCCGATTCGTATTTGACCATAGCAAAACCCAGCGAAGGGATTTTTAAAGACAAAGGCAGCAAATTTTTGGCCTATGCCTATCCGGTGGAAACAGAAGACGATATAAAAGAACACATTCAATTCCTTAAAAAAGAACATTTCACGGCACGGCACCACTGCTACGCCTGGCGACTGGGGCCCGACAAAGTTTTGTACCGTGCCAACGACGATGGTGAACCTTCGTCAACTGCCGGAAAACCTATCCTGGGCCAAATCCAACGACTCAACCTTACCAATATCCTAATCGTTGTTGTTCGCTATTTCGGAGGGACCCTGCTTGGCGTAAGCGGTTTAATCAATGCCTACCGGGAAGCTGCCGCAACCGCACTGGAAAATGCTGAAATTGTGGAGAAACTGGTGGAAATAAAATTTTGGGTGGAATTCGACTACCTAATGATGAACAGCGTCATGAAAATATTCAAAGATGAAAACCTGCCCCAGGAAAAAACCGATTTCAACCTGCGGTGCAAAATCTGCTCCTCCGTTCGCCAAAGCGAATCGGAACGAATCGTTGGTTTACTTTCGAAACTGGAAGGCGTACGGGTTGAAGAGGTTCAAATCGGCTAAATTTTGTTAGTAAGTCGCTTATAAAATATGAACGAAATCAGTATTATTAAAGCAATAGATCATTAAATTTACACCGAAAATGAGCAGGTTGCCGAAACGATATGATTTTCCGCTGAATGGCTCCAACCATTCAACTATTTTTTTCCCGATTTCTTTAGATTATCACTCCGTTCTCAGCTGCATTTATAGCTTATTTTTAGAGAGAAAAATACACCAATTTAAAACCAACAGCGATTTGTTTCCTGTTGGTTTTTTTATGTCGAAACACAACAAAAAACCATCCGATACATGAAGAAAGATTTGATTTCAATCATGGACTACACGAAGGATGAATACCTTCGGATTATGGAACTGGCCGCCGACTTTGAGAAAAATCCCAATCAGCGGTTGCTGGAAGGGAAAGTGGTGGCTTCGCTTTTTTTCGAACCTTCAACCCGTACCCGGCTGAGTTTTGAAACAGCAATTAACCGCTTGGGAGGGCGAATCATCGGGTTTAGCGATTCCAACTCGTCAAGTGTCACCAAAGGCGAAACCCTGCACGATACCATCCGTATGGTATCAAATTATGCCGACCTGATTGTGATGCGCCACCCGCTCGAAGGTGCGGCACGTTATGCCGCCGAAATTTCGTCGGTTCCCATTATCAACGCCGGCGATGGTGCCAACCAGCATCCAACCCAGACCCTGCTCGATATGTATTCCATCATAAAAACCCAGGGAAGCCTCGATAATCAGAACATCTTCATGGTTGGCGACCTCAAATACGGCCGCACCGTGCATTCGCTGCTCATGGCTATGTCGCAGTTCGAAAACCCGATTTTCAACTTTATTGCACCCGAGGAGTTACAAATGCCCGAAGAATATAAAATTTACCTGCGCGAAAAAGGTATCCGCTATTTTGAGCACCGCGAATTTACGGACATTATTTCCGAAGCAGACATTGTGTATATGACCCGTGTTCAGAAGGAGCGTTTCTCCGACCCAATAGAATATGAACAGGTAAAAAATGTGTACATTTTGCGCAACGCCATGCTGGCCAACACCAAACCAAACATGCGCATCCTCCATCCGCTTCCCCGTGTAAACGAAATACACACCGATGTGGATAAAAACCCAAAAGCCTATTATTTTGAACAGGCGCTAAACGGAGTTTATGCCCGCGAAGCCATCATTGCCCACACCCTCAACCTTAAATAAGCCGCCATGAACGATAAAAAGAAAAAACTGAAACTGAAAGTCAGTGCTATCAGCGAAGGCACCGTCATCGACCATATTCCGTCGGAAGCACTATTCAACGTGATTTCGATTTTGGAACTCGACAAAACCCGGAACATGATAACCTTTGGCGCCAACCTCGACAGCGACAAGTTATCGACCAAAGCAATTATTAAAGTCTCGAACCAGTTTTTTGCCGACGACGACATTAACCGGATAGCCCTGATTGCACCACATGCCAAGTTAAACATCATTAAAGACTATGAGGTGATTGAGAAGAAAGTGGTTGAAGTTCCGGACAACGTGCTGGGAATTGTTAAGTGCTTCAACCCCAAATGCATAACGAACAACGAACAAGTACTCACCTCGTTTAAAGTAACAAACAAGTACCCTTTGGCCTTGAAATGCAAATACTGTGAAAAAATTACACATGGCCACCAAATGGTAATTAAGTAACGAAGAAAAAGCCAATGAAGAAAGAATTCAAAAATTGTTTGGAACAGATTGAAGGGTTGGTTGCAGCACAACCTGCCGGTTTGCTTTTAAAAATTTGTCAACTACTTAAAGACCAAATTTATCACTACGACTGGGTTGGGTTTTATGTACTCGAAAACGAAGGGCTGGTATTGGGCCCCTACGTGGGCAAACCAACCGAACACACCCACATTGCTGTAGGGAAAGGCATTTGCGGCCAGGTTGCCGAGCGCGAAGAAACGATGATTGTACAAGATGTAACCCAAGTAGAAAACTACATTTCGTGTGGGCTCGAAGTACAATCGGAAATTGTGGTACCGGTAATAAAAAATGGCAAATTCGTAGCCGAACTTGATATCGACAGCCACTCGCCTGCCCCATTTACCAACGACGATCAACTGTTTCTGGAACGGGTTTGCGAATTACTGAAAGACCAATTCTAACAAAATAAAAACGCCGGATAAATCCGGCGTTTTCCATATCAATAAGCTCTCAATTAATACCGATCACGTCTTTGTTGCGGACGGCCGCCACCGCCGCCATCGCCATCGCGGTTAAAACGGTCGCCACCACCACGGTTGAAACGATCGCCACCACCACGGTTAAAACCACCGCCTTGCGGTCTTGACGAACGATCGCCACCACCTGTTCTTGGTCTGAATTGACCTTCTTCTTTCGGTTTTGCCTCGTTAACCTTAATGTTACGTCCTTGAACGTCAGCACCATCCAGTTTTGCCACAGCTTCTGCACCTTCTTGGTCATCGGCCATTTCAACAAACCCAAATCCTTTTGCTCGTCCGGTCTCTTTGTCTTTAACAAGCTTCACCGAAACAACCTCTCCGTACTGAGAAAACAAACTTGCTACTTCTTCCTCTGTCAGGTTGTAGTTTAAATTACCTACGTAAATGTTCATAATTTGAAAAAAATAAAATTTAAAAATTGAAAACACAACAGGCAAAATCATTGAATTTTTGGACCGGGGATTGTTTTTGGAAGAAATAAAATCACTGAAGCCTAAAAGCGATGACCCTACCTTACTTAAAACACAAATATTCAAAGAACCTGGTCATGATCGTAATTTTTTGTACACGAAAGGCAGCTCTTTTTCCCGACATCGGTTACAAGTCATTACACCATAGCCGAATACAAATTTAGAGATTGTTTTGACACTTCAAAGACTTGCCCAATTTTTATTTCAACCCGAACTCAACTAAACAAAAGCAGGTGCAAGCTTAATCAACGTATAAAACCAGTCCTTTCAGATATTCTCCTTCCGGATGATAAATGCTTACCGGATGATCGGCAGGCTGGGTTAGCTGGTGCAGAATGCGTACTTTCCGGCCCGAGATGGCAGCACCTGAGAAAACCGCTTCGCGGAACTTTTCTTTACTTACAACCTGCGAGCAACTGAAAGTGAACACAATACCTCCCGGTCGAATCTGTTCGAAAGCCTTGGCATTTATGCGTTTATAAGCCTGGAGGGCCTGGTTTAGTACACCGCGGTGTTTGGCAAAAGCCGGCGGGTCGAGAACTATTAAATCGTATTTATTTTTAATGTCGCGCATAAATTCGAAGGCATCGGCCACATAGGCTTCGTGGCGGTCATCGCCCGGAAAATTCAGCTCTACATTTTGGCGGGTCAGTTCAATGGCTTTAGCCGACGCATCGACCGAATGCACCATACGTGCACCGCCCTGCATCGCATAAAACGAAAAGCCACCGCTGTAACAGAACATGTTCAACACGTCGCGGTTCTGAGAAAACTCGCGTACTAACCGGCGGTTTTCCCGCTGATCGACAAAAAATCCGGTTTTTTGCCCTTCAACCCAATCCACGTGAAATGCATTACCGTATTCTTTCACAATGGTGGCTTCCGACTTGCCCTGCAAATAGCCATTTAACGGTTCCAAATCGGCTTTAAACGGAAGGGTTTTATCACTTTTATCGTAAACGGCGTTCAGCTTGTTGCCAAGTAATTCTTTCAATATTTCAGCCAGTTCTTTGCGAACCAAATACATACCAACCGAATGAGCCTGAAAAACGGCAGTTCCGTTGTAGTAATCCACAATCAACCCGGGCAAACCATCTCCCTCGCCGTGCACCAACCGGAACACGTTGGTCGACGGATTATTAATCAATCCCAGCGAAGCTCTCAGGTTAACGGCTTCGCCCAATACCCGTTTCCAGAAATTGTGGTCAATTGCTTCGTCGCTGAACGTGAGGATACGCACAGCAATAGAGCCAATCTGGCAATGGCCGGTACCTAAATACTCATTGTTGGCCGAAACCACGCGAACCAAATCGCCTTCCTGAACTTTTGCGGTAATTTTATTGATGGCACCCGAAAAAACCCAAGGGTGAAAACGTTTCAGCGATTGTTCTTTTCCTTTGTTCAGAACAACGGTGGCTGCAATAGTTGTCATGATTGTGCTCTGGTTAACGATTGATAAATTTCATAGGCAATCCAGGCATCGGTGGCGGCATAAACCTGCTGTCCTTCCGACAGGTATTCCGATTCCCAATTGGTAAGCCGCTGCGATTTGCTAATGCGCACGCCCAGTACGATTCCGGCTATTTTTTTCAGGCTGAAATCCTGAATGCCATATCCTTTCACTTCGTCCTGCAGTTCAACAAAACCGCCAGGTTTAAAATTACTTAGCCGTTGCAAAGCTTTCACATCGTCGCGGATAGCCACGCCAACTTTTTTAATATCGGGGTGAGACAATAGAGTTTTCAACTCGGTTGGCAAACCCGTTTTATGAAGCTGAAAAAGAAAAGCGCGATCGGCTGTTGACAATTGCAACAGGGCGACATGGTGTATTTGCCCGCGTTTGAATGAAGGCTTTGTTTCGGTATCGAATCCCAAAAGCCTGTGCTGCAATAAATAATCGACGGCATCTACAAGTTGCTCATACCGGCTAACAACCGTTATCGGCCCTTCGAAAGCTTTCGATGGCAGCGTATCCAATTCTTCTTTTGTAATACTTTCCTGAAACATTAAACTAATTCAATATTCGGGCTTAATTTAACCCAATGGATTATTAAACAGATTTTTGAGCCAATCGGGTTTACTGTTGTCTTCTTCGTCTCCGGTTGGGATGGAAACTTGTTGTTTAAAATTAATATCGCTGTAAACCAACTTATGAATGGCCCGCAGGTTGTTCACCAGTTTCTGGCCCCACAGATTACGGAAATTGTCGGAGCATTCCCAAAGCGCTTCTTCCATCACCAATTCGTCGCCAGTACGGTACGACATTACAAAGTCCTTCAAATCCTGATAAATATCGGCCAGGTTTTCCGAAATGCTTGCGGTTAGGGGTGTGTCGCTAAATTGCATATCTGCATCAAAAACTTCCTGGTAATCATCGTATTCACCCAGTAAATTCTGAATCCGTTGTTGCAAATAGCTATAATCGACTTCGGTTACATATTTTTCGAGCAACGATTCGTCCGAACTTTCAAATTCGGGTAAAAGCGTGGCTTTTAAGTAAACCAAAGGCAAAATTTTCTGAATTTTCGACAATAAATCCCGGGCTTCCATTGAGCCGGCCGTTTCAATAAACTTGCAATATTCGTTAGCTACGGTTACAAACTCGATTACTTGCTTCGAATAAACCAACTGGTTGAACTGTTCTTCTGACATCATTAAACAGACTGTTTTGCCGCAAAAGTAATAAGTTTTGGGCAAAGTGGGCAAAATATTTCTTATTGTGCACAGGCGTAGCAATAAGGAAATTTTTTTGTTTCATAAACTGTTGTAATCAGTCAATATTAAAAAGAAACAACATCTATTTGCGTTATCGCAATGGCAATTACCGTAATATGGGTTACAATAGAATTAGTAGATAATGAGATTCTATGTTCCCGGATTTTCTGGTTTCAAACCAAGAATTCAGAATCTTGAATACAAAGGTGTACAATCGTGTCGGATTCGGCTATTGTCAGCCTACAAAAATGTAGTTTTTGTATTGATCCCTTTATCTAACACTTTTAAAATCAGTATTTTATTCTTTTGGCATCATTTTTATAAACCCAACGAATATGACAAAACCTTTAACGTTTCAGGCTTGCTTAAAATTTATAAAGGAAACGAGTGCTTTTTGGATACCCGAAGGCTTGCCTTGCTGAAGCTCGTGAAAGAGCCGGGCTCCATCAACTCAGCATCAAAAGAACTGAAAATGTCGTACCAGCAGGCCTGGCATTACATTAAATCGATGAATGAGTTGTTGCCACTGCCGCTTATTCGCAAACAACCGGGTGAATCTAATGGAAGTGTCACCGTTGTGACCCGTTACAGCGAGCCCATTATTCGCAAATACGAAGCCTTACTTGAGCAACACAAGGCTTTTGAAGCAAAAATAGACGACTCGTTGGGCTCTGTGTGTTTTAAAGTTCTGGTCAAGCGGCAGTAGAAAAACGCCCAACTTGTTGACTATTTTTTTTCGAATACGTTATTCATCTCTTTCCTGACTTCCGCACTGGGACACCCAAATTAAAATTCGAATAAGTTGGCAAGGTATTTTTGCTCCTGCGAAAGCAATAATGTTCTCTCTAGTAGCTTACTGGCTGGTGTCTCAACTTTTATTGTGTAAATGGTTTTGGCAATTTCTATAGCTTTTTCTGGGCTCAGCGTTGCTCCCTTAGCTTTTAGTTGACTATCCAGTTCTTTGTAGATTTTA
>JBKEAN010000126.1:0-26097 GCA_047972415.1 Mangrovibacterium sp.
AGTAACCTTCGCGGTACAGTTTGTTCGGGTCGGTCAACGACTGGCTCTCCAAAGCGTCCTGCGCCTTTTTCAGTGCATCCGACAGTTTCTTAATCTTGTTGGTATTATGAATTCCCGACACACCAATATTCCACGAAATACCTTTTTTGAAGTCGCGGATAAGGTAGCCGGTCAGGCTAAATTCAAAACCGTTGTTTTTTACCTCGCCAATGTTGGCCACATAACTGCTAAAACCATTCGACGGTGCCAGCGTAACCGACGAAATCAGATCCTGCGTTTTATCCAGGTACACATCCACCCGGCCGTTTATCCAGCCTTTCCACAATTCGAAGTCGGTACCCACGTTGTAGTTAATTTTTTGCTGCCATTGCAAATCCGAGTTTCCCATAGCTGTCAGTTGCACGCCATTCCAGGCATAGTAGCGGTCGTCGGTATAGTATTTATAGGTTGAAAGCGACTGGTACGAGCTGAAGTTCTGCGAACCGTTGGTCCCCACCGAAGCACGAAGTTTCAGGCGGCTAACAAACGAACCTTTCAGGAAAGCCTGCTCGTTCACATTCCAGCCCAAACCAAGCGACCAAAAAGTGGCAAAACGTTTGTCGGAGCCAAATTGCGAGGCGCCGTCGGTACGCAGCGACAAGTCGGCAAACAGCTTATTGTCGAACATATAGTTCACGTTGGAAGTAAAGCCAACCGAACGGCTCACACTTTGCTTTCCAACCGGTGCACCGCCCGAGGCGTATTGCAGTGCTGCACCCAGGAAATCGATATTTTCGTTAGTAAAACCTTCGGCTTTAAACGTATAACTCGTCGTTTCGACCTCACGGATATTGTAATCAATCCCCGCAAACAGGTAGTGTTTGTCTTTGAACAGGTTGCTGTAACTGAGGTTCACACTGCCATCATACTGGAAGCCCTTTCCCGAACCGTACTCGTAAGTACCACGGCGGAACAAATCATCTTCACCGTAATTGGCAAAGTCGGTATGGTCGGCTGGTTTATAGACATCTGAAGTGGAGGTTGATTGTTTAATTCCCAAGCGGGCCCGAACGCGCAAAGCTTTGCTCACTTCCCACTCCAGCGAGGTATTATTGGTTACCGTGTTGGTTTCGCTCTTGTCGAAGGTATTCAACATAGCGTTATACAAGGGGTTTGTAGGCAGCCCACTCGCCCAGCGGCTGGCATAATCGGTATTTCCGTAGTAGCCCAATACTTTCAGTACATTTCCGTTCTCGTCGTAAGCGCTCCAATACGGGTTCAATTGTACGTAATCGCTGAAACTGCCGTAGGGGCTTTCTTCCGATTTCACCACACCAATAATCAGGTTGTTCTGGAAACGCAGCTTTTTGTAGGTGTAAGCCAGTTGAATGCTTCCGTTAAAGGTTTCGCGCGACGAACCTTTCATGGCACCGTTAATATCGTTGTACTGAACCGAACCCGAATAGCGGAAACGCTCGTCACCCCCTTGCAGGCGCAGGTTATGTTTTTGGCCGATACCGTTTTGAAGGGGTTTGGCCAGCCAGTAGGTGTCCACGCCACGGTTGATGTCGGCTAAAATATCGTTGTAGTAGCGGCTCAAGGGCACTTGGGATTCGGCGCGGGCAGTGGTAAACAAGCCTACTTTCTGTTCCAGATCCAGTTTTTCGCGGGCATTCAGCACATCGTACTGGCTCAGGTCCGGTGCTTCGATGGTTAAGTCACTTCTCAAACTCACTTTCAGGTCGCCGGGTTCGGGTTGCTTGGTGGTAATAACAACCACCCCGTTGGCGCCGCGCGAACCGTAGATAGCGGTTGCCGAAGCATCCTTCAGGATGGTAATCGACTCAATGTCGTTCTCATTCATATCCTGCAGGGTTTGCATGCTCGATTCGAAGCCATCCAAAATAACCAGCGGTGTGTTCAGGCTCGCCGCCGCTTCGTCCTGAAGATCGCCAACATTGGGGATTGACGAGTTTCCACGGATTTGAATGTCGGGCAAGTGGTTCGGGTCGGAACCAAAACTGTTGTTGTCGATGATATTGAAAGCAGGCTCAATGTTGCGAATAGTGGTCAACACGTTGCGGTTACCGAAGCTTTCGAGCTGTTCGGCTTTTACAGTATTACTCGAGCCGGTGTACGATTCGGTTTTGCGGGTAAAGATACCGGTTACTACCACTTCGTCAATGCCTTTCAAGTCGGGCTCCATCTTTATGTTCAGTGTATTTGCCGAAGCAACATCAACAATGTATTGCTTGTACCCAATGAAAGACAAAATCAGTTTTCCGCCCAACTCGGGCACAATAATTTGAAAATTTCCCTCCGTATCGCTCATTGTTCCATAGGCCAGACGGATACTTCCATCGTGCTGAAAACCAACAGTCACACCGGGCATCGCGCTACCATTTTCGTCAACTACGTGCCCGGTAAGCTTCTTTTTTGGCGCTGTCAGTTTTTCGTCGGTTCGTTTTTTGCGGATGACGATGGTTCCGTTTTTTTCGTCCCAAGTTAAATCGGTTCCTTTAAAACACTGTTCAAGAACCTGGTTCAAGCTTGCATCCTTTACCTTGAAGCTTTGTACCGGGACTTCCTTTAGTAAACTTTCTTCGTACACAAATGAAATTCCGCCTTGCTGTTTCAGTTTTTGCAGGACTTCTTTCACATTTGCTTTTTCAAAACTTAGGGTGTACCTGGCTGATTGGGCCGATGCTGTGAAAATACAGCCAAAAAAGAACATCAGGCTGAAGAGCGCTGGAAGAATCGCTTTCCAGGGTTTGTGCAGTGCTGCACAATTTCCTGACCAATAGGTTCGGAGTGACTTTTTTTCCATAATTTTACACAATAAATTGAAGTTAAAAACAAGGTGTTATTTATCTGTTCCGGGGGAAGGGCCAACTTTCCCCGGTTTTTTTTCGACATTGTCGGTCGCAGCCGCTGTTCAATTTTCAAACTTTCACTTAAATCAGATGGAGTATATTTTTAATTTCTCTCCTTCCTGCTCGAAACGGATACTTCCGGTTGATTCGAGTATGGAAATAATGCTCGACAGGTTTTCATATTTCGGAATGTCAACCGTAAAGTGTTCCATCCCAACCTTGGTATCTTCCAGCTCAAAATCAATTCCGTACCAGCGCGATATCGTTGAAAAAATGTAGGACAAGGGTTTGTTATTGAAGACAAAACGTCCTTCTTTCCAAGCTGTAACTTCAGCCACATCTATTTCGGTAAGTTTGATACCGCCGCCCTTTGTTTGATATTCCACTCCCTTTCCGGGTTGAAGTCCTGCGGATTCGCCGCTGGCTGCATGGAAAATAATTTCGCCTTCAACCAAGGCAACTTCGTGTATGTTTTCGTCGCTGTAAGCTTTCACATTAAAGCTGGTACCCACATCTTCAATCCGGTTTCCAAAGGAATCCAGAACTTCAAATGGGCGATTTGCTTCATGAGCAACTTCAAAATATGCTTCACCGCTAACCTCAACCTGACGCTTGCTTTTGCCAAACTTCACCGGAAAACGTAACCTTGAACCGGCATTGAGTGTCACTTTTGTTCCGTCGCTCAACACCAGGCGGTACTCGGCTTTCACTGGAACTTCCAGCGTGTTGTACACCAACTGCTCTTCAGCCGAAGAGCTCAGCACTTCATTGCGTGCACCAATTTGATAGGAGATTTGCTTATTCGCCACAAAGGCAGTTTGCGAAGCAGCGCTGTCGAGTAACAACGATTCGGCCATTTGGTCGTCGAGCACCACTTTTTCGCCCGAGGCCAAGGTTAGCACAGCGCCCGATTTACCCGGTGCAACTGATATCTTACTTTCGGCAAGCGTTTCAATTTTATTCTGTCTGGCTTGAAACAACCAAACTCCGGAAAGAACCGCCAAAAGCAAAACAGCAGCGGCAGCGGCAAATCTCCGCCAGCTTGGAAACAAGACCGGTTTCGTTTGCCAGCTCATATTTTTACGACACTGGTGTTGTTTAAAGCGGCCGATTTGGTTCAGTGCCGACTGGGTGTTTTCGGGATTTGAAAGCTCGTTGTACAGCGCCCCGTTGCGCGGCGACTGTTTGAGCCAATTGTCGAGCAGTTCTTTCTCGTCGGACGACAAGGAGCCAAAAAACGACTTGGCGATAATTTGAGCTATGTTCAGGTATTTGTTCATCTGTTCCGGGTTCGATACAGATAGGACACGCCAAGTATTAAAAAGTATTAAATGAACTTGAAAAAAAGTTAATTTTTTTCTACTCCTCCGACAGAACTGTCATTTCGTAAGGAATACACAACTTCAGATAGACACAAGTACCGCAAACAAATCTTTTAGTGTTTCCTTTAGTAACTGTTTGCCCCGCTGCTTTTGGCTTTTCACCGAATGGATTGAAATAGAAAGCCTTTCGGCAATTTCCTTTTCCGACATCTTTTCGAGATAAGTCATCTCGTAAATCTTCCGGCATTGTGCCGGAAGACTTGCAATAGCACTAAATAGTTCGTTATACACCTCCGATTTTATCAACGTGTCCAAGTGATCGGTTTCCCAATTCACAAATAGTTCGCTCTCCTGCTTGTCCGAAAGTTCGTTTTTTACCTTTTCGTGACGGATGGAATTGAGGCATTTGTTGCGGGTGGTGTTGTACAGGTATGAAAGTTGCACTGCGTGTATGTTTTCAATCTTTTCAAAATTTACCCATAAACTTTCAAAAGCTTCTTGGGCAATATCTTCCGCAGCTTCTTCATCTTTCAAAAACGAGAACGCAAAAAAGCAAAGGGCGCTGTAGCTTTTCGCGAACAGCTTCTCCAATGTCCGGGCTTTTTCTTTACTTATGTTTCGTTCGTTAATCATTGTTTAATCCCGCAAAACATGGGCTTAAAACTACACAGATAATTTTGTGTTCTCGTTTTCTGAATAAAAAAAAATGGGTTGTTTATTGCTAAACATCCCATTTCGAGTCTTTTACACCAACTCTTATTCAAAATCTTTCACACCCTCAAAATCGAGGGTTGCAAAGTAGTCGTCCAACGTTTCGGCACGGCGGATGAGTTTCACTTCGCCGGTTTCGCGAAGCAGCAATTCGGCCGAGCGCAGTTTACCATTGTAGTTGAAACCCATAGCGTGGCCATGCGCACCGGTGTCGTGAATCACCAGCAAATCGCCGCGTTCAACCTGTGGTAATAAGCGGTTAATGGCAAATTTGTCGTTGTTTTCGCACAGCGAACCGGTAACATCGTAAATGGTGTTGCAAGGCGCTTTTTCTTTACCCAAAATGCTGATGTGGTGGTACGAGCCATACAGGGCCGGGCGCATCAGGTTAGCCATGCACGAGTCCAGACCAACATATTTTTTGTAGGTTTCTTTTATATGTAGCACTTCGGAAACCAAGTAGCCGTATGGGCCTGTAATGGCGCGGCCCGACTCGAAATAAATTTTCAGCGGGTCCAAACCATTGGCTACAATGTATTTTTCGTAGCGCTCTTTAATGCCTTCGCTCACCAGTTTCAGGTCAACCGGTTTGTGCTCGCTCTTGTACGGAATACCGATACCGCCGCCCAAGTTGGCAAACTCGAAACGAATATCCAGTTCTTTGGCCAGGTCAACAATCAGGTCGAAAATAATGTCGGCCGTTTCAACAAAATAGTTTGCATCCAACTCGTTCGATGCCACCATGGTGTGAATACCAAAGCGTTTCACCCCTTTTGCTTTCAGGCGTTTGTAGCCATCGAACAACTGCTCGCGGGTAAAACCGTATTTCGAATCTTCGGGATTGCCAATAATAGTGTTCCCTTCTTTCAATGCACCCGGGTTGTAGCGGAAGCAAACCAATTCGGGCAAACCGGCCACCTGTTCCAAAAAGTCGATATGGCTGATGTCGTCCAGGTTGATAATGGCACCCAACTCAATGGCCTTTTGAAATTCGTAGGCCGGGGTATCGTTCGATGTGAACATGATTTCGTCGCCACGCATACCCAAACGCTCGGCCAACACCAGTTCGGCCATCGAGCTGCAATCGATACCAAAATTTTGTCCGCGCAACAGCTTCATCAGGTAAGGGTTCGGTGCCGCTTTTATGGCGTAATACTCTTTAAAACCCTCGTTCCATGCAAATGCTTCGTTAAAGTAGCGAGCATATTCCATCATGCCTTTTTCGTCGTAAATGTGGAAAGGCGTCGGATGGGTTTCAATTATTTTCTCAATTTGTTCTTTTGTAAAGGGCAGTTTTTTCCCAATCATATCGGTGTTATTTATAAGTATCATCGTTGTATTCAGCCATTTCTGGCCATTTTTATACTGAAGGGGCAAAGATAGGAATAAATCGAAAATTTTAGGTTCAATGCCTTCTCTGCGGCTTCGAAAACCCATTGAATTGACAATTATTAAGAATTTTTGTTTGGGTTGACGTTGAAAACCTTCAACCTAAAACCAATGCGCAGCCGATGTTTTGGTTGAAAGTACGGCACTCAATACTTGCAACCTAAGCAGCCGTTGCTTTTTTACAAAGCAGTTTTTACTGGTTTAATAGCTATTATTTCAAACTTTAATAGGTATTAAACTTATTTTTAATAGGTATCAAATTTTACTTTAATACCTATTAAAATTATTAAATATAAGTATTAACCTTTCAAAAGTTACGCAGGACAAGGCCATCAGCAGCTTTTGTTTTACCCATTTTGAAGCCGAAAAACAGGCCATACCAAATAACAATCGGCCGGGGCACTTCAACATGCCCCGGCCGCGCTATATCTTCCTACTTCGGGTTTCACATAGAGTGAAGCCTTCGGCACAACAGTTCGTTTATTGAGCCAGCAGCTCTGCCAACAGTTCCCCGCTCAAAACGCCCGAGCAAATCTCGCGCACTTCGCCGGTCATGTGTATTTGCCAGTCGGGGTCAATTTCCAGTTTCAGCTCGCCACCGGGCATGCGCAGGGTCAGCTTGCGATTGGTGAGGCCCTTTTTCACCATCATGGCAGCCACAGCGCTCGACGAGCTTCCCGAAGCCAGGGTCCAGCCGGCACCGCGTTCCCAAATCAGTATTTCAACCAAATCGGGCGACAATACTTTGGCAAACTGCACATTGATACGGTTCGGAAATTTGGGGTGATTTTCGATTTGCGAACCAAACTGCTTGATTTCGGTTTCCGACAGCTCGTCTTTCAGCACAATGCAGTGCGGATTACCAACCGACACGCAATTAATAAGATAGGTGGCACCGTCCAGTTCGAGCAGTTCATCCAAACACTCGGCCTGCTCGCTTTTCACCGGAACCCGGGCCGCCTCGAAAATGGCCGCTCCCATGTCAACTTTAATCATCCGTGCTTTGCCGTTTACCTGTTCAATCACTTCGGCCTGCACCACGCCACCCAAAGTATCAATAGAGAACGAAGTTTTGGTAGTATAAGCATAATCGAACAAAAACTTGGCGAAAATGCGCAAACCGTTGCCACTCTTTTCGGCTTCCGAGCCATCGGGGTTCAGTATGCGCAACCCAAAATCGGCTTTGGAGCTGTCAACCAGTACCAGGATTCCATCGGAGCCAATGCCGTAGTGCACGTCGCAAACGAGTTGTATGTTTTTTACGCTGAAGTCGAAGGCGGTTTTGTGGCTGTCCATCACAATGTAATCATTGCCAAGCCCATGCGATTTTACAAAGAAGTTGTTATTCATCAGTATTTCAAAATAAGGTGTGTCCAAAAATAGCAGCTTTTGGCCAGTTTTAGGTCAAAAAAGCCCCACAGTATTTTATTTGCCCACCTTCAAGTTCAATCAATTTCGATACACAACTTGGTATTTCGTTTCGTAAATGGGTCACATAAACCAAGGTGGTTTGAAGTTGACGGCAAACTTGGTCGAGCAATTGCACAAAGCGGTGGGTTTGCCCGGGGTCTAGTCCCTGGCAAGGTTCGTCCAAAATAAGCAAGTCGGGCGATTTCACCAAGGCGCGGGCCAGCAACAGCGAGCGCTGTTCGCCCAGCGATGCGTGAGTAAACAGGCGGTCTTTCAAGCCAATCAAACCCAATGCATCCATCCAGGATTCGGCTTGGTCACGTTGCATATCGCTTGGTTCCGAGGCAAAGCCAATTTCGTTGCGAAAGCCCGAAACCACCACATCCATACAAGTGAGCGAGTCGTAGCGCTGGCGGAATTTAGAACCCATTCCGGGAATGGTGTTGAAAATTCCTTCGCCCCGCAAAAAATACAAATGCAGCTCGGGCGACACGTAGCCAATCCGGTTTTTAATGTCCCAAATACTTTCGCCCGTTCCGCGTTTGCGGTCGAACAGAACCAAATCGGCCGTGTAACCTTGCGGATTATCGGCAGTAACCAAACTAAGCAATGTTGTTTTACCGGCACCGTTGGGCCCAAGCAATGCCCATTGTTCGCCCGATTTCACGTTCCAGTCAATGTCCTTCAGAATTTGCTTGCCGCCAATAGTCACTTCAACCTTTCGCATCCGCACCACATCGTCAACTAGTTCTGCTGAACTCAACAGACCTTCAAGAAATTTGGGCGAAAGCACTACCGGAGCTGTTTCTTCGGTATTCAGTTTTGATTGAAAGTTTTCGCTTGCAGTTAACTGAAGCGCCTGCCCGGCATGCAGTTCGATTACCTGCTGCACTCCCTGCGGAATGAGCCCGGGTGAGCAAATAACGACGAATGAAATTCCGGCTTTCATTTGTTCGGTAATCAATTCGTCCAGTTGTTGGCGCGAGGCTGCATCCAGCCCAACAAAAGGTTGGTCGAGCACCATTAAGCCCGGTTTTTGTAACAAGGCGGCGGCCAGTTGGGTGCGTTTGCGCTCGCCATTACTTAATTGCAACAGTTTTCGCCCCGCCAGTTGCCCAATACGCATCCGCTCCATCACAATTTCAACTTCACCCAATTTTCGATTGACTTTTTCGGCAACCCGCCCAAGATATTCGATTACTGTCGGGGTCGATTCCATTCCCTGATTTTCGTAGCGCTGCCCGTAGTAGGTGCTGCGCCGTCCGGACAAAGCCACAAAATGGTCTTGCTGGTCAACCATTATCCGGCGCAAATCCGGCGCGACAAAAAAATTGCCACTGCTTGGATGCAGCTGCCCGGCAAGCAAGCGCCCCAAACTGGTTTTTCCGCTACCTGAACTTCCGCATACGGCAAGGGATTGTCCCTTTCTCAGTTCCAGCGAAATGTTTGTCAGAATCCGGAATTTGCCGCTCTGCAAATCCACTTTTTCAGCCCGAAGTATGATTTGTTCGTCCATAAGCTGTAAAGATAAGCGGAATACCGCAACCCTGTTCGGCAAAAGCTTTGGTTGCAACGTTTAAATCGGCAAAACGCTGTAAAAAAAATGCAATTTGTGAAACAACAAAGCGGTACTTTGTACAATATTATTTCTTTGAATTACGAACGGTAATGTGGTAGCAAGCGCTTTTCTTTTCAATGATAACATAAATCCGGCCTTCGTCTTTCATCCTCACAAGTATGTCTTCGAGTATTTTTTGCAGTTTCGGATTCGGCTCTTTCACGGCGTTAAAACGCACATACGAAATATCGAACGAGCAGCCATAGCAGTGCGTGCTTTCGTTACGGGTAGCGTTTAAATTTACTTTGCGGAGCCGTTTTTGATCATCGGATGTACGCGTAAGCGAAGTCACCATAAAAATATTGTCGGGGCCTGTGTGATCCCAAAATTGTATTCCAATTTCTTTTAACGCCTCGTAGGCTTCGGGTATCAGCGCGGGATGGCTATGGGTGAGGGTATGAATTTTATAGCCTTTGTTTTCGGTAACCGAAACCAATTTGCCCGAATCAACCAATTGCTGCAACTCGGCGCTGGTATTTATCATGGGTAAGCCAAATTGTGCCGCTGATTTCCGGTGCAAATCAATGTGGTCGCTTCGGCGAAGGCGCTTGAAACTGTACCCTTCCGGAATTCCGGATGGTTTAGCTTCTTCCACCTTCGGTTGTTCTTTCCTAAACAGCGATTTTAGCCGGGCTATGCCGGGAATTTTGTTGCGGACAGGGTACAATGCAATACTCGCTACAACAAGTAAAACGCCTATAAACAAAACGGTTATCTTCTTGGACATGCAATTTCAGCCATCGGTTTTTGAGGGTCGAATGGCGGCCAAAGATAATTAAAGCCATTGCCCCCGTAAAAGGACGATTTCAGATTTAACATAGTGGTAATAAAATCGCTTCCCGCCCACTGCAAAACAAGGCCAATTGGTACATCAACCGACATCCGGGCCGTTGCAAGGCGGATTTCGAACATTGGCCTATCCGAACTAAAAAGCTTCCACCAAACAAAGAACCAGAATTTACTCAAGATTAAACGTCTCAACAACGACAACTCCTGCAAAAAAATCTTCGAGCTCTTTCAGGGTATGCTCCGTTTTCGAAACATCTTTTACAATCTTTCCTTTTTCCAAAATAACAATACGACTGCACACTTCGGTAATATTATCGAGCGTGTGCCCCGAAATGAGGAAGGTTGTACCATGCCCGGCCGATTGTTTTTTTATTAATCCGCGTAATTTGTATTGCGAACTGGGGTCGAGGTTGGCGAAGGGCTCGTCCAATACAACAACTTCCGGGTTTCCCATCATAGCGGTTGCAATACCCACTTTTTTCTGGTTCCCTTTCGACAGGTCGCGAATAAATTTCTTCTTTCCACGGATTTCGCCATTAAAAAAATCGTCGAATGCAGCCAAGTGTAATTCCCTGTCCGACTGGTTCATATGCCGCAAATCGCCCACAAAGGCGAAATACTCATCGGGCGTGAGATAGCCAATAGTAAAACTTTCGTCGATAAAAGCTCCGGTAAAGGATTTCCAGTCTTCCGACTGCTGAACCGTAATTCCCTGGCTCACAACGTGCCCTTTTGAAGGCACAATTAAATCGAGCACTAGGTTAAAAAAAGTTGTTTTGCCGGCTCCATTGTTTCCAACCAGTCCGAGCAGTTCTCCTTTTTCAATTTTAAGTTCTTCAATATCCAGGACAATTTCGTTCTGATAAGCTTTTATAAGGTTAACAACTTCAATCATAATCAAGAGTTTTTATAATCGCTAATCATGCGATATTTTTGATTTTTGTATGCTTTTTCAAAATAATTGAACAGGTATGGCTGAAGTAAAACACCAACGACACCGATTGCTGTAAGCACCAACAGCGAACCAATGGAACCACCCAATAGCTTAAAGAAATAGAACAACAGGATTGGCCCCAGCAAAAGCGGAAATGAAATCAGCCATTGACTGGCACCCATCCCTTGGTAATTAAACACTGCCGAACCGCCCAAATCAACTGCCTTTTTACTGAAAATTCCAAAAAGTAAAACCAGGTTTAGATTGACTCCGATATGATAAAAAAACAGTACCGTGTTGAAATAGAGAATGCGAATGTCGATAAAAGCATAAAGGAGTGTCACCAAAAAATAAATGAACGACACTACCACATTCATATAGTAAAACGACTGTAGGAATTGCTTCATCTTAAAATTCTGAGTCATCAGCCTGGCATAATAACGACTATGCCAGGCCGGAAAAAACTGGCCAATGGAAATGGAAAACATCCCGGTCATTATTATTCCACCGAGAATCAGGATTGCCTCGGGAATTGTTTCTCCGTAATCGTCGTTATAAATCAGGAAACCATAGGCCAAAAACAGAACCGTTATAAAAAACTGGATGCGTGGCCGTTTATTCCGTAATATCATGCGAACGTCAAGCGAGATAAACTTCCCCGAATCGCCTAGCCTCGCCAACCAACTGAAGTCGCGGACAGTTGAATTCTTCTGTTTCCGATCCACCAAATCCAGGTACATGTTACGCTTAAGATACCGGTGGCTAAGCATGTAAAAAAAAACAGGAAGAACCAAAAAAACAGGAAGCAACAGCGGCTGCACAAGCACTGCATCGAGCCAGCTGCCAAACAAGCCGGTCAAACTAATCAGCCCGAAATAATTGACAGCATACAACCCGACAAACAACGCCATAAAAACGTAAAGTCCCCAGCTACTTTCGTTAATCCACCATTTCAGGTAAGTGGTTAGGTAATGGTTCGACAGGATGAGCAGCGACATGGCCACCAACCAGGCCAGCGCCGTCAACCCGCTTTGTTCGGGTACCACTACTCTAAAAAACAAAGGGACAATTAAGAAAAACGGCAACAGGTTGAAAAAGTTGAACACCGAACGCCGCAACAAATAGCCAGCCAATTTTTCCCGCCGAATGGGTAGTACCAACATCGGTTTTATCCCGATAGTGGGTAGTGTTTGTAACAATTGCCTGAAAAGCAAATCGAATGCAAAATAAATCAACAGGTAGCTGTTCAATTTATCTGTTAGTTCCTGTCCGGGAAACTTATCGGCCAGCAACTCGGGAATGATGAAAAAACCAAGCGTAAGAAAGGAGGTGAGAAAATAAAATCCCAAAAAAAGAAGCATGATACTGGTTGCCAAACTCTTGCCAAAGCTCGATGAACGGTATATTTCTTTCAGGGAAATACAAAAAAGACTTTGTTTCATTTTGGGTGATTGGATTTTTCAGCCTAAGTTACATCATCCGGTTCACAATTGTACAAGTTTTCCGGTAAAGCTTACGGTCACCTTTCGAATTAGTTAACTCTACCCAAAACACATACACGCCAACCGGCAACAACGAGCCATCGCGGCAACAGCCGTTCCAGGCCAGTTCGGTGTTTTGGCCCAGAGTTTCGTTATTCAACCAGCTTTCAACCAAACGGCCCGAAGCGTCAAAAATTTTCAGGTTCACCATCCAGCCAGGTTCAGGCAAACTGAACTGCAAGCCTGCAACATCGTTGTAACCGTCGTTGTTTGGCGAAATCACATCGGGTGAGATCGAAATTGCCACTGTAGCCTCTTCCCCACTTTCAGCAGCCGAATTGAGGCAACCCGGTGTTGCAAAACCCGCGAGCGAGGCAGCCGAAGTCCAGTTCGAATCCGATTGGGTTGGCCCTAAGAGCGATTGCCGTTCGAGCGAAACCCCGTCTTCGTTTGCCAGCAACGGATGGTGCATGGACGAACGGTACCGAAACTCGTCGATAACCAGCAGCGAATCGTCGACCAAAACCACCACACCGGCATCGTTTGCCAGCGTTGGCAAACTGACAATCACAAATTTTTCGGGGCACGAAGCCGGATAAATCAACGGGAGTGTATCCGGCTTATCACTGAGCAGTAAATAGCTTTCGGGGAGTAAATACTCTGCAAATTCGGTAATCCGTGCAAGTTGCTTCAAGTTGCCTTCGCCGTCTCGCGAGGCAATAAACAAGTGGTCGGTTCGCAACTCCTTCCCCGAAACATTCACAATTTCAACAAAATCGTCAGCATCGGGATAGGGGTTGAAAAGCACTTCGTTAATCAAGACATCACCTGCTGCCGCTAAATTTTCGGGCAGCAAAGGCGGGTCAACCGTTTCAACCAAAATATCGTCAACAATAACTTTATCCGAAGCATAGGTTGTATTCAGTCGGATAACAATTTGAAGCGAATCTCCCTGAAGGTTTTCTTGGCTTGCGGTTGCTTCGCCCCAGTTCCCCCCGGAAATACCATTCAGCTCAAAAAGCTGTTCATCCCCTCCATTCAGCCTGTAAAAAACATGTACATATTTATTTGCGGTATTGGCACCACTTCCGGTTTCGCGTACAACCAGGCTGCAGCGGATATTCTCGAAACCGCTGATACGAACCCAAACCGAACGCCATACTGCTTCACCGTCGCAATCAACCGCTTCAAAGCGGCCGCCGGAGGTGGCAACGGTTTTCACATAATCTCCGGGTGCGGTAAATGTGCAGGCATTGGTATTCAATGTCCATCCTTCTATTCCGTCCAAATCGGTATGCACGGTTATGCCGTCCTCATCTCCCCAGTTTCCTTTGTTCGGCGTTTGAAAACCCTCGTACCAAACTGTTCGCCCACTCGTTTCAATTGAGAACAAGAACATTCCGGCTAAAAGAAAATACCACGAAAAAGCACTCATCGGGTAAAAAATTAAAAGTAAACTACTAATTTTGGAGCCTTTATGTTTGATTTTAAAGTCCGTATAAATTAACAAAAATTTTTGAATTATGAAAGTTGCTGTTGTTGGTGCCAGTGGTGCTGTTGGCCAGGAATTTTTAAACGTTCTGGCTGAACGGAATTTCCCGCTCGACGAATTAGTTTTATTTGGTTCGGCCCGCAGCGCCGGTACCGAGTACGAATTCCGGGGCAAGAAATTAACCGTGAAGGAGCTCAAGCACAACGATGACTTCAAGGATATTGACATTGCGCTGACTTCAGCAGGCGCGTCTATTTCAAAAGAATTCGCATCAACCATTACCCAATACGGGGCAATTATGATTGATAACTCGAGTGCATTCCGTTACGATAACGACGTGCCACTGGTGGTTCCGGAGGTGAACCCGGATGATGCGCGCAAGCGGCCGCGCAACATTATTGCCAACCCCAATTGTTCGACCATCCAGATGGTAGTTGCCCTGAAACCGATTAACAACCTGTCGAAAATTACCCGCATACATGTGGCCACCTACCAAGCAGCCAGTGGTGCAGGGGCGCAGGGCATTGCCGAACTGGAGCTTCAAACCCAGCAGCTGGCAAAGGGTGAAGAGCCAACGGTGAACAAGTTTGCTTACCAACTGGCGATGAACATTATTCCCCACATTGATGTATTCCTGGATAACGACTACACCAAAGAGGAGATGAAAATGAACTGGGAAACCAAAAAAATTATGCACACCGACGCCGAAGTAAGCGCTACTTGTGTGCGTGTTCCGGTGGCTCGCTCGCACTCCGAAGCTATTTGGGTTGAAACAGAAGAGGCCCTGAGCGTTGAAACCGTTCGCGACGCGTTCGAAAAATTTGACGGCTTGACGGTTATTGATAATCCGGCCAACAAAGAATACCCCATGCCGCTGTTTGTTGCCGGAAAAGACGACGTATATGTTGGCCGCTTGCGCAAAGACGTTACCAACCCGAAAGGTTTAACTTTTTGGTGCGTTGGCGACCAAATTAAAAAAGGTGCAGCCCTGAACGCCGTTCAAATTGCCGAGTGGTTAATTGCCAATGGCGAGGTGAAGTAGCGATTTTTAGGTTGAAACTACCCAATAAATAAAGCCGGAAATGTACATTTCCGGCTTTTTAATGAAAATGGGTTGATAAGGGAAGAAACTAATCTATGCTAATAATACAGCAAATTCGCCTATTGTAACCCTCTTTTTATGAAAATATCACGAAGAGCTACATTTTTACCCTAAAACGATGCGTTTTCTCCCATGAATGAGCTGTTTTTTATTGTTAAGCCATGTTTTCTATCGATGTTTCCCGATGGCATCATTCAAAAAGCGGTTCATAAAACTGAGGCTGCGGAAGAGCTCAACCGAGCGTTCAACCAACTCGGGCGAGAGCGCTTCTTTGTCGCTTAGCGAATGCCCAAATGCGTACGATTTGTACCGGAGCAAATCCATGTGGACAAAGTCTTTGTCGAAGCCTTTTGGCGCCGTTTTCAGCTTTTCGCCCATAATTTCGGGAAAACTGCTGCGGAAATCTTCATCATCAAACACTTCTTTAAATGCATCGGGCTGTTCGTAAATTTCCTGGCGTATGGCTCGCAACACATCGGCCTCGGGACACCAAACACCGCCGCCGATAAACGAAGCGCCCGGTTCCAGGTGTACATAGTAGCCGCCAAGCTCGCTTTTGCGGCCGCCTTTGGCAATAAAACTGCCCATGTTGGTTTTGTAAGGGCTTTTGTCGGCCGCAAAACGCACATCGCGAAAAATGCGGAACAAACAGTCCTTGGGACTCATGGCCGGAATATCGTGATCGAATTTGCGGATTTCCTGAATCATAATTTCAGTAAAAAACAGCATTTGCTCCTTTGCCGTTTCGTAATGCTCACGGTTATCGTTGAACCACTCCTTGGTGTTGTTTTCCTTTAAACCACTTAAAAAATGAAAGATTGCTTGCATACAACGGGTTTTATTTTTTTATGACGAGGATTTAAATGTATTGCTAATTTTGCTCACAACATAAACGCGCATGGAAAAGTTTGCTTTAGTTGTAGCAGGGGGAAGCGGTACCCGAATGGGGGCTGGTGTGCCGAAACAGTTTCTGGAACTGGCCGGAAAACCTATTTTAATGCATACCCTGGAGCGTTTCCGGAGCTACGACCAATCCATAAAGATTACGCTGGTATTACCTGAAGACCAATTTGAATACTGGCAAAACCTTTGCCGCGAGTTCGGCTTTGGGCTTCGGCACGAGCTGGTGGCCGGCGGGAGCAGCCGCTTCCAATCGGTGCGCAACGGATTGATGAGCTTACCCGGGGATGGCCTGGTATTTATTCACGACGGGGTGCGCCCGCTGGTATCCGACCAAACCCTGGCCAATTGCGAAAAGAGTACGTGCGAAAACGGCAATGCCCTGCCCGTAATGCCCGTGGTTGAGTCGCTCCGCGAAGTTTCGGGACAAGGGTCGCAACACGCCGACCGCAGCCGCTTCCGGCTGGTGCAAACCCCGCAAACTTTTATGCTTGCGCAAATAAAAGCAGCCTTTGAGCAGCCCGAATCGCCCTTGTTTACCGACGATGCCTCGGTGGCCGAAGCCTTTGGCCAGCACATTTACCTGGTTGACGGAAATGTGGAGAATATTAAAATTACCCAGCCCACCGATTTGCTGATTGCTGCGCTGCTGCTAAAAAACCTGGAGTAAGCCCTCGCTGGCGCCTCATTCGCTCACCGGCCATAGCGCGTCCATTCTGGACTGCAATTTTGAGTACAACGGCCTGTTTTGAACCCAAACAGGACGGCTTTGCACCAAAAAACCAATAATTTGCCCTATCGGCATTAAAAACCGAGGAAACTTTTAAGGTGTTGAGGGTTTCCCGAATTGAAAAATTCGTTTACATTTGCGCCCGCTATGGACGAAAAGAAGTTATTTATACTGGAACAAGCTGCCCAGCTGTTTTTTAAACACGGGGTAAAAAGCGTAACAATGAACGAAATTGCCGCTCAATCGGGGATTTCGAAAAAAACAATTTACCAGTTTTTTAAAGATAAGGAGCAACTGGTGGAAGAGTTCGTGGATACTTACTTCATTAGTAACCCCAACTTTTGTAGCCCGCCAGGCGAGGGGCTTACTGCCATCGACCGCATTTTTGGCTTCCGGGCACGTATCGTGGAAATTTCGACCCTCATAAAAAACAACTTCGAGTTTGATTTTAAGCGTACTTACCCGCGCATTTATGCCCGCATGGAGCAGTACAAACGGGAATTAATTTACAGCTCGGAATTCTCGATAATGGAACAGGGAAAAAAGGAAGGCCACTTCAGGCCCGAACTCGACAGCGACTTTGTGGCTCGCCTTTCGGTAGGCCGCAGCCTGTTTACGCTGAACCCGGAGAATGGCTTGTTTGACGATTTTGAGTACCGCAGCCTCGCGGTTTTCGACCGCATTATCGATTTCCAGATGCACGCCATTTGCACGCCGCAAGGTTTAGCTTATTACAAACAACAAAAGCAAGGCTTGTAAACTGTTTTTACCGGCCACACGTCATCCCCTTAAAAAAGAAACAAACAAAAACGAATAACGAATGAAAGTTAACATCAGGCAATTGCTCGTGTTATTGTTTATGCTGTGCGCGGCAGGAACAACGCGGGCACAGCAGGCTTTTTCGCTCGAACAAGCCAAGGCCTACGCCATGAACAACTCGTGGACCATCCGCAACGCATCGCTCGACGTGGCTTCGGCGCGAAAAAAGGTGTGGGAAACCATTTCGACCGGTTTGCCCCAGGTTTCGGGCTCGGCCAACTACACCAACTATTTAAACCTGCCGGTTTCGCTTGTACCCGGCGAGTTTTTTGGTGGTGAGCCCGGCACGTACATGTCGGTAAAATTTGGGCAGGATTACAACGCCGATTTTGGCTTTAAAGTGGATCAGCTGTTGTTTGACGGCTCGTACATTGTAGGCATTGGGTCGGCCAAGCTTTATTTGCAGTTGGCCACCCAAACCGAAGAAAAAAACCAGATTGAGATAAGCCATGCCGTAGAGCAAGCCTACTATGCCGTTCTGATTGCCAAACAGAACCTGGACGTTATGACCGAATCGCTGGCCAATAACCAAAAGCAGCAAAGCGATACCAAGGCGCAGTACGAGAATGGTTTTGTGGAGGAACAGGACGTGGACCAGATGAAATTGATGGTGCAGCAGTCGGAAAACGAGATTTTGCGCACCGAACGCGAAATACGCGTGGCCGAAATGGTGCTGAAATACACCATGGGGCTTGATGTGAACAGCTCGGTTGAACTAACCGATAAGCTGGACACTTTTCTGGGCCAGGTGCTTGCCGCCGGGGATACCGGTGCCAGTTTCGATTATACGGCACATATAGACTACCGCATGCTCGACTCGCAGCGCCAAGCCCAGTTTAAGCTGCTGCGCCTGGAGCAATCGGCTTACCTGCCACGGCTTTCGGCCTTTTACAACTACAGCAAAATGGCCTACGGCGATGCCTGGAATTTATTTAAAAGCAATGTCTCCTGGTTCCCTTCGTCGATGTGGGGGCTTAATGTATCGGTGCCCATCTTTGCATCGGGCGGGCGAATGGCCAAAGTAAAGCAAGCCCGCTTTGAACTGGAGAAAGCCGAGAACAACCAACGCCAGGCCGAGCAAACGCTGGCCAAAGATTACCTCACGGCCACTGCCGACATGGAAAGCGCCGCAGACCAGTACCAAAACTCGGACGACAACAAGGGTTTGGCTCGCCGCATTTACGAAAAAACCCAAATAAAGTACAACAACGGCCTGGTATCGAGCGCCGAGCTGGCCGTGGCCGAAAGCCAGTTTATTACCGCACAGGCCAACTGGGTTAGCGCAGCCATGCAGCTGTTTACGGCCAAAATAAACCTGGACAAAGCGTTAGGAAAATAACAACAACAATAAATACCGCATTTGCAATGAAAAAAATGAACCTGCCCGCCATTACGGCCCTGGCCCTGTTGCTGGCCTCCTGCGGCGGCAAAACCGAAAACGGTCCCGATGCCTTGCGCAAACAACTGGCCGAACTGAAGCAACAACGCGAAAAACTGGACGGACAGATTGTTGCCATACAGGACCAGCTTGATGCCAACAAAGCCATTGAGTACATTAACATTAAAACAACCGAGGCGCAGCCGCAACTGTTCGAACACTTTATTGAAGTGACCGGCAACGTGGAAGCCGACCAGGAACTGAATGTAAGCCCCGAAGGAGCAGGCATTATTACCGCCATATTGGTGCAGGAAGGCCAAAACGTGCAAAAAGGCACCCGCCTGGCCACCCTCAACACCGATATGCTTGACCAAAGTATTGCCGAAGCCCAAATAAGCCTGGACCTGGACAAAACCACCTACGAACGCCAAAAAAACCTCTGGGACCAAAAAATTGGCTCCGAAATGCAGTTCCTTCAGGCCAAAACCAACAAAGAATCGATGGAGCGCCGCCTGGAAAGCCTGATGGCACAAAAAAACATGGCCGTAGTAACAGCCCCGGTTGACGGGGTGGTAGATGCCATATTTCAGAAAACAGGCGAAATTGCCGGACCGCAAATTCCGTTTGCCCGCGTGGTAAACATCTCGAAGGTGAAAATTTATGGCGACGTTGCCGAGACTTATCTCACTAAGGTGGACAAACAGGAAGCCGTTTTCATCGATTTTCCGGCAATTGGCCGAAGCGAGAAATCGACCATCAGCCAAATTGGCAATTACATCGACCCCAATAACCGCACCTTCCGCGTGCGCATTAACCTGAACAACCCCGACCGCTTAATTAAGCCCAACATGATTTCGGTGCTTAAAATACGCGACTACGTGTCCCAAAAGGCGATTGTTATCCCTTCAATTTTAATTAAAAACGACTTTAAGGGCGAATACACCTTTGTGGTTGATACCAGCTCCGAACTGAAAAAGGCCAAAAAGATTTACGTGAAATCGGGCATATCAAACAACAACATGACCGAAGTAAGCGAAGGAATTGAGCCGGGCATGCTGGTTATTTCCGAAGGCTTTGACCAGGTGATTGACGGAACGCCCGTTTCTTATTAAACGCCTTAAGTATCATCGGTTCAACGAATAAAGCTTATGACAAAGGATAAAGATAAAGACAAAACCACCGGAAACAGCGAACAAATTACCCGGAAGTTTAAACCAACCTACATGGCCATTAAGAATAAAACCACGGTTTATATTCTGAGTGCTTTGCTGGTTTTTTTCGGCATTTTCTCGTACAACCAAATGCCGCGCGAGCTTTTTCCCGAAATTGTGGTCCCCTACATTCTTGTACAGACCGTTTACCCCGGTAACTCGCCGGTTGATATTGAAAACTTTATTACCCGCCCCATAGAAAAGGAACTGAAGGGCATGCAGGGCATAAAAAAAGTATCGTCGGCCTCGTACCAGGATGCGAGCATTATTATTGTGGAATTTAATACCGACGTAAACGTAAAGCAGGCTTTGCAGGACACCAAAGACCGGGTGGACAAAGCCAAATCGGAACTTCCGGACGACCTGGAAACCGACCCGCTGGTGCAGGACCTCGATTTCTCCGAATTCCCCATTATGAACGTAAACCTGAGCGGCGATTTCAGCCTGAGCGAGCTGCGCCGCTATGCCGAAAACTTACAGGACGAGTTTGAAGGGCTGAACGAGGTATCGGAAGCTACGCTGAAGGGGGTGGACGAGCGCGAAATACAGATTAACGTGGACCCCTATAAACTGCGTGCCAGCGGACTAACTTACCAGGACGTGGCCACAGCCATACAGGTGGAGAACATTACCATGGGTGCCGGCGAATTTACCTCGGACGAAACGCGCCGCGTGATACGTACCCAGGCCGACTACACCGGCATGGACCAAATTGCAAACACCATTATTAAAGTAAACGGCAGCAAACCGGTTTACATTCGCGATATTGCCACGGTAGTCGATGGCTACAAGGAGCGCTCCACCATTTCGCGCCTGGACGAGAAACCGGTGGTGACCCTGAGCATTACCAAAAAAAGCGGGCAGAATATTCTCTCGGCCACCGAAAAAATACGCGGACTGATTACAGAACACCAAAAAAGCGGCTACCTGCCTGCCAATATGGATGTGCGCATTACCGACGATAGCTCGCTGTACATACGCAGCCAAATTGCCAACCTCGAGAACAGCATTATTCTGGGTATGCTCCTGGTTATTTTTGTGTTGTTCCTTTTTCTGGGTTTCCGCAACGCGCTGTTCTCGGGCTTGTCCATTCCCATGTCCATGTTCCTGTCCTTTGTTATTTTGCAGCAAATGGGCATCTCGCTCAACAACATGGTGCTGTTTAGCCTTATTTTGGCGCTGGGTATGCTGGTCGATAACTCGATTGTGGTGGTGGAGAACGTGTATCGGCTACACACACACGGGTACTCGGCCGAAAAGGCCACCAAGCAGGGAATCAGCGAAATTGCCTTCCCCATTATCTCGTCAACCCTAACCACACTGGCGGCTTTCTTCCCCCTCATCTTTTGGAAGGGGATTATGGGCGAGTTTATGAAAATTTTGCCCGAAACGCTCATCATTGTGTTGGCCTCGTCGCTTTTTGTAGCGCTGGTGCTTACCCCGCCTTTTATTGCCAACTTTATGAAGGTTGAACATATTGACCGCCGCGCAAGCATACCGAAAGGCCTGCGCAATGCGGCCATTTTTGTAGTGCTTTCGCTACCCTTCTACCTTGTAGGGGTGTTTTGGATGGGAAACATCTGTGCCACCATTGCCATCATTATTCTGCTCAACATTTTTGTGTTGCGCGGCACGGCACGCTGGTTCCAAAACAAGTTTCTGGTTTGGCTCGAAAACTTTTACGAGCGCCAGCTTCAATTTGCCCTTAGCGGCAAAAAACCGTTGCTATACTTTGGCGGCACCATTTTGCTGATGTTTTTTTCCATTGCTTTTTACTTTGCATCGAACCCCCACGTGGTGTTTTTCCCGTCAACCGAGCCGCAAACGGTTTATGTAACCACCGAGCTTCCGCTTGGCAGTTCAATCGAAAAAACCGACCAGGTTACACGCCGCGTAGAGGAGATTGTGAACACCACGCTAAGCCCATACATGCACGTGGTAAAATCGGTAACTACCAACGTGGGCAACGGCAAGGGAAACATGTTCGAAAGCTCAACCTCGCCAAATAAATCGCTTATATCCATTTCGTTCGAGGAATTTAAGTTGCGCAATGGCATAAACACCGATGCTGTAATGGGCGAACTGGCCCAAAAGCTCGACGGCTTTGTGGGGGCTAAAATTTATGTGGAAAAAGAAGACGAAGGCCCGCCGGTTGGCGCACCCATAAGCATTGAGGTGAAAGGCGACGAGTTTGACCAGCTTTTGCACATAACCGACGAGCTAATTGCCCGCATTGATGCCGACCGCATACCGGGCATTGAAGGCCTGAAGCTGGACCTGAACACCAACCAGCCCGAAATGCTGGTACGCATTGACCGCGAAAAAGCACGCCTGTACAAACTCTCGACCACCGAAATTGCCCTGGCCCTGCGCTACGCCCTGTACGGCTACGATGTGGGCGACTACAAAGACGGCGAAGATGAGTACGATATTTTTATCCGCTTCGACGAACGGGCGCGAAACGACGTGTCCACCCTGATGAACCAGGTGATACACCTCGAAGGGAACAGCATTCCCATTTCGGCAGTGGCTTCGTTCGAGTATTCCTCAACCTACGATAAAATTACCCGTATCGATAACAAGCGCACCATCACCATCTCGTCCAACGTGCTGCAAGGCTACAATGCCAACGAAATTAACGCACGCATACGCCAGGTGCTAGCCAGCTACGAAATACCACGCGGCTACGCGCTAAGTTTTACCGGCGAGCAGCAGGAACAGGAAGAAAGCAGCAACTTTCTTGTAATGGCCCTGCTTATTGCCCTGGCCAGCATTACGCTTATTCTGGTTACGCAGTTCAACTCGTTTATCCGCCCGCTAATAATTATGACTACGGTACTCTTTAGTACCATTGGCGTATTTTTAGGGCTGGGCCTGTTCCGAATGGATTTTGTGGTAATTATGACCGGGATTGGCATTATATCGCTGGCGGGCATTGTGGTGAACAACGGTATTGTGCTGGTTGACTATATTGACCTGCTGCGCCAACGCCGTCGCCAGGAACTGGGCTTGTCCGAAAAGGCATTCCTTACCGTTGCCGACGAAATACAGTGCATTGTGCTGGCCGGTAAAACCCGCTTACGCCCGGTGCTGCTTACAGCCATTACCACCGTGTTGGGGCTGGTACCACTGGCTATTGGCCTTAACTTCGACTTTTTTACCCTCTATACCCGTTTCGACCCCGATTTTTCTATTGGCGGCGAAACCGTGGCTTTTTGGGGACCCATGTCGTGGACGGTTATCTTTGGCCTCACCTTTGCCACCTTCCTCACGCTCATTATTTCGCCGGTCATGTACATGCTCACCATTCGCATTAATTACCGCATTAAAAAAATGCTGGGTATGCTACCTGCCGACTCCATGCGCGGACAAGTGGCCGAAGCCGGCGTAAATTAAGCGGCATAACTTGGCCATAGCGCCAATAAGCGCCCGTTTGCTCCGGCAGGCGGGCGCTTTTGCGTTTTAATAAGCTGCCAGAAAAAATAAACGCAAAGCCGCCAGGGCGCCAAGAAGAATTGCAGCCGACACGGTTTGTAAGCGCGTTTCATCGGCAATAAGCACACTGCATTTACAAGCCGCTGCTCCCAGTCGTTGTTTTACTACACAAATGCCGGCTCCGCGCTGTTTACAAGCCAAAATTATTACCGATGCCATGCCGCACTCTGTTTTGGACTCAAAAATATGACCGATGCCCTACCCCGCTCTGTTTTCGACCCAAAAATATGACCGATGCCTTGCCTCAGCTTGTTTTTGACATAAATACGTTGTGTTTGCCTTGTCAACTGTTGTTTTCTCTTCGTCCGGTACAAAAATGGGGCTGCAAGGCATTTTTTTGTTTTAGCCCGAAGGCTAAAGGCAGCAAAGCAGGACTTAGCCCTTGCCTTAGGGCAAAAAAAAGGCCCCTACACCAGGCAACAAACCAGCCTTGCCCGGGCAAGCCACAAAGCAAAAAAACCAACATTTGCTCGTTATTTTTATCTAAAATAATTTGGATAAATAGCTGCTAATTCTGTAACTTTAAAAGGACGAAAAGATTGGGTACGAGTACTTCTGCACAAAAACAAGCTTCACCTGCAAACCTTAATATCAGCGCTTATGAAAACACTTTTATTAGCATCGAGCCTAAACACCGAAGTGAGTTCGGTAGGCAGTCTTTTAGACAAACGCTACGTGGCCAGCACGCTCAGTAGCGACACGTATTTGGCAACAACCTTTGCCGATTTGGGCATTCGCCTGTTTAGCATGAACGAAGCCATAAAACGCTCCAAAGCCGCATCGGAACTGGAGGTAAAGGACAACCTGCGCGACACGGTGGTGCGCCGCCTGTTTTCGGTAATTGAAGGCGCCGCCGATACCTTTGTGGAACCCGAACAAAGCGCCGGCCAGCAACTGGCAAAAATACTGGCGAAATACGGCCTTGGCCTAACCCGCGAAAGCTATGCCACCGAAACGGCACTGATAAACTCGCTGCTTATTGACCTGGATAAAGCCGAGGTGCAGCAGTCTATTGCCGCCATACGGGGCTGCGCCGAGGGAATAAGCCAGCTAATTGCCGTGGAAACCGATTTTGAAACCAGCCAAGCCAGCTTTGAAGCCACCAAGGGAAACGAAGCAGCCTACACCAATGCAAGCGCGCAAAAGCAAAGCCTCATTAACTTTATAAACGAAAAAGTGGTTGCCTACATTAATGGCAGCTGGGTACCCGCCGAAGCGCCCTACATTGACTTTGCCGCCGCTGTAAACCAAATTATAGCCGATAACAACACGGCCGTGCGCCGCCGCCTAAATGCCAACAAAAACAAACGAAAAGACAACGACGAGGAAAAGCCCGAAGAATGAACCCCGGCAAGGCCTTCGTATAAACACCAAGCGCCCGCACAAACCACTTGCCGGGCGCTTGGCTTTGTGTTTTGGGTTGAATGGGTTAAAAAGGGGGAAAAACGGCATAAGCCCCCAAACAACAACACAAATAAAAAAATTGCCGGCCTTTAACGCAACTACAACTGGTTACCGGCATCTGTATAGCAAAAAATGAACCGAACAAGAATGAAAACAAAATGGCATTGGTTAAGCCTCGGCTTAGTGCTTCTGATACTTTGCTCCGCATCGTGCAAAAAAGAAAATGAAATAGATATTGCCCAGCTGGTGGGTAAATGGTCGGTTTACTCGGACGACCCAAACCTGGCCATTGATGGCTCGGAGGCTTACACCTTTAATACCGACAAAACATGCGTTATCAGCCTGTACGATTACTTATCGAACTGGGACACGACCATGTACCGCAGCTACACAGTTAGTTACGATAGTAACGTACTCACCTTGTTCGACGAGGAAAACACATACGTTGCGCAGTACTACATTCGCAAACTAACAAGCGGCGAAATGGTTTGGGAGAACGCGTCCCTCTGTTCATCGATGCCAAATAAAAAACTACGCAAGCAAAGCGAATAAAACCATACGGTAATTGAGGATTTTAGTTTCTGGGTGCAGCGGTTTTTAGCCGCTGTTCTTTTTTTGCCTGTAACACGCGCTTGCAAAGCGTGTCGGCTACAATTGTTCGTCGTGCCTTTGTGGCTTAGCGCCCAAACCGGTTAACCGCAGAGGCCGCAGAGAACGAGCTTTGCCACACCATAAACCGGTAGTTGCACGGAAAACTATTTCTGAATATCTTTCAATCCGAATACAACGCGAACAATTATTTGGCCCCCCCCTGCTATGGAAGAAACACTGATACAAGAACCGAACTGGATAGTGCTTACAATTGTTGGAACCGTAATCGGTTACTTGTTCCCCTACATTGTTAATGGCATTACGTTTATTTGGCGCCGGCTTTTTGCCAAACATTACCTTACCGGGCAATGGAACAACTATTACCAGATTTGGGAAAACAACCTGCCTGCATTGAAACACGAAAAATGGAAGGTGGAGACTGGCTTTAACAGCCGGCTTAAAGTAAGCA
>JBKEAN010000127.1:0-46543 GCA_047972415.1 Mangrovibacterium sp.
CAGCGCCAGGGCAACGGCGAGTGTCTGTGAGATTTTAGCAGTCATAATTTATTGAATAAACTTGAAATGATGCTTTTGAACGAGACAAAAGTGAGCTTTTTTCGGGGCCGAAACACCCGTCTTGGATGAATTGTAAAAGAAAAGAAACCGTTCTGTAATCGTTTAAAAGCCTATCTTTGGGCAAAAATTTCTGAAAAAATGAAACTCTGGGATAAAGGATATACTGTAAATAAATTAATTGAAGATTTTACTGTCGGAAAAGACCGGGAACTGGATTTGTACCTGGCTCCCTTTGATGTGTTGGGCTCGATGGCACACGGAACCATGTTGTCGGAGATTAATTTGTTGCCCCGCGAAGAGTTGCTTTTATTGCTCTCCGAGTTGAAAGAGATTTATAAAGTAGCCGAAGCTGGCGAATTTATCATTGAAGCCGGGGTTGAAGATGTCCACTCTCAGGTTGAAACCATATTGACCCGCCGCTTGGGCGACATCGGCAAAAAAATTCACAGCGGGCGTTCCCGTAACGACCAGGTTCTGCTGGATTTAAAACTGTTTACCCGCCACGAAATCCGCGAAATTGTAGTTTTGTGCGAATCACTTTTCCGCACGTTGACAGCCCAGGCCGAGCACTACAAGAGCCATTTGATGCCCGGCTACACACACTTGCAGGTGGCCATGCCTTCGTCGTTTGGTCTGTGGTTCAGCGCTTATGCCGAAAGTTTAATCGACGACTTGGTGCTGTTGCAGGCTGCTTATCGCATTACCAACCAAAATCCGCTGGGCTCGGCTGCCGGTTACGGTTCGTCCTTTCCGCTCAACCGTCAAATGACAACCGACCTACTGGGTTTCGACAGCATGAACTACAACGTGGTTTATGCCCAGATGGGGCGTGGAAAAATGGAAAAAACGGTGGCTTTTGCCCTGTCGTCAATTGCCGCAACTTTGTCGAAACTAGCTTATGATGTGTGCTTATTTATGAGTCAAAACTTCGGATTTGTAAGTTTGCCCGATGAGCTGACGACCGGTTCGAGCATTATGCCGCATAAAAAGAACCCCGATGTTTTCGAGCTTCTGCGTTCGCATTGCAATAAGATTCAGGCTATGCCAACCCAAATCACGCTCATGGTCAACAATCTTCCGAGCGGCTATTTCCGGGATCTTCAAATTGTAAAAGAAGTCTTTTTGCCTGCTTTCCAGGATTTGAAAAATTGTCTGAAAATTGCAGGTTTTGCTCTCGCCGAGATTTCGGTCAAGGAAAACCTGCTGGAGGATGAACGCTATAAATATGTATTTAGCGTTGAAGACGTTAACCGTCTGGTTTTGGCCGGCGTCCCGTTCCGCGATGCTTATAAAAAGGTAGGCATGGAAATTCAGGCTGGCCAATATGAGCCGGGACGCGAAATTGTCCATACCCATGCCGGGAGTATCGGAAATTTGTGTTTGCCCGAAATTGAAGCTAAAATGGAAGCTGTACTCGCTCAATTCAATTTTAAAAAGGTTGACGACGCTATTGCTAACTTACTGAAATAGTGGCGACCTGTTAAGTAATCGTTATCTTTTGCTGTTATGCTTTTTCGGGCGTGCCGGGCTGGTTGGTTCTAACTGGTTCGGTTTCATTTTATTATAGAATTTCCATCAAAAAGCAAAGTGCCTAAAATATGTTTTTGAACATCAAAACTTCCCCCATTCTTTGGATGATAATTCTTTAATGGCTATTTTTGCTTTCACTTCGTAAGAATTTTGCGGGTTTTGCTTATAGATTTAAATTATCGGTGCAGTTTCGATAATTTCTCAGCATGTTTCGAAGCTGAGTATAGAAGAAGGTGAAATAATAAAAATGTTTAAAAAGATGCAGTTAGAAACTCCCAAACAACAGGGTCTTTATCGCTCCGAATTTGAACACGGCAGCTGTGGGATTGGATTCGTGGCGAGCCTGAAAGGACGGAAAAAACACCAGGTTATTTCTGATGCCTTATCGATGTTGGCCCGAATGGAGCATAGGGGCGGTACCGGATTTGACATTAAAAGCGGGGACGGTGCCGGTATTTTAATTCAGATTCCCCATGAATTGTTCCGGGAAGAATGTCCGAAACAAGGAATTAAACTCCCGGCGTCGGGCGAGTATGGCGTGGCCAGGATTTTCTTTCCGATGGATGAACGAAAACGCTCGGAATGTAAAGATATTATCACCCGGAACCTCCAGAAGTTTGGCTTGCCTTTGCTGGGCTACCGCAAAGTTCCGGTTGACAATTCGGATTTGGGCCGCGACTCACGTGCCACCGAACCTTGCGTTCAACAACTGTTCATCGGTAAACCCGAAGAAATGTCGGTCGAAGAATTTGACCGTAAACTTTTTGTATTCAGAAAATATACAGAACGTCTTGCCCGTGAGTCGGTTGCCGGCCTGGGTTACGACGGTTTAAACATTATCTCCTGTTCGTATAAAACCATTATTTATAAAGGACAGTTAACTACCGAACAGGTTTCGCTTTACTTTAAAGATTTAACCAATCCTTTGGCATCCAGCGCCATCGCCTTGGTTCACTCGCGCTTTTCAACCAACACCTTCCCCAGCTGGAAGTTGGCTCAGCCGTTCCGCTTTATTGCACACAACGGCGAAATCAACACCAACAAAGGAAACGTGAACTGGATCAAAGCCCGCGAATCCTTACTCGAATCAACTTATTTCACACGCGAAGAGCTGGAAATGATTTTCCCGATTTGCGATTTGCGTGCTTCCGACAGTGCCAACCTCGACATGGTTATCGAGATGCTGGTATTGAGCGGCCGCTCCTTGCCTCATGTAATGATGATGCTGATTCCGGAAGCATGGCAAAACGACCCGCAAATGTCGCAGGCGAAAAAAGACTTCTACGAATTCCACTCAGCGATGATGGAACCGTGGGATGGTCCGGCTTCGGTTTGCTTCACCGACGGTGTGTTGGTCGGTGCAACGCTCGACCGTAATGGTCTGCGTCCGTCGCGCTACTGCGTAACCGAAGATGAGATGCTGATTATGTCGTCGGAATCGGGCGCCTTGGATGTTGACCACACCAACGTACGGGTTCGCGGTCGTTTGCAGCCGGGTAAAATGTTTGTTGCCGATTTGGAACAAGGCCGCATCATCTCAGACGAAGAAATTAAATCATCGATTATTTCCCGTCAGCCTTACGGCGATTGGGTAAAAAGAAATATGACCTATTTGGATGATCTACCTTCAATCCCGGACTTGGAATTGAAAGATCCGGATCCAAGTAGCTTGCTGAAACGTCAGAAAACATTCGGCTTCACCCACGAAGAATTGGAAGTTATTCTGAAACCAATGGCCGAAACCGGCAAAGAAGCCATCGGTTCGATGGGTAACGACGCGCCTTTGGCGGTGTTGTCCGATCGTCCGGTGTTGCTTTCAAACTACTTCAAACAATTGTTTGCGCAGGTAACCAACCCGCCAATCGACCCGATTCGCGAGCGTATTGTCATGGACTTGCGGACTTATGTGGGTGGGTTCAAAAATATTTTGACGGAATCGCCGGAGCACTGTCGCCGCATTGCCATCGAAAGCCCGGTTTTGACGAACGAGCAGTTGGTTAAACTGAGCTACGTGGACCACACGCACTTCCAGACCAAAAAAATCAGCATCGTTTTCCACGCGAGTGGTAAAGAAGGAACGCTGGAGAAAAAGCTGGAACGTTTGTGTACCTACGTTGAAGATGCTATTGACGAAGGTTATTCCATCATTTTGCTGACCGACTTCTCTGTGAGCACCGACCACGCGCCGATTCCTTCTGTATTGGTTGCTTCGGCTGTGCACCACCACCTGATTCGTATCGGGAAACGCGGAAAAGCTGACATTATCATGGAGGTGGGCGATGTGCGCGAGGTTCATCACCTGGCGGTACTGCTGGGTTACGGTGTGTCAGCGGTCAACCCTTACATGGCACTGGACAGCATCAAGCAATTGGTGAACGAAGGTAAATTAGGTGACATCACGGCAGAGAAAGCCATCAAAAACTATATCAAAGCGGTGAATGGCGGTTTACTGAAGATTTTCTCGAAAATGGGTATTTCTACCCTGCAATCCTACCAAGGGGCGCAAATTTTCGAAATCCTCGGTATCAGCTCCGATGTGGTTGATAAATACTTCACTGGAACGGTAAGCCGTATCGAAGGTTTGACCTTGGATGACATTGCCAAGGAAGCCTTGATGCGTCACCGTCAGGGATTCCCGACTCGTTTGGGTGGTTCGAAAGTGCTGGAGCCGGGTGGTGATTACCACTGGCGTAAAGACGGCGAACGTCACTTGTTGTCTCCCGAAGCTGTTTACCTGCTGCAGGACGCTACACGTAAAAATGATTTCTCAAAATATAAAAAATACTGCCAGGTTGTTGACGACCAAAGTAAAGCTGCATTCACGCTGCGTGGTTTGATGGACTTCACTTCCGACCGGGATTCTATTCCGGTGGAAGAAGTTGAACCGACCGAAAGCATACTGAAACGCTTTGCAACCGGTGCGATGTCCTTCGGGTCAATCTCGTGGGAAGCGCATACAACACTGGCCATTGCCATGAACCGCATCGGTTCCAAATCGAACTCCGGTGAAGGTGGTGAAGACCCGATTCGTTACACCAAGTTGCCAAACGGCGACGACATGTGTTCGGCCACCAAGCAAATCGCTTCAGGCCGTTTCGGGGTGAACAGCTACTACCTGAGCATGGCAAAAGAACTTCAGATTAAAATGGCGCAAGGCGCAAAACCGGGCGAAGGTGGTCAGTTGCCGGGCGATAAAGTGAACGGGTGGATTGGCCGGGTTCGTGGCTCAACTCCGGGAGTTGGCCTGATTTCACCTCCGCCCCACCATGATATTTACTCGATTGAGGACTTGGCACAACTTATTTTCGACCTGAAAAACAGTAACCGCGATGCCCGTATCAACGTGAAACTGGTTTCCGAAACCGGGGTTGGTACCGTTGCCGCCGGTGTTTGCAAGGCTAAAGCCGATGCCGTGCTCATTTCGGGTTACGATGGTGGCACCGGTGCGTCGCCGGTAAGCTCAATTAAACACGCCGGTTTGCCATGGGAACTTGGCTTGGCCGAAACGCACCAAACATTGGTGCGCAACCGTCTGCGCAACCGTATCACCGTTCAGGCCGACGGGCAAATGAAAACATCGCGCGATTTGGCCATTGCAACGTTGTTGGGTGCCGAGGAGTGGGGATGTGCTACTGCCGCATTGGTGGTTGAGGGCTGTATTATGATGCGCAAATGCCACAGCAATACCTGTCCGGTAGGTGTGGCAACGCAAGACGAACGCCTCCGGGCAAAATTCGGTGGAAACCCGGATCATGTGGTGAATTTCTTCACCTTCCTGGTTAATGGGTTGCGCGAAATTATGGCCGAGTTAGGCTTCCGCACCATCGCCGAAATGGTTGGCCAGTCGCAGTGCCTGAAATTTAAGGAAGATGTTGACCATTGGAAATATAAAAACCTCGATCTGAGCCCGATACTTTTTAAAGAGACAACCGGCGCCGAGCAAGGTTTATTCAAAACAAAAGACCAAAATCACCAATTGGAAGAAATCCTCGATTGGGAATTCCTTAAAGTAGCTGAAAAAGCCATCAAAACGGGTGAAAAAGTATATGGCGAGTTCCCCATTATTAACACCAATCGTGCTGTGGGGACGGTGCTTTCGCACGAGGTAACTAAAATTTACAAAGGCGAAGGTTTGCCTGCCGGAACAATTCACTTCAAAATGACCGGTTCGGCCGGGCAATCATTCGGCGCATTTGCATGTAAAGGGATTGAGCTTGAAGTAGAAGGCGATGCCAACGACTACTTTGGCAAAGGCTTGTCCGGAGCTCATCTTACTATTTATCCGAACAAAGGCGTTCAATATGTTCCCGAAAAGAACATCATCGTTGGTAACGTGTGTTTCTATGGGGCAACAGGCGGCGAAGCCTATATCCGTGGTATTGCAGGCGAACGTTTCTGTGTGCGTAATTCGGGAGCCAATGTGGTGGTTGAAGGCATTGGCGACCATGGTTGCGAATACATGACCGGCGGGAAAGCAGTCATTTTGGGCAAAACAGGACATAATTTCGGTGCAGGTATGTCGGGCGGTGTGGCCTATGTGCTCGATGCTGACGGTACATTCCCCAGCCAGTGCAACATGGAAATGATTGGACTGGAAAGAGTAGAAGATGCCAATGAACAGGCTGAACTGAAAGCCATGATTGAAAAGCACCTGCAAAAAACAGGTTCTGCCGTGGCCGAATACATTTTGTCGGATTGGGATTATAGTCTGAGCAAATTTGTAAAAGTTCTTCCGATAGATTACAAGCGGATGCTCGGGTTTATTGAACAAGCCCGTAGTACCGGGAAATATGAGAAGGAAAGCGATATCATCGATGCCGCATTCGATATGTCGTTGCAAAGCAAGTAATTTTCAATTTGGAGTTTAAAAAAATGGGAAAGCCTACAGGATTTTTAGATTATAAAAGGGTTGCTAACCCAACCCGCCCAATCGCTGAACGATTAAAAGATTGGAACGAAGTTTACGTGTTGCGCGACAAAGACACCTGCCAAACGCAAGGTGCCCGCTGTATGGACTGCGGTATTCCGTTCTGCCATCGCGGCGAGCTAATGCACAACGGCGCATCGGGCTGTCCGGTTTATAACCTCATTCCCGAGTGGAACGACCTTATTTACCGCAACCGCTGGCGCGAGGCATTAGACCGCTTGCACCACACCAACAACTTTCCAGAGTTTACGGGGCGTGTTTGTCCTGCTCCGTGCGAAGCTGGTTGTGTACTTGGAATTAACGAACCTGCCGTCACCATTCACGACAACGAGCGCACCATCATCGACTTTGGTTTCGAAAATGGTTGGGTGGTACCCGAAGTTCCGGAATTCCGGACTGGCAAAACAGTAGCCGTAGTTGGCTCGGGACCCGCGGGATTGGCCTGTGCTGCCCAACTAAATAAGGCTGGCCACTCGGTAACCGTGTTCGAGCGCGACGATCGCGTTGGTGGTTTGCTCATGTACGGCATACCGAACATGAAACTGGATAAGGGAGTTGTTCAACGCCGCGTGGATATTTTGGCAGCCGAAGGAATTGAGTTTAAAACCGGTGTTGAAGTTGGTAAAGACATCAGCGCGAAGAAATTGCACAAAGATTTCGATGCTGTGGTGCTGACGACTGGCGCCACCAAGCCCCGCGATTTAAAAGTTCCGGGACGTGAATTTAATGGAGTTCATTACGCCATGCAATTCCTCAGAGCTAATACCAAAAGCCTACTCGATAGCGGCTTGAAAGATGGCAACTACATATCGGCCAAAGGTAAAAATGTGATTGTTATTGGTGGAGGAGATACCGGTACCGACTGTGTAGCCACATCATTGCGGCATGGCTGCAAAAGCGTTCGCCAATTCGAAATTATGCCCCGTCCGGCCAACGAGCGGAACAAAATGACCAATCCCTGGCCCGAATGGCCTGCTTCGTTAAAAGTGGACTACGGCCAGCACGAAGCTGTTTTTGTTCAGGGTGAAGACCCGCGCGAATACCTGGTGATGACCAAGACGTTTGAAGGCGATGCCAACGGTAAACTGACCGCGATTCACACCGTTCAAATTGAATGGATCCGCACCGACGAAGGCGCGATGATTCCGAAAGAAGTTCAGGGAACAGAACGTCGCCTGGAAGCCGACCTGGTTTTGCTGGCTATGGGTTTCCTGGGGCCGGAAGATAAAATTGCGGAAGAGCTTGAATTTGACCGCGATGGCCGTTCGAACTATAAAGCAGATTATGGCGAATTTAAAACCAGCAAAAAGAAGGTGTTTGTAGCAGGCGATGCTCGCCGCGGGCAGTCGCTGGTGGTTTGGGCCATTAACGAAGGCCGTGCCGTTGCCCGCGAAGTGGACCGCTGGCTCATGGGTGATACAGTACTTCCTTAGGCTGCGTGGATTTATTTAACGAAAAACATATCATTCAAAGTAAGAACCCGGTTTGTGCCGGGTTTCTTTTTGACTGTTTGAGCCTCTTTGTTATTTACTCGGATGCTCAAACGTTATCGTTTTGTTGCAAAGTGTCCGACAATTGGTCTTGTTCTGTAAATATGTATTATTTTTAAGACTGATGCCCCAAGCAAGCTAGCTCTAAGAAACAGAACAACCGATTTATACCTATGGAACTTCGTCTGCTCATTGATATTGTTATCATTTTTGCACTGTCAACCACAGTGAATTATCTGTTCACAAAAATAAAAGTCCCCACCATTATTGGCTACTTGTTTACCGGAGTGGTTGCCGGCCCGTATGCACTCGGTTTTATACGCGAGGCGCACTCAATTGAACTGATGGCCGAAATTGGGGTGGTACTTCTGATGTTTACCATTGGTCTGGAATTCTCAATAAATCACTTGTTTAAAATTCGGAAAGTGGTTTTTGTTGGCGGTTTTATGCAATTGTTGCTCACTGCCGGAATCACCATGTTGGTTGCCCGTACTTATGGCATTGATTGGCGGGGAGCTCTTTTTGTAGGTTTTCTTACAGCGCTTAGCAGTACTGCCGTAGTACTGAAACTAATGCAGGAGCGCTCGGAAATCACTTCGAACTACGGACGAACAGTGGTGGGAATACTTATTTTTCAGGATATTGTGCTGATTCCATTGTTGTTGTTCACACCGATGCTGGCTGGCGAAAGTACCAACCAAAGCAACGAATTGCTGTTGCTGATGGGGAAAACGATTTTGCTGGTTGGTTTGGTATATGTCGGTAACCGGTGGTTGATGCCTAAAGCCCTGCAAATGGTGGCACACACTAAGAACCAGGAGCTGTTTATGATGAGCATTTTTGTTGTTTGCTTGTCGGTTGCACTGCTTACTGCACAAATGGGAATTTCGCTCGCTTTTGGCGCTTTTTTGGCTGGGTTGATGATTTCGGATTCGGAATACAGCCACGATGCATTTGGTCACCTGATTCCATTTAAAGATACATTTACCAGTTTTTTCTTTGTGAGCATCGGGATGCTGCTGAATATCAATTTTGTGATCGAACACTTCTGGCTGGTTTTCGGAACGGTGGTGTTGGTTCTGACACTGAAAACGATTGTTGCAAGCGGGACGGCTTTTGTGCTGGGGCATACATTTCGCGGAACAGTGATGGTTGGTTTGGCCTTGAGCCAGGTTGGTGAATTTTCCTTCATTTTAGCGCAGGCTGGAATGAAATACTCGATTATCCCGGATCGTTTTTACCAGCTTTTTCTGGCCGTAGCGATTATCAGTATGTCGGTAACTCCGCTGTTGATGATGGTTTCGCAGCGTGTTGCCACCCTGCTGCTCCGCTTGCCCATTCCTAAGGTATTGGTCGACGGGCTTTTCCCTTTGCCGCAAATCGAAGTGCCATCGCTCAGCCATCATGTGGTTTTTATTGGAAAGGACTCGCGTTCGCTTAACCTTTCGGTGATGGCACGCTATGTTAATCTGCCCTATATTTCAGTTGTTTTCGACCCGGCAATTGTGAAAAAACTGCAGGAAAAAGGCGAAACCGTAATTTACGGCGACGCCATCAATGAACCGATTTTGGAGAAAGCCCATGTTCAAACAGCCGACGTGATTGTGATTTCGGTTGGAAACATGATAACATCAATGTCGATCATCGAAAAAATCCGTGCTTTGAACCCGACCGTTCATATTATTGTGCGGACTAAGCATGTTTTTGATGTGGAAGAATTGTATAAAACGGGTGCAAATGAAGTGATTCCCGAAGAATTTGAAACAGCGATTAACTTGTTTGAGAAGGTATTGCACAAGCGCTTGGTACCCCAGCGCGAAATAAATGGATTAATTGCCCGGATTAGGGACGACCACTACGGAATTTTCCGCAGCGAAGGTTCTTCTGAGTCGGATATGCTGTTTAAGGAGTTGCCGAATCTGGATATTTCGGCCCTGAAGGTTTGGCCCGGTTGCCAGGTGGTCGATAAAACAGTTAAAGAAATTCATTTGCGGCGGGTGTACGAAGTGACTTTGATTGCAATTTTGCGCAAAGATAAGTTGATTGAACACCCGGATGCCAATACAAAATTACTCGAAAATGACGTGGTTTATGTGATGGGAAAAGGTGAGCAAATTGCTAAGGCGTATGAGCTGTTTGGCAGCAACGAAGAAGTGTAAATGATAAAAAAATCCCAGTCGTTGCCGGGATTTTTTTATAGGTGTATTTTGTAAAATCAGATAATCAGTTTGTAACCTTTGCCGTGTACATTGATAATTTCTACTGAAGGTTCGTCCTTTAGGTGTTTGCGCAACTTGGTAATATACACGTCCATACTACGCGCATTGAAGTAATTATCGTCAATCCAAATCGTTTTCAACGCAAAGTTTCGTTCCAGAACTTTGTTGGCATTGTTGCATAAAAGGCGCAATAACTCCGATTCTTTGGTGGTTAGTTTGACGGTTTCGTCGGTTTCGTCGTTCGTCAGGATTTGTTTGCGCGGATCGAAACTGAACCGGCCAAGTTTGAAAACCGATTGTTCGGAACCCACCTTGTTGGTTTCAGTAGCAGTACGGCGTAAAATGGCTTCAATCCTGAATATCAACTCTTCCATGCTGAAAGGCTTGGTAATATAATCGTCGGCACCAGTCCGGAACCCTTCCAGGATGTCTTCTTTCAGGTTTTTGGCCGAAAGAAAAATCACCGGTATTTCCTGATCGATCAAGCGAATATCCCGGGCCAGTGAAATTCCGTCCTTTTTGGGCATCATCACATCCAGGATGCACAAATTATAATCGTGTTTTTTAAATCCGGCATAGGCTTGTTCACCGTCGCAGTAAAGGTCGGTGTCGTATCCCTTGGCAATTAAATATTCTTTTAACAAAAGACCGAGGTTTTCATCATCTTCGGCCAATAAAAGTTTTGCTTTTGTTTCCATGTTCTTTGGTGTTTAACGGGAAATAAATGGTGAATTTTGTGCCTTTGTTGACGGCGCTGTCTACCTTAATCTTCCCCTGATGTGAATCTATAATTTTTTTTACATAGCTTAATCCCAGTCCAAAGCCTTTAACATCGTGCACATTGCCGGTTGGCACCCTGAAAAAGCGCTCAAAAATCTGATCCTGGTGTTCCTTTGGGATTCCAATCCCATTGTCCTTCACCGAAATCAAGAGGTTGTTACCTTTATTTTCCGTTTTTATTGTAATCTCGGGTTCGCCCTTGCTGTACTTCACGGCATTGTCGAGCAGGTTAAAAATGACGTTGGTAATATGAACCTCATCTCCTTTTATGAAATCCCGCTCGGCCAGCAATTCGGCGGTCAATTTACCACCTTTGTTTTTTACGCGAAGTTCAAAATTAAGAATTACCGTGTTAATAAGCTCATTCATGTGTAATTCTTTGAATTTAAGTTTTAATCGCCCTTCGTTGAAAACGGCCATTTGCAGCACTTTTTCGACCTGAAAGCTAAGCCGTTTGCTTTCCTGAAGAATAACTCCCGAAATGTGTTCAATGGTTTTGGGGGTATTGTTCAGGCTGTTGTCGTGCAGCATTTGACTGGCTAATGAGATGGTTGAAATCGGCGTTTTCAGCTCGTGGGTCATGTTGTTGATAAAGTCGTTTTTAATAATCGATAACTTTTTTTGTCGCAGGATAATTAAAATTGTGTAGATGAAAATGGCAATCAACATAAAGGTGAGTACCGCCGTGGGGATAACCATGAAACCGGTTGTTTTCAGCAAAAACTTGTCCCGCTTCGGAAAGTATATTTTAAGCCAGTTGGGCTTTGGTTCGCCATCCCGGGGGAACAGCACTTCTTTGTATTCTTTTCGGTTTTGAGGGTCATAATCTTTATCGCCCATCATCGTCGTTTCTACTCCCAACGGGTACGATTTCAGCGCATATTTAAAATCCAGGGCAATGCCATTGTCGCGAAGGGCATTGCGGAGGGCCTGTTCCAGCAATTGCTTATTAATGCGCTCGCTTACGGGTAGCTCTGCAAGTATTCGTTGGTTTTGGATCATGCGGATCAGACGAGCCCGATCGTCCATTTTTCGTTCGTATTCCTGTATGAAATAGCTGTCATAATCGTGCATAAGGTCGAAGGCAGAAGGAAACTCACCCGGCCGGCCCCGTTCGTTGATCGAGTCGGGCAAGTCAATCGAAATTTCTTCGTGATACACCGAGCCGGACGACGTGTTCATTTGGTAGTACTTGCGCGAAAAACTGATTGGGTTTTGTCTCCGGTTGCTTTTTGAAAGTGTCCCGGTTGAGCCCGAATTCGGGAAGAGGGGGTTTGCCTTGCCCGAAGCAGGATAAGGATTGTCCAGTAACCGGGACATTTCTTCGCGTTCCAAGCGGTCGACGACACTAAACAGCGCACGGTTAACTGTTTGGTCAAATTGTTCTTCGCGAATATCGAAGGCTTTTTTTACCGAATTGGATTGTACCAGAATCAGGCTGGTCATGACCACTGCCATAATAACAACCAGACTGACGATTACCTTTTTACTCATAAAGCAAATATAAGGGTTATGCAAACTTCTGATTCCGAGCTTAACACAATTTAACTTGGGGCGAAGGCTTGTTTTTTGCTTTCGATTTCGTTCAGGATTGAACGTTAACAGCCTTTAACATTTGTTTACTCTCTGTTCGGGTTCAATTACTTATCTTTGTAATGTGAAAAGCAAAGTAATTTGTCTTTTTACAATTTGGGGTTTAACTGAGTTTTAACAAGGTGAATTTAGGTTTTGGTTTAGCGGGGTCTGTAGATCCCGCTAATTTTTTATAGCACCCCAATACCTGGGTTTGCCCCGCCGGAGTTTTGGAATCAGAAGGTCTCCGGGTAATTTTTTTTCAGGTAATCTATTGCTTTTTGCGAAGCATTCTGCTGCGATTCTTTTTTCGAACTTCCCTCGCCTTTTCCTATCGTTTCTTGTTTTGCACTGGTAATAAGTGTAATAAAACTGGGGTTACGAGAGTCGCCGGTAAGATGTTCTGTTGTTTCAAAATTAATTTCCCGCTTATTTTTCTGGCTCCATTCAATTAGCTGGCTTTTAAAGTTGAGGTTGGTATTCTGTATCTCGTTCAGGTTGACGTAGTTTTTCAGAACTTTTTTGGTAATAAACTCTTTGGTTATAGTATATCCTTTATCGAGGTACAGAGCACCAATCAGTGCTTCGAAGGCATCGCCATAGATGTGACTGTTTTCTGACGTGTTGTTGGTGTTCGATTTAATAAAACGATTCAGCCCGATTTGGTAGGTCATTTCGGTAAGAAAGCTGCGGTTTACCAGTTTTGAGCGCATTTGGGTTAAAAAGCCTTCATCTTGATTCGGGAAGCGATTATACAGAAATTCTGCAATAACCGCACCCAGAATGGCATCGCCAAGATATTCCAGGCGCTCGTTGTTAATCAGGTTTTTTTGCGAGTCTAACTTGGATGCTGACTTGTGTATTAGTGCTGTTTCATAGACATTTAGATGTTTTGGAGCGTGTCCCGAGAGGGACTTTAGAAATAAATAAAACTCTTTTCTTGGAGTAGAAAAGAGTTTTATTTTTTGTACAAGCGATCGTATCACGTTATCAGTATTTCTTTAAAATTACTGAAGCATTATGACCCCCAAACCCAAATGTATTGCTAAGCGCGTAATTAACATCGCGTTTCTTAGCAACATTAAAGGTAAAGTCCAGTTTACTATCAATCTCCGGATCGTCGGTAAAATGGTTAATTGTAGGAGGAATAATTCCCTGTTGCAATGCCATGATGGAAGCAATTGCTTCAACAGCACCAGCTGCACCCAAAAGGTGTCCGGTCATTGACTTGGTGGAACTGATACTTAATTTATAGGCGTGATCGCCAAAGCAAGCTTTAATTGCCTTGGGCTCAGCAATGTCTCCGAGCGGAGTAGAGGTACCATGGACATTGATGTAATCAATATCTTCAGGTTTAATGCCGGCATCTTCCAGGGCCCATTTCATAACCAAAGAAGCACCTTGACCATCCGGATCCGGGGCAGTCATGTGGTAGGCGTCTGCTGACATCCCTCCGCCTACAAATTCCGCATAAATTTTTGCTCCGCGGGCTTTGGCATGTTCGTACTCTTCAAAAATAAGAGCACCAGAACCTTCACCCATCACAAATCCATCCCGATCCTTGTCAAAAGGACGTGATGCAGTTGCCGGATCATCGTTACGCGTTGAAAGTGCACGCATCGAATTGAAACCTGCTAAACCAGCTTCGTTGATTGCTGCTTCCGAACCTCCGGTAATAAACAAATCGGCTTTGCCCAAGCGGATCAGGTTAAACGCCTCGATCATAGCATGGGATGCTGATGCACATGCGCTTACCGTTGTGAAGTTCGGACCGCGGAAGCCATAGCGGATAGATAACAATCCACCAGCTATGTTCGCAATCATTTTCGGAATAAAGAATGGGTTAAACTTCGGACGTTCCAAATCGTAGGCTTTTACTTCTTCGTAAAAAGTTTGTAAGCCGCCAATTCCGGCACCCCAAATTACACCTGCACGGTCTTTGTTTAGCGATTCCAGATCAAGTAAACCAGAATCCTCCATGGCTTGCTGTGCAGCGGCAAATGCATAAAGCGTGTACGGGTCGTGTTTACGAACCTCTTTTTTCTCTACGTAAACCGTAGGATCAAAATTTTTCAGCTCACATGCAAATTGGGTTTTGTGCAAATCCACGTTCATCTGGTTGATGCGCGCAGCTCCGCTAACGCCATTCCTAAGCCCTTCCCAATATTCCTGTACAGAATTACCAAGCGGGTTTACGGTTCCAAGTCCGGTAATAACTACCCGTTTAAATTCCATAAATTTTTGTTCTGATTTATTACTTCTTGTTAGCTTCGATGTGAGCGATAGCTTCCCCTACAGTCGAGATCTTTTCAGCCTGATCGTCCGGAATAGCCAAATCAAATTCTTTTTCAAATTCCATGATCAACTCAACTGTGTCCAGTGAGTCTGCACCAAGGTCGTTTGTGAAAGAAGCTTCAGTGGTTACTTCGCTTTCGTCAACGCCCAATTTGTCAACGATAATTGCTTTTACTTTAGATGCAATGTCAGACATAGTTCTAATTTTAAGTTAATATTCAATTTTGTTTTTAAAAAATCGGTGCAAAGTAATAAATTTACCCAAAATATTTCAAACAAAAATTGAAATAAATAGTGGGTTTGAGCCCTTATTAGGATTGAAACAGAACTATAATTGAACAAGTTAGTCTAATATTCTAAAACTGCCGTTGTAATCACTTTTATATGAAAAGAATTGCCATTTTTGCTTCAGGATCAGGCACTAATGCTCAAAATATTATCGAACATTTTAAAACTAGCCGCAAAATTAGTGTTGACTCGTTATGGTCTAATAATGAAGATGCTTACGCGTTGATACGGGCCGAAAAACTAGGGGTTGAAACCTTCACCTTTGATAATGGTGATCTGTACGGGGATATCGAGATACTGGAACGATTGAGTGAACGCAAAATCGATATGATCGTGTTAGCTGGCTTCATGGTTTTGATGCCGCAAAATTTGACCGAAGAATTTCCTACCATTAATATACATCCGGCTTTGCTACCTAAGTACGGGGGCAAGGGAATGTATGGGAAATATGTTCATCAGGCAGTATTGGCCAACAAGGAGAAGGAATCTGGTATTACAATTCATTGGGTGAACGAGCGTTATGATGCGGGTAAAATTATTTTGCAGGAGAAGTGCGTGGTTTTGCCAGGGGATACGGCTGCGTCGTTGGCCGAGCGCATTCACCAATTGGAGTATGAACATTACCCGAAAGTAATTGAGGAAATTTTGTTGAAAGATGCTCCCGAGAGCGAATAGAAATTGGCAGTATTGTTACATAAATATATCGTTCCAATTAATTAATGTAGAAAGCTATGCAAGATTTAGCAATTGGTACCCGTGTAAAACATCCGGTTTACGGCGAAGGAATTGTCAGCCGTTCGCATTTAACCATATATGAAATTTTTTTCGAACGCGGCGGTAAAATGGAACTGACAAAGTACAATGCCGATATTGAAGTTATAAGTACTCCGGACGAAAAACCGCGTACCGGTTTAACTTTGGATGAGGTGGAAAAGGCGATAGCCTATGTTCTGGATAAGTACCAGGGCTTGACGTATGCGGTAAAAATGGCCGAAAAATGGAAGGGAGGAACCATGGAAATGCGGCCATCAAATCTGGAGCTTCAGCCGAAGGAAATCCCTATGGAGACTTTTTTTCACAAGATTGTGATGCTGCGCGACCGGCTTCGGGTACTTGAACAGAATATCAATACCCATCCCAAACTGGACGACGAAGATCGGGTACAGTTGCAGCAGTACATTACCCGAGCTTATGGAAGCCTGACAACATTTAATGTGCTGTTTGCCGAAAAGGACGATCATTTCAGAGGACAATCAAAAGGCGATTAAAAGCTGGTATTTTGTAGTGCTACGCAACAAGTTCGACCTAAAAAGTTACTTACAGCGAAATTTTCGGGTAAAAATGAACAAAGTGTTTGTAGTACAAGACTAGCTTAAAATTTATCGGCCTAAAAAACTGACTTTTGTCTTGTTTTTAGGGTGAAAAGATTTCTCAATTTGTCGAAAAATTTTTCACTTATGGGCAGCATTGTACCAGCCGAATTTATTCAGGGTTTACCAAAAGCAGAACTTCACGTGCACATCGAAGGAACCCTTGAACCAGAATTGTTATTTGAACTGGCTAAACGAAATAACATCAACCTGAAATACAACTCTGTTGAAGCTTTGAGAGAGGCTTATTCCTTTTCGAACCTGCAGGATTTTCTGGATATTTATTACGAAGGTGCCAACGTGCTGCGTACCGAACAGGATTTTTACGATCTTACCTGGGCCTATTTACTGAAGGCGCAAAAAGAAGGGATTGCTCATACCGAGATTTTCTTTGATCCTCAAACGCACATCTCGCGCGGGATTGCTTTCGAAACTGTAGTTAACGGAATTACCCGTGCACTGGAAGCCGGAACGAACGAGTTCGGAATTTCGTCAGCATTAATTATGTGCTTCCTCCGCCACTTGGTCGAACTGTCGGCTTTCCGTACGCTGGAACAGGCACTGCCTTTCAAGCATTTAATTGCTGGTGTTGGGCTCGACTCGTCGGAAAAAGGTAATCCGCCCTCGAAATTTGAAAATGTTTTGGCCAAGGCGAGGGAATACGGATTTCGGGTGGTGGCACATGCCGGCGAAGAAGGCACCGATGACTATGTGCGTGAAGCGATTGATTTGTTGTGTGTTGATCGGATAGACCACGGTAATGCTTCGGTAAATTCGGATTATTTGATGAAGGTACTGCACGAACGGAGTATCCCGCTGACACTTTGCCCCCTGTCGAACAAAGCACTGAAGGTTGTCGCTAACATGGAAGAACACCCCCTGAAACGCATGCTCCACAAAGGACTTTTAGTTACTGTGAACTCGGACGATCCGGCTTATTTTGGAGGATACATCAACGAAAACTATAAAGCTGTTTCTGATGCCCTTCTTTTAACGAAAGAAGAATTGGCGCAGCTGGCCCGAAACTCGTTCCAAGCGAGCTTCCTTCCGGAGGAAGAAAAGAGAAAGTACTTGAAAAGTATTGATGCCTATTGTTTGGATTTTTAGTTTGCAAGAATGAATACAGATAGAAGAGGATGGTTGGTTGCAACTATCCTCTTTTTTGTTGGTCGATACAGGACACTAAAGGATAGCTATCCGGTTTTGATTTTCTAAATTTGGAGTATAAATCAAAAAAAAAGACAATCAAGACTTATGGCAAAATCAGTATTTGCAAAATTCCCGAAAACTGATGAGATGTGGGCATCAGTTGCCGATTACGATACAAATGCACTGTCGGTAAACGGGCATTTCCATACCCCGTATTCGTTCAGCGCCTTCAGCGAAATCCGTCAGGCTATTGATATGGCCAGGCATGAACATGTTTCTGTGCTGGGAATCAATGACTTCTACACAACCGATGGTTATGATGAGTTTACATCCTTATGCAAGTCGGCAGGGTTATTTCCGTTGTACAATATCGAATTTATGAGCCTGCAAAAAGACCTGCAAGCAGCTGGCGTTCGGGTAAACGACCCCAATAACCCGGGGCGTACCTATTTTAGCGGCAAGGGATTAAACTTCCCTGTGAAAATGAATGCGGCCATGTTGGAACGCTTGTTTCAGGTACAGGACGAAAGCAACCGGCAAACGGCGCAGATGATCGAGAAACTGAATGTATTCTTGGGCGAGTTGGGTTCGGATATCCGGTTCGACTTTGCGGAACTGAAAGCCAAGTATGCAAAATATTTGCTTCGCGAACGGCATATTGCTAAAGCACTCCGTGAAGCTGTTGCCGCGAAATATCGAGAACTGGGTGATCAAAAAGAGTTTTTTACGAAAGTGTTCTCGGGCAAGGAGCCCAAATCGGCAATGACTGACGTCGCCGGATTGGAAAATGAGATTCGCGGGAACTTACTTAAATCGGGAGGAAAGGCATTTGTACCCGAAGACGATAAAGCTTTTTTGAGTTTAGAACAGGTGAAGGAATTAATCATCCATGCAGGTGGAATACCTTGTTATCCGGTATTGTTGGATAACCCCAAAGGTGAGTTTACCGATTTTGAAGGAGATTACGAAAAACTTTATCAGCAATTGGTCGCCAAAGATGTGTATATGCTCGAACTGATTCCGGGCCGCAACAAACCCGAAATAATGGAGGAATTTGTAACCTTCTTCAACGATCGTGGTTTTGTTATCACTTTTGGTACCGAGCACAATACACCGCAGCTCGACCCCATTACGGTGTATGGCGGCGATGGCAAAGCACTGAGCCCAGCCATGAAAAAGATAGGATACGAAGGGGCTTGCGTTATTGCAGCACATCAATACCTGAAAGCCAGAGGTAAAAAAGGCTACCTTAAAAAGTCGGGCAAAGCAAAAGTTAAAAAACGCGGCGAATTTATTGCGCTTGGAAATGCAGTCATTAAGTATTTTGTCCACCCGCAATAACAAAATCAATACTGTTTTAAAATAATCTGGAATTTTTCAACCTATGGAACAAGGAATAAAAGATTTAATTGAAATATCGCAATTCTACGGCAAGCAAAAAGACTATGTGCTGGCAGGCGGCGGAAACACATCGTATAAAACAACCGACCATTTGTGGGTAAAAGCCAGTGGTTTTGCATTGGCAACAATTGGCGAACCAGGATTTGCCAAGCTCTGTCGCAAACAGTTGGCCGAAATTGAAACAAATACTTATTCGGCAGACGTTTTGCAGCGTGAAGAGGAAATCAAGAACGATTTGCTGAAGAGCCGGGTTGAACCGGAAAAAGGCCAGCGCCCATCGGTTGAAACCTCGCTGCACAACCTGATTAATTTTGCCTTTGTGGTACACACGCATTCAACGAAAGTGAATGGCTTGATGTGCTCGAACCAGGCTGCCGAAAAAACACGCGAGTTGTTTGGCAGCGACATGTTGTACATTCCGTATGACGACCCTGGCTACATTCTGTTTAAGGTTGTTGAAAAAGCAATTTTAAAATACAGGGCAGATAAGGGCAAGGAACCGGCAGTAATTTTCCTGCAAAACCATGGGGTGTTTGTGGGCGCCAATTCCATTCCCGAAATCAAGTCGGTTTATGCTGGTATTGAAGCTAAATTGGATGCCGCTTACGGTGTTGAACCGGCAATTGAAGAGCTCCCGGTTTCGATTGATGCGGCCAAAATTATTCCGGCTATCCGGATGATGGTTTCGCAGGAAAGTCTGAAAAGCGTGAAGCTGGTAAACAACAGTTTGTTGAATTTCTACCTCGACAAAAGGAACTATCATGCGGTTGCCAATCCCTTTACGCCCGATGGCATTGTTTATGCCAATTCGACCTTCATTTTTGCGGAATTTGAAGGCGATGTAGCTGCATTTTTAGCTGACATTCAAGCAAAAATAAGTGCGTATCAAACCGAAAAAGGGAAACTCCCGAAAGTAATTTTTGCAGCAGGTTTGGGTGTTATTTTAATTGAAAACCACGCGCAGGGAACAGATATTTTGTACGATGTGGTAACCGATAGTTGCCGCATTGCCAAACTTGCTGCGAGCTTTGGTGGCGAGCACCCAATGACGGCGGCACAAATTCAGTTTATCGAAAACTGGGAAGTAGAACAATACCGCTCCAAAGTTTCGATGGGGGCTACTGCTGGACGGGTTGACCGGAAGGTGATTGTGGTTACCGGTGGAGCACAGGGCTTTGGCGCCGGTATTGTTGAAGAATTGGTGAACCACGGCGCCAATGTAGTAATTGCCGACCTGAATGCCGAAAAAGGGCAAGAGTTTGCAGCTCAACTAAATAGCGGGAGCCGAAAAAACAAGGCTTTGTTTGTGAAGGCCGATGTATCAAACGCAGCTTCGGTTGAGGCTTTGGTGAACGAGACGGTGGTGAACTTTGGTGGTTTGGATACTTTTATCAGCAATGCCGGTATTTTACGCGCCGGTGGCTTGGACGAAATGACCCCGGAAACCTTTGAATTGATGACCAAGGTCAATTATTCGGCCTATTTCCTGTGCGCCAAGTATGCGTCGGCTGTAATGAAATTGCAGAATAATTATAAGCGCGATCATTTTACCGACATCATTCAAATTAACTCAAAATCGGGGTTGAAGGGGAGCAACAAGAACTTTGCTTATGCCGGCGGTAAGTTTGGCGGTATTGGGTTAACCCAGTCCTTTGCGCTGGAACTGATGCCGTTCCGCGTGAAAGTGAACTCCATTTGTCCGGGTAATTTTTTCGACGGACCGCTATGGGCCGACCCGGAAAAGGGACTGTTTGTACAATACCTGAATGCCGGAAAAGTTCCGGGTGCAAAAACCATTGCCGATGTAAAAGCGTTTTATGAAGCACAAGTTCCGGCAGGGCGTGGTTGTACGCCGATTGATGTGATGCGGGCAATTTTCTACGTAATTGAACAAGAGTACGAAACCGGTCAGGCTGTGCCCGTTACCGGCGGGCAAAATATGTTGAACTAATCGTGTTAAAAACGTCAACCCGAACTTGTTTCGGGTTCTCAAAAGAAACAGGTTCTGAAATAAAATCAGAACGACCTTAAATGAATTAACGCAAAAAGATAAAATGAAAACAAAAGCTATTCGATTATACGGCAAGAAGGACTTGCGATTGGAAGAGTTTGAGCTTCCGAAAATTGGTGCCGACGAGATTTTGGCCAAAGTGGTGTCCGACAGTATCTGCATGTCGTCGTACAAGGCAGCATCGCAGGGGAGCGACCACAAGCGTATTCCGGATAATGTGGCAGAGAAGCCAATCATCATCGGCCACGAATTTGCCGGCGAATTGATTGAAGTTGGCTCAAATTGGAAACACAAGTTTAAAGCCGGACAGAAATTCTCGATTCAACCTGCTATCTATTACGAAGAAGGGCCGGTTGGCGTATTGAGCGCGCCCGGTTATTCGTACCAAAACATTGGTGGCGACGCTACTTACGTGATTATTCCAAAAGATGTGCTGGTGCAGGATTGCTTGCTGGCATACGACGGGCCGGGTTATTACCCTGCTTCGCTGGCCGAGCCCCTGAGTTGTGTCATTGGTGCTATGCACGCCAACTACCACACCAAACCGGGATCGTACGTGCACCAGATGGAGATTGTTGATGGCGGTAAAATGGCAATTTTGGCGGGCGTTGGCCCTATGGGTTTGGCTGCTATCAATTATGTAATTATGCGTGAAGATCGGAAACCATCGTTGATGGTGGTCACCGATATTGATCAGGGGAGACTGGACAGGGCTGCTTCAATCTATTCACCCAAATGGGCAAAAACCAAGGGGATTGAATTGATTTATGTGAACACCAGTGGCGAAAATCCCGTTCAAAAATTGCGCGACTTAACAGGTGGCGAGGGGTACAACGATGTATTTGTGTTTGCGCCTGTTCCCCCTGTTATTGAGCAAGGCGATGCCATTTTGTCAAACGATGGTTGCCTGAATTTCTTTGCCGGGCCCGGTAATACCGATTTTACGGCTAAAATGAATTTCTACAACGTGCATTACGCGTCAACCCACATAGTGGGCACTTCGGGTGGAAATAATGACGACATGGTAGAGTCGCTGGAGATGTTCAATAAGGGACTAGACCCTGCCGGATTGGTAACACACATTGGTGGATTGAACGCGGTAATTGACACCACCTTGCATTTGCCTGAAATTCCAGGGGGCAAAAAGTTAATTTATACGCATAAGGATATTCCGTTGACGGCGATTTCCGAATTTAAAGAAAAAGGAAAATCTGACCCGCTGTTTGCAGCTCTCCACGAGATTTGCCAACGAAATAACGACCTTTGGTCGGTCGAAGCTGAAGCATACTTGTTGGCCAACGCCAAAGAAATTTAAGTCTGAAAGGCTGATTCCTTCAAGATTGCATTTAGCGGCGGACACCAAAACGTAATAAAATTTTTTGTTTATGATTTATATGGCAGACACGGCTGATATTGCAGCCTTGAAGGAATTGTTTGACTTTTTCCCGTTGCAGGGTGTAACAACAAACCCCACTATTCTGAAACAATCGGGTGAACCGCTGTCGGTTACAATCGACAGTATTTTAAAGATTGTTGGGCACAATATGGTTCATGTGCAGGTAATGAGCGAAATGGCCGAGGATATTGTGCGCGAAGCAAAAACCTACAAAAATTACTTTGACATTGGCGATAACTATTACGCCAAAATTCCGGTAACTCCGCAGGGTTACAAAGCAATGCGGGCGTTAAAGGATGCCGGGATAAACGTTACGGCAACGGCTATTTTTACCCAGCAGCAAGCCTTGGTGGCAGCAAAGGCCGGTGCCGATTTTGTTGCCCCATACGTGAGCCGGTTAGACAATATATCGTCGCACGGTATTGAAGTGGTGCGCGACATTGTAAAAAATATGGCCGATTTTAAGCTACCCTGTCGCGTTCTGGCTGCTAGTTTTAAAACGGTTGACCAGATTCACAGGGTAAGTATGAACGGGTCGCATTCGGCAACCGTTGGGCCTGACTTGTTGATGCAACTCATTAAACACCCGATGACCGATATTAGCGTGAAAACCTTTCTTGAGGATGGGAAGGACTTGTATGATATTCCGTTCTGATTGGCTTGGTTTAAAAAAGAAATAGGCAGAGGCTGTCCGAATTTGTTTTTGGGGACAGCCTCTTTTTTATTCGCTGCAACTAGCGGTAAAGGCAACCTCGAATTAAGGCAAGGGCACTTTTAGGGCTGCTCCAGTTGCCTCGGTAGTAGGGCAAAGGTACCCGTCGGTGTTGTTTAATAAAAGAAAAAAGCAGGCTTTGCGGGCCTGCTTTTGTATGTTTTAACATGAATAGCGAATTAATAAAATTTCGCCCTTCTGTCCAGAATGTCGGCAGCTTCGCGCTGTGCTTCGTAAGCCTGCATACCTGCCCGGTAGGCAAATGCTTGCTCTAAACGGACTCTTTCAGCATCAATATTGGTGTTGTCCAATTGGTTGATGGCAGTTACTTTGGCTAGGTAAACGCCGCGGGTGCCTTTAACCGGGGCCGATAGTTTGCCTTGTTCTAAACTAACGACAGTGCCGATTACTGCAGGTTCGGCGCCAATTACCGGGGCCGAATATTGGTCGAAATGGACATTGGTCGCGGTTTGTACACTGGTATTCACTTTTGATGCAGCGCCGTAGATATCGCCTGCCGATGCCGCATCTTTCAGTTTTGCCGACAACATTTCTGCCTTTTTATCACGGATGACAGCTAGTTTTACAGTTGGGCTAACTTCGGCCAATGGCATATAACCTTCGTCCTGAATAGCTGCTAATTTAGCTACCACGAATTTGTCACCAAATTCAAAAATGGTCGATCCTTCGTTGCTTTTCAGTATGTCGTTCAGTTCGCCATCATAAGCCGCGCGAATCAGTGGACGCGATTGATCCAACCCAACAATTGTCCGGTCGTTTTCACCAACACGGGCTACCCGTTTCGACAGATTTTGCTCGGTTACCGATTTATCGAAAGCTGTTCCAGTCGTGTTTTCGCCGGCAAATTTACTGGCTTGTGCATAAACTGTTTGGTAAGTTTGGGTACTCGGTTCGATGTTGCGAACCAGTTCTGCCAAGCGAACTTGTTTGGTTAGTGTACCTTTTTTTGTAGGTTGAATCAGGTGAATGCCAAATTGGGTTGTAACGATGGTTAAACTATTAACAGCGCCGGTAAATGCAGCTTCTTCAAATGGTTTTACCATTTGGTCACGTTTAAACCAGCCCAAATCGCCACCTTTGGCTGCAGAACCGGTATCGCCAGAATATTGAGTAGCCAAAGCTGCAAAGCTGGCACCGTTTTCAATCAGGGACTTCAGGCTGTCGGCCAAGGCCAAAGCCTTATCCAGGCTGCCCACAGTTTCCGGGTTAATCAAAATATGACGTGCTTCAACCGAGTCGGGTAATTCTTTAATGTCGTCGATTTTTACCAGGCGGTACGAGTCGGCTTGTTTGTAAGGGCCGTACACTTCGCCCACGGTACCAGCAAATGCGAAGTCGGCAATGGCTCCGTTCAGGTTTTCTTTTTTCTCGTAAACGTTTTGGAAACGTACATCCGAGTTTACGTTAACGTATTGTTGGTTGTCCTGTACCGAAGCAAACTCGGCTTTGGCTTCTTCCATCCATTTTAGGGTAGCCGCATCGTCGTCGGCAGTTGCCACAACAGGGAAAACAACATAGTCGATACTGCGCGAATTATCTTGCTTGTAGTTTTCTTTATTCTCGTTGTAGTATGTTTCCAGTTCTTTTTCGCTCACGGCAACAGTGCTGTCCGAAATGGATTCGTAAGGAAGCAGAATGAATTCGACATCAACGTTTTTGTTCTTTTCGTTCAGACTGTTTTGGGCTTCGGCTTTGGTAACATACAAACCCTGACGAACCAGCGTATTGTATTTGGTTTGAATGCGTTCTTGTTTTATCTGGTCTTCAATGTATAACCAGTAATCCCGTTGTTGCTGGGTAGCGCCACCTTCGAGCGATTTAAGGAACTGAAGTACCGCGCTGCGATCGAGCTGGCCGGTATTGGGATTGGTAAACAATTGTTGGATGATGGGATGAACGTTTTTGCCCTGCACCATGTCGAACAGTTCTTCGGCGGTTACAGTCAAGCCCAATTCGCCGTACACTTCGCCCATTACGGCATTGCGGACATATTCCTGCCATACTTGTTCGCGGATTTGTGTCCAGGCATTCTCGTCGAGTTGGGCAACGCCAGTATTCATTTTATAAATTTCTCCGGTTTCTTCAACCTTTTTTTGGAAATCAGGATATTGAACTGATTCGCCATTAATTTCTGCAATCCGGAGTTGGTTAGGCCTTAGTAATGAGCTGCTTGCATTTAAAATATCGCCCAGTACAAAAGCCACTAAAGCAAAACCGATAATAACCGCTACTAAAATACCTGCACGGTTACGAATTTTCTGTAGGGTAGCCATTTACGTATGATTCTAAATTTGATTGTTTACTTAATTTTTTCGTGGGACGAAGATAATAATTTTAGCTTGGAAACCTTAAAAACAGGCTTTTATTTTAGTCCTTGTCCAGTAACTGCAGGTTCACCAGCTCGATACGGGTATTGCTGGCTTTTAATACTTTAAACCGGTACCGATCGATGGTAACGATGGTATTTATTTTGGGGATACTTTCGTAATGGTAAAGGATGAAGCCGGCTAGAGTTTCGTAGTTTTCCTCCACCGGAAAACCGAGATTGTACTTTTCGTTCAGGTAGTCCAGTTCAATCCGGGCCGAGAAAATAAATTCGTTTTCGCCGGTTTTGCGGTCGATCAAATCAATGGTGTCGTGTTCGTCCTCAATTTCGCCGAAAATTTCTTCCAGAATATCTTCGATAGTGACCATCCCCGACGTTCCGCCAAATTCGTCGACAACAATAGCGATACTGCGTTTTTGGGCGATAAACTTGCTCAGTAGCTTGCTGGCGGCCATGGTTTCGGGCACAATAAGCACTTTTTTTAGGTTGGGGCGAATAGATTCGGGGTTGGTAAAAATGACTGAATGGTGGAGGTAGCCAATAAGGTTATCGATGTTATCCTGATAAAACAGGATGCGCGAATAACCGGTTTCGATAAATTTTTGGCGCAGCTCGGCAATGGACGATTCAATATCCATCGCTTCAATTTCGGTACGCGGAACCATAATTTCGCGCAGTTTCACTTTCGAAAAATCGAGGGCATTGCGGAACAGCTTTATTTCATTGTCAATTTCGCTCTGTTTGTCGGGGTGTATTTGTTGGTCGGGTTCGTTCACAAAGTGGTCGAGATCGATGCGGTTGAATACAATTTTCTCTTCATTTTTATCAATCCCCGCTCCGAAAATACCATTCAGCAGTAGCTTGGACAGCCACATGGTAATTCGCGTAATGGGATAAAAAATGATATAGAAAAACAGTACCGGAACTGCAAACAAGCGCAGAAAAATGTTCGGATTAATCCGGAACAAGGTTTTGGGCAGAAACTCGGCCGTGAATAAAATAAGCAAGGTTGACGTTAATGTTTGAAGCAGGAGCACTGCCCCGTCACTATCCAAGAAGCTGTAGAAGGTGGGTTCGAGCAGGTGCGAAAAGGCCACACCGTAAACGACCAAGGCAATGTTGTTGCCCACCAGCATGGTGGCGATGTACTGGGCCGGATTATCGGTAAAAATACCCAGAATGCGGGAGCTGAGCGTTTCCTGTTTTTTGTCGAGCTCTAACCTGAGTTTGTTGGCCGACACAAAAGCAATTTCCATTCCCGAAAAAAATGCGGAAAGAATAATGGTTACAATAATTGTGATAATATATGCTTCCATGGGTTAGTTTGCCATATCAATATACAAAGTTCCGGTTGGTTTTTTAACCTCCCAGTTTTGCATTTCCTGATCGGATTCGAACCCGATTCCGTTAATGATCTGATCTTTTCGGATGATGCGGACAAAAAGTTCGGAATAAATGCGGCCTTTGTCTTCTTCCCATATCAGTTCTTCTGTTTTTAGCGAGTCGCCCGCTTCGTTAATGGCGATAACATTGTTTTTGGCAATCCATTTTTTTTCTTTGTCGATATACTGGGCATAATTGGCGGTGATGCGGGACACCACTTTCATTTTGCCATCAAATTTTTCAATTTCGATACCAGCCGGAAATTCGGTAAACGGGTCCTTTTCCTGGTCATGCCGGATCATCTTCGGGGTTATCATTTTGAAACGGACAATGGCAGAATCGGAGTATAGCATTTCAAAATTTTCGGCAATCATCCCCGGTAGTTTTTCATCTATCGCCAGTTCTTTTATTTTTTCAACTTTGTTGGCACACGAAAAGAAAAGCATTGTAATTCCCGAAGCGAGAATTACAATGCTTAAAATTTTTAATAACAGTTTACCGGAACAATTATTTTCCACGAACTTTTGTTGTTTCGTTAATCCATCCGCCTAACTGGAAGTTCTGTCCGGTTTGAAGTCCCTGGAAGAACAGTGATTCTTTGTCGGGGAAATAAACGCGGTAAGTGCTGATTTTTTGGTTTGCTGTTGCTGAAATATCCGGGTCAACACGTTTGGCTTTTTCGTAATAGTCGCAAGACAGCCAGTAAACAGCGGTGTGATCGAAGTCGGTTGAACCGTAAGTTTTAGCGCCTTGTGCGTAAATATCGCCAAGCAGAATGTATGCACGTCCTTGTGTCGGGTCGTTTTCAATAGACTTACGGACCAAATCGCGGGCTTTTGAAAATGCATGTTCTTTTGCAAAGGTGAAGATTGCCAGCTCGTAATAGTATTTGCCCAGCAATTCTTTATCCGTTTCAGTGTCAATTGCCTTTTTGTAATATTCTTTGGCACGTTCAACATCGTCGTTTTTTACAAACAAACGGGCCATGTTAAAGGCGGCTTCGGCCGATGGTTCCAGCTGGTACAGTTTTTCAGAGGCTTGTGCAAACAGGTCGCTCTCGGTACAGTCCTGACGTTCCAGGGCGCGCAGCATTTTTTTCAATTCTTCAACGTTCCCCGAGATGTCGTTGAATTTTGGGCCATAATAAGCCTGCAGCGATTCGCAGTCGGCTGCGCCCGATGTTTGATAGGCTTTGTCGATTTCGGATTTGGCCACTTTTGCTTTTTCGTCGGCCGGATTTTTAGCTAACTGTGCATCGGCAATTTTCGTTAAAGTATCGTAGTTTTTGGTTACTTGTTCTTTCGAAATTTCGCCTTGGAGGAACAACGATTTGGTAACCTGCATGTAAATAACCATTACAGCTGCCTCGGCTTCGGTTTTCTCCAGATCGACTGATTGTTCCAACTCGGCATAAGCTCCTTTAAGTATGTGTTTGCGTTTGTCATCCGATATTTCCGGATCCGACAATCTGTACTTCACATAGTCGGTTGCTTTTCGCCCCAAAACAAAGCCTTTTTGTCCAAAGTATTTTACCCGACGGTCGTAAATCGACATCATAGTGTCGATATAAGCCTCGCGGGTAGCATCGTCATTTGCCGTAGCAAGTTTGGAATCGTACATGATTATCCCGTGGAGGTATAGGTTGATTGATGATTTCGGGTATTTTTGATACACTTTTTTCCAGTGCGGATAAGCCGACTTGAAATCTTTTTGCTTGTAAAACTGGTCGTACAGCGTGAACTCGCTCATAAATTCGGTAACACCAGCTTTCACCAACTCCTGGTTGGTACGGGTGTCAACGCCAACTTCGGTAGCCCCGCCTTCTGCTTTGCCCGGAATCTCACTTCCATCAAAACTAAAGTCGATAACATTACCTTCGCTGCCGGTCAAGTCCAGCCTTTTTGATTCGTCAATAAACGTAAATTTCAGGTATTTACATTTTTCCGGGTCAATGTTGACTTTGTATACACCATCGAAACTGGTCATAAACGTTTCCGACGATTTGTGCGCTTCAACCGTAATACCGGCAGCAGGTTTGCCTTCGCGGTAAACAATACCGGTAATTTCTTTTTGTGCAAAGGCCGAAATACTCAGTACCGCTGACAGAAAGAACGTGAGTACATTAGATTTGATAGTAAACGATCTCATTGTTGAAAAATATTATTTAATTACACTTTTATTATTTCCGAATCAATTGGATACCCAATTTTTGAGAGGTTCAAATATAAGTTTATTTTGCTTCTCTTTGGCGGGGAGAAGCATTGTTATCTCATATTTTTCAGGGTCGTTCTGCACTTTTCAGGATGTTGCCGTGGTTTTGCTTTCCTAGTCAGTGAATTTTCAAAAGCTGTGCCAAATTGCATGTGTGGGTTCATGTTTCTGAATGCCAGGTTGACTTATATCGGTGCCGGCTAATGCAAATACGCTTTGTGGATGGTGTTTTGGTTTCGATTTTAATTGATTTATAGTTGTTTATAATTTTTATGCGCGTAAGATTTTGTAGCGGAAAAATAGTTTCGAATGAAATGGCACCAAGACTGATTTTTTGGTGAAACTCTTTGGACGGAGCGAAATTTTGGTCTTATCCGGTCGATTGTGAATCCGGATTAGATCTCTGAAACGAAAAACCCCAGCGCTTGCTATATTAAAAAAACATCATTTTTTAGATTAATATCAGGAGGAGTGTTTTCAATGCGTTCAACACATGTGAAATGGACATAAGATTTGAAATAAGGCTTATTTGCTTGCGTTATATTCGAGGATTCGGTTCAACCCGTACAGTGTCAAGTGTTCGTGTAAAACGACAGTTTCGTGCAGCTGTTTGGCTAAGAATGGAGCATGGCCGCCTGCAACGATGCTGGTTAGGTTGGGCTGTTCTTTTCTGAAAAGAGCAATGTAGCTATCAATTTCGAAAAGCACTCCTTGCTGGACTCCGGCCCGGATAGCTGACTGGGTATCAGTTCCAACCAAGTCGAATTCGTTTGTTAGTTCAACCAGTGGCAGTTTTTCCGTAAAATGGTTAAGTGCCTTGAAACGGGTTTCGATACCCGGCGAAATATTCCCGCCAAGATATTCGTTGCGGTCGCTGACCAGATCGATGGTTATTGCGGTTCCGGCATCGACAACTAAAAGCGGTGTGGCCGGATAAAGCGATGCTGCCCCAATGGCTGCCGCCAAGCGGTCGAGGCCCAGCGTTTCCGGTGTTTTGTAGCGGGTGGTAATTGGTACTGGTGTTTGATGGGTTAGTTCGATGAAATAACTGGTTGAACCGCGCAGAAAACTGCGGCAGTCGTTCGGAAACTTGCGGACTGATGATACAATAACTGCTGCAATATCCGGGGTTTCAGCGAAAATTTGTTGGAGTAAAGCCACCGTCAAGTCGGTGCTGGAATGAACCGATAGCATGGCGTTGTTGGCAAAGATAGCCCATTTGCAGCGGGTGTTGCCAATGTCAATAATCAACCGTTTCATGCCTCAATGCGTTGACTGATATCCAACGCCAGAACGGAATGAGTTAGCGCACCAATTGAAATGTAATCAACTCCGGTTGCAGCCACGCCGGGCAGGCGTTCGAGTGTCATGTTGCCCGATGCTTCAACTTTTGCTTGTCCCCGAATTAGTTTTACGGCTTCGCTCATTGTGGCATTGTCCATGTTGTCGAGCATAATAATGTCGGCTCTGGCTTCCAGCGCTTCCTTCACTTGTTCTAGGTTGGTGGTTTCTACTTCAATTTTTATTTCCGGGGCTACGCTGGCGCGTATTTGGCGAACCGCAGGGCTAATCCCTCCGGCAATATCAATGTGGTTGTCTTTTATCATTACCATATCGAACAGGCCAATGCGGTGGTTGGCGGCACCGCCGGTTTTTACGGCATATTTATCGAGCAGGCGGAAACCGGGCAAAGTTTTGCGGGTATCCAGTATTTTTGTATTGGTACCTGTTACAGCATTGGCATAAACCGCAGCTGCAGTGGCAATACCCGACAGGCGCTGTACAAAATTAAGTGCGGTGCGCTCTCCGGTTAACAAAGCTCGGTAGCTGGCACTGAACCGTACAATTATATCGCCTTTTTTTACTTTTTGACCGTCGTCTAGTAAAACGTTCCATGCTAGTTCGGGGTCGAAATGGCGAAAACACATTTCTGCAATTTGCAGTCCGGCCACAATTCCGTCGGCTTTGGCTATCCAATAGGCATTACGTCGCAGTTCATACGGAATCAGGTTATCGGTGGTGATGTCTCCGGTCGAAACGTCTTCGTCCAAAGCCATATTCAGCAATTGTTCTGCTATTTTTAGTTCGTGTTCGTTCATCATTTTCGTAAGGGAACGTATTGGGCTTCGTGGTTAATATGAAAGACAATGTGGACCCGAAAATCGGGTTCTTCGTGCTTAAATTCTTCGCGGATGTGGCCTCCGCGGCTTTCCCTCCGGAGCAAGGCACCGCGGGTAATGAGTTCGCAAATACCTACAATTTGGCGCGCTTTCAGAATATTGTAATCCAGTTCGGCTCCTTCCAGTTTCAGGCGTATCTCATGCAGCCGGTTTAAGGCTGAAGTCAGATCCGTTTCGTTGCGCACAATTCCAACTTTTTCCGACATCAAGTCGGCGACCTCATTTTTAATTTCGAGGTAAAATTGTTCGTACCTACTTTGGTTGGTAAATGGTTCGATAGTGATGAGGTTGATATTGCGGGGAGCTAGTTTGGCTGCTGTTTCGGCTGCACGTTTTCCGAACACCAGACACTCGAGCAGCGAATTGCTGGCCAGTCGGTTGGCTCCCATTACTCCGGTTGATGCCACTTCGCCGCAGGCAAAAAGGCCAGGGATGCTGGTTTCGCCGTTCAGCCCGGTTTTAACACCGCCAACCATGTAGTGAGCTGCCGGTGCAATGGGGAGCAGGTCGGTAGTCATATCGTAGCCAAAACTTTTGAGTTTGGCGTAAATATTTGAAAAACGGCTTTTTATTTTTTCTGGCTCCAGGTGTTTTAGCGATAGGTACACATTGGGGCTTTTGTCTTTTTTCATTTGCTGATAAATCGAAAAAGCCACCACGTCGCGCGGTGCCAGTTCGGCCAGTGGGTGAATGTCCTTCATAAAACGTTCTCCGTTTTTATTGAGCAGCCAGGCACCCTCGCCGCGAACAGCTTCGCTTATTAAAAAGGCATCCTGGTTTTCGACACACAAAGCCGAAGGGTGAAACTGAATAAATTCAAGGTCTTCAACTTTGGCACCCGCATCGTAAGCCAATGAAATACCGTCGCCTGTGGCCGTGTGCGGATTGGTGGTGCGGGAGAAAATACGCGACAAGCCGCCGGTTGCTAAAATACAGGCCGGGGCTTCGAATACCACATTTTCGCCTGTAATAAAGTCGATGGTTTGTACCCCTGTGCAATAACCGTTTTGAACCAGCAGTTTGGTAACAGCCGTATATTCGAAAGCATGGATGTTGTTTTGTTTTTTTACCTGGCTAAGCATAAAGCAAGTTAGCTCCTTACCCGTAGCATCGCCGCCGGCATGAAGGATGCGCCGTTTGCTGTGCCCACCTTCGAGCCCCAAAACCAACTGTCCGTTGCGGGTATCAAACTGCATGCCCATGTCAATGAGCTCAAGGATGCGTTGTTGGCCCTCGTGCACCAGTATTTCAACAGCATCGCGCTCGCAAAGTCCCCGGCCGGCAACTAGGGTGTCGTGTATATGCAGTTCAACAGAGTCGTCGTCGGCCATCACACCGGCAATGCCTCCCTGCGCGTAATACGAGTTGCTGGTATCCAACTCCGATTTGGTAATTAAGGCTACAGTTCCGCTTCGCGAAGCATGGTAGGCTGCTGTTAGGCCTGCCAACCCACTGCCAACGACAATCATGTCGAATGATTTTTTTTGCATGGACTATAAAGATAGAGATCGACAAAGTTATAAAATGTACTCATTAAAAAGTGATAAAAGATAGGGCAGAATGGCTATCTTCGGTTTTTGAAACGAGTTGTATTATTTTATTTACATCAAACTGAAAGAAAATAGCATAACCCTATTGGTCTACAGTTCGTTACCGGAAATGGATTCCAATTGGGCTTTGCAGTTAGATTTCCTGAATCTTAAAAAAAGAGGGCGAATTGAAATTGAATACATACCCGAAACTTAAAACCTGAATAGAATGTTTAAATTTCGGAAGACAACTGAAACTTAATTCATCATTTGAGAAAAACTTGATAGATATGGATTTCAAACAAAACAAACGGATAGGTATATTGACCGCAGGAGGTGATTGTCCGGGTCTGAACGCAGCCATCAGAGGAGTTGGCAAAACAGCGATAGTTCGCTATGGCATGGAAGTTATCGGCTTTCGCTCTGGGTATTCGGGATTGATTGAGAAAGATTATGTCGAGTTAAAGGAGAGCCACCTGTCGGGGATTCTTACGCTTGGCGGAACCATTTTGGGAACTTCGCGGGAGAAACCCTATAAAGGCGATAACGAAAAGCCCGAAATAATCAAGCAAAATTATCATGAACTGGGTTTAGATGCCCTCGTTTGTATTGGCGGTAACGGCACGATGAAAACTGCATCGAAATTGGCCGAAGAAGGTTTGAGCGTAGTTGGTATCCCGAAAACTATTGATAACGACGTGTGGGGGACCGATGTTACTTTTGGTTTCGACTCTGCCCTGAATATTGCAACCGAAGCCATCGACCGCCTGCATACCACCGCCAACTCACACCAGCGTGTAATGATTATTGAGGTGATGGGGCATCATGCCGGATGGATTGCGCTATATGCAGGGTTAGCCGGCGGGGGCGACATTATTTTATTGCCCGAGCTGGAATACAACATCCGTTCGGTGTGTAAAAAAATTGAAGAGCGTTACGAAAATAAAAAAGCCTATTCGATTGTGGTGGTTGCCGAAGGGATTGAACACCCGAAAGAAACTTCGGCAGCCCGGCATTTGGCCGAAGCCATTCAAACCTACACCGGTATTGAAACCCGTGAAACGGTATTGGGCTACATTCAACGCGGTGGCAGCCCTACCCCGATGGACCGGATTCTGGCAACACGTTATGGTGCTTATGCAGCCGAGTGTATTGCCGAAGGTAATTTTGGAACTATGGTGGCAGTTCGTAATAATGAACTAACCACGGTGCCACTGGAAGAGATTAGCGATAAGTTGCGCCTGGTTGATAAGGAAGACCCGCTGATTTTGAAAGCCCGGCGAATGGGTGTTGCCTTTGGCGACGAGTATTTGTAACGGTAAATTATTTTGATTGAACCAATAAGTGATGATTGCAGGTAGAAGAAAAACTGTTGACTGCTTCCGTCCATAAAAATCACTGTTAATTAAAACCAATAACAAGCAGAGGCTGATCTGTTTGTTATTGGTTTTTTACTGCTGCCTATTTGCGTTCAACCGGAGCATTAAATCGAAACCCGATACCATGCAGGTTGATGATTTTAATGTTTTCGTCGCTTCCAAGGTATTTTCGCAGGCGCGAGATAAATACATCAAGGCTTCGCCCCAGGTAATAATCGTCCGAACCCCACACGTTTTTGAGAATGTCCGAACGGCTCAGCACTGTATTTGGGTTTTCGCAGAAATAGCGCAGCAATTCAGCCTCTTTATAGGTGAGTGTGCGCTTTTCGTCGGGCGAATGCAGGGTTAAATTGTCAAAGTAGAAGTCGAAGTGCCCAACTTTGCATGATGTTGATGTGTCGCCGATGTCAGACGTGGTTAAGCTGCGCTTCAAAAAAACTTTAATACGCATCAGCAGCTCTTCCATGCTGAATGGTTTGGTAATATAGTCGTCGCCACCAATCGAAAAACCGCTTATTTTGTCTTCGTTCAACGATTTGGCTGTGAGAAACAGAATCGGGATATCAACATTCTGTTCGCGAACTTTTTTGGCCAGCGAAAACCCATCCAGTTTGGGCATCATTACATCAAACAGGCACAAATCGAATTCATTTTCCGTGAACTTCTTATAGGCGCTATCACCGTCTTCTGCAGTCGTTACGGTGTACCCGGCTTCTTCGAGGTTATCACGGATGATAAAATTCAAGGTTTTATCGTCTTCAACTAATAGTATTTTTTTACCGGTGACATTCATGCTATTTGGGTATTACGAGGGTAAAAATAGTACCTTTTGGCGAATTATCGGCTAGCCGGATGCCCCATTTATGTAACTGAACAATCTTACGGACATAGTCGAGCCCAAGCCCGAACCCTTTTACATTGTGCACATCGCCGGTTGGTACCCTAAAAAAGCGGCTAAAAACTTTTTTTCGGTATTCGGGTGGGATTCCAATGCCATTGTCGGCAATATCCAGGTGAATGCGTTTTTTTACGAGCGAAATACGAACCTCTATTTGTGGCGACGAATCGCAATATTTTACGGCATTGTCGAGGATATTGAAAATAACATTGGAGAAGTGAAGCAAATCGGCTGCGATTAAAAACTGCTCGGCCGATGGAGTAAAGCGAATAAACTCGCCGCCATTTTCCTGGCTCGATTTAAACTCGCCGATGGTTTTCTGTACAAACCAGTTGAGTTCCACTTCTTTTAAATCCAGGCTCATAATGCTTTTTTCCACACTGGCCATCTGTAATACTTTTTCAACCTGAAGGGTGAGACGCTGGGTTTGTTCGCCCACAATCCGGGCATATTGGTTTAGCCGCTGGGGGTGCTCAGCAATCTTTGGGTTTTCCAACACTTTGGCCGACAGGCGTATTGCTGCAATGGGTGTTTTAAATTCGTGGGTCAGGTTATTGATGAAGTTTTTCTGGATTTCGCTCAGCCGGCGTTGTTTAAAAATGATGTACAGCGTGTAACCGAAAAACAAGATAACCAACAGCAAGAAGCCGTTTACCATGTACCAGGCCTTCACGTGGCCGCTGTAATATTGGCTGCGGTTTGGAAAATAAACACCAAAATAATAAGTATACTTATCGCAGGTTGGCAGGCTGTGGTGTGGTATCTTGCCTGTTTTCAGGGCATAATGGTTTTCAAATATTTCCTCGTCGCTCATAATTGCACTGGTGTCCGTAACGAGTTTCTGATTATAATGAACAATGCTGTCGCCCCCGGCCGAGTACGAGATGCCGTAAACCATTTGGTTGGTCTCGCAATCGTAAATGGCATATTCAAAATCAAGTTCAATATTGAAGCGTTTAAATTCGACCAGCAGCAAATGTTCGAGCAGGCTCGGGTTAATCACGTCGTTGACATTGACCACGTAGTAGTTGTTCGAGATTTGGTCGACAGAGTTGTACGGATCGTAGTTGCTTTTGTACCCCATTGATTTGGTGTTATATTCAACCAAACTTTGGGCAACATTTTTAAGTGCAGCAGTTGCCGCTTCGTGAAAGCGGCGCTCGTTTATGTCGACGGTGTTTTTGAGAAAAAAGAACTGGATAACCAGTATCCCCAATACGGAAAAGGTAGCCAGAATGACAATTATGCGAATCGTATTTCTGTTCATAATGCGTGCTAGTCAACTTCAATCCCTGCGAAACTACCACAATTTTATAAGTTATCTGATTTGTTAACAACTCGTTAACAAAAGTTTATCCCAATTAACAGCAATAGAATGAGGGCTTTCTTAGTTTTGCATGAAAAGTAACCTATTTTCATACTTCGTTAACGTTATTCCAAACTACATTTTACACAAATGATGCCTATGAAATCGAGAGTTTTATTTCTGCTTATGGCCTTCACTGTTTGTACTGGCTCATTGCGGGCACAGTCGGCACAGGCTAAAATTGTATTTACGGATACCGAGCACGACTTTGGCTCCTTCAAAGAGTCGGCGGGACCTCAAAGTTATAACTTTGCTTTTGTGAATAATGGTGCCACTCCGTTGATTTTAAACAATGTACAAGCTTCGTGCGGCTGTACTACCCCAGAATGGACCAAAAAGCCAATTGCTCCGGGCGAGAAAGGCTTTATTAAAGTGAGTTACAATCCGGCTAATCGTCCAGGTCCGTTTAATAAAACCATTACGGTAACCAGCAATGGCGAAATTCCGCGTACCATTTTGCGTATTTCGGGTACAGTGGAGCAACGCGAGAAAACCGTTGCCGAGATTTACCCCCGCGAGATCGGCCCGGTTCGCGCTACTTCGAACCACATTGCGTTTGTGAAAATTATAGAGAACGAGGTGCTGACCGATAGCGTGGGCGTTATTAACGATTCGGACAAAACCGTGAACCTCGATTTTAAAACGCCACCCGAAAACCTCATCGTTAAAGCGGTTCCTTCGACCCTGAAACCCCATCAAAAGGGATACATCGAGGTAAGTTACGATGCTTCGAAGGTGAAAACTTATGGTTTTGTAATGCACCGCATTTACCTGAATGTTGACGGGGTTGCAGATTACAGGAACTCCATTGGCGTATCGGCAACGGTCGAAGAAGATTTTTCTAAGCTGTCGGCCAGCGATTTAGTTAATGCGCCGGTGGTGAGTTTTAACGAAGATTCGCACGAGTTTGGCGATATAAAAGAAGGCGACCAGGTTGAATGTGTGTTCAGCCTGAAAAACAGCGGTAAACGGGATTTGATTATCCGCGACGTAAAAACATCGTGCGGTTGCACGGCAGTAAGCCCGCAAAAGAACGTGGTTGCCCCCAACGAAACCGTACCCCTGAAAGTAGTTTTCAACTCGAAAGGAAAACGCGGACGCCAAAGCAAAGCAATTACCGTTATTACCAACGATCCGAAAAACCCGACGACTATTCTGCGCATTTCAACCAATGTATTGGCTGCAGGATAGTTGGCAAAATAAAAGTTTTACGTAGGCCGTTCCATTTTGGAGCGGCTTATTTTTTTTATCCTGATTGATGTTTTAACTTCGTAAAAATTTTAAAAAATGATAGCAGATCGCCATCACCACCATATCGAAAATGATGAACATTATAAAGGTTTGAGCGTGAACAGCGGTATTGAACAGCCCGAATCATTCAACGAGAATTCAATTCAGCGTTTTTTGAAGAATAAGAAAAAGAACCAGTTACAGGTTGAAGATTACGTGGAAGGTATCCGGCAGGGGAATATTACCATCCTGAGTAAAGCCGTTACTTTGGTCGAAAGTTCAAAACCAGAACATCAGCAACTTGCACAGGAAATTATACGCCAATGTTTGCCTTTGAGCGGGAAATCGATCCGCATTGGCATCACCGGGGTTCCCGGAGTTGGTAAAAGCACTTTTATCGAGTCCCTGGGAAAATCCATTACAGCCAAAGGGCACAAGCTGGCCGTGTTAGCCATCGACCCCAGCAGCGAACGCTCCAAAGGCAGCATTTTGGGCGATAAAACGCGCATGGAGGAACTGTCGATTGACCCGAATGCCTATATTCGCCCCTCGCCATCGGCTGGTTCGCTGGGGGGAGTCGCCCGTAAAACCCGTGAAACCATTATTCTTTGCGAAGCAGCCGGTTACGACGTTGTTTTTATTGAAACCGTTGGAGTAGGGCAGAGCGAAACAATGGTTCACTCAATGGTCGATTTCTTTTTGTTGCTCATGCTTTCGGGGGCCGGCGACGAATTGCAGGGCATTAAGCGTGGGATTATGGAAATGGCCGACGCCATTGCCATTACCAAAGCCGATGGCGATAATATGGACCGTGCCGAAATGGCGCGAGTTCAGTACATGAACGCATTACACCTGTTCCCGCCAACAGAATCGGGCTGGAAACCGAAAGTGGTCACTTGTTCGGCATACACAAAAACAGGGATCGACAAGGTGTGGGAAACAATTCTCGGTTACCTGGACCACGTCAACCAGAATCATTATTTTCAGAATAAACGCAACGAGCAGGCTAAATTTTGGATGTATGAAACGATTAACGACCAGTTGCAATCAAATTTTTATCAAAATCCAAATATTAAACAACTTTTAACTAGGTTTGAAGCCCAGGTTTTAAATGAAGAAATGAGCTCGTTTGGTGCCGCAAAAACATTATTAGAAACATATTATCAATCACAAAAAGTTCAAGAATGAAACAGTTAATTCCCATTTTGATCGTCGCTTTAGCTTTTGCGTCGTGCCAAAAGAAAGCCCAGTACGAAATAAACGGTACCATTGCCGGTTTGGATTCGGGTGTTGTTTACCTGGTAAAATCGCAGGCTGGCCAGCCCCAGGTGCTGGATACGGCCAAATTGGTTGGTGGAAAATTTAGTTTCGAGGGTACCGCCACTACGTCCGAGTTGAGCTACCTGCGCCTGAACGAACGCGACTATTTTGCGCAGTTCTTCCTCGAAAATAATGATATTCAGGTTGAAAGTCATATCGACAGTCTGCGTGCCAGCAAGGTAACCGGCTCGCCAACAACCGATATTTTTAACACCTATGTTGACGAAGTAAACAAACTGAATAAAAAAATCCGCGAATACCAAACCCAGTATTCACAGGCTGCAACAAGCGGGAACCAGGTTGAAATGGATAAAATCCGGATTGACATTGAAACTGCGTCGGACAATATGATGGTGTATGCCAAAAACTTTGTCCGTGAAAACAGTACATCCATTGTAGCTCCCTTCATCACCTTGTCGCAATTGGCAGGGCAAATGGAATATGAGGAGTTGAAAACCCTGGTTGACGGGTTTGCCCCCGAACTGGCCAACTCAGAATATGTTGTAAAATTGAAAGAAATTTTGGAAAAAGATGCAAAAACAGCAGTTGGTGTAGTTGCTCCCGATTTTACAATGAACGATACCGAAGGGAATCCGTTTACCTTGTCGTCACTACGGGGTAAATATGTATTGATTGATTTTTGGGCATCGTGGTGTGGCCCTTGCCGTGGCGAAAACCCGAATGTGGTAGCAGCATACAATAAGTTCAAAGACAAAGGTTTCGACATCGTAGGCGTATCGCTCGACCGTGACAAAGATGCTTGGTTAAAAGCCATCGAAGATGATAAACTGACCTGGCACCACGTTTCGGATTTGCAATACTGGCAAAACGAAGTGGCTCAAACGTACGGTGTAACAGCCATTCCTCATTCGGTTCTTCTCGACACGGAAGGAAAAATTGTCGCCAAAAACCTGCGTGGCGAGGAATTGGACGAAAAATTAGCCGAATTGTTGAAATAAGTCATAAAGGCCGGTTGAAAAACCGGCTTTTTTTGTAATTCAGAGAAGCATTTCGGCAGCTATCAAAAACGAGATTTTTTGCTGCTTTCGTGCAGAACCTTTTGGTGAATCGGATGTTGTTTATAACGTTGAAATAATAACGAATTATAATATTATGAGCTACGATGTTTTAGTCATAGGGAGCGGCCCGGGCGGTTATGTAGCTGCCATTCGTGCTGCCCAGTTAGGGTTGAAAGTTGCCGTGGTTGAAAAAGAAAACCTCGGAGGTATTTGTTTAAACTGGGGCTGTATCCCAACCAAATCATTGCTGAAAAGCGCCCAGGCTTACGAGTATGCAGTTCATGCAGCCGAGTACGGAGTATCTATTTCAGGCGAAGTAAAACCCGATTTCGATGCTATGGTGAAGCGCAGCCGCGGCGTAGCCGAAGGCATGAGCAAAGGAATTCAGTTCCTCTTCAAAAAAAATAAGATTGAAGTTATCAACGGCTTTGGAAAACTGGCCGGAAAAGGCGTGGTTGAAGTTACCGGAGCCGACGGCAAAAAAACAAAAGTGGAAGCCAGGCACATTATTCTGGCAACAGGTGCCCGTTCGCGCGAGCTACCCAGCTTGCCGCAGGATGGAAAGAAAATCATCGGTTACCGTCAGGCAATGACACTTTCCAAACAACCAAAATCATTGGTTGTGGTTGGCTCTGGAGCAATTGGCAGCGAGTTTGCTTATTTCTACCAATCAATTGGTACCGACGTAACCTTGGTCGAGTTCTTGCCAAATGTTGTCCCAAACGAGGACGAAGAAGTTTCAAAACAATTGGAACGTTCGTTCAAAAAAAACGGTATGAAAGTAATGCTCGATTCCTCGGTTGAATCGGTTGACACGAAGGGCAATGTCTGTAAAGTGAGTATCAAAACAAAAAAAGGTGTTGAAGTTGTTGAGGCCGAAGTGGTCTTGTCAGCTGTTGGCGTTGCTACAAACATCGAAGGCATTGGTTTAGAGGAAATGGGAGTGAAAGTCGAAAAAGGCAAAATTCTTGTCGACGATTATTACCGTACCAATGTTGAAGGTATTTACGCGATAGGCGATATTGTTCACGGGCCGGCTTTGGCGCACGTTGCATCGGCCGAAGGGATTACCTGTGTTGAGAAAATTGCTGGTTTAAATCCGCATCCAATTGATTATAATAACATTCCGGGCTGTACTTATACCACGCCCGAAGTGTCGTCGGTTGGTTTAACTGAAAAGAAAGCCAAAGAAGCCGGTTACGAAATTAAAGTGGGTAAATTCCCGTTCTCGGCCAGTGGAAAAGCATCGGCGGCCGGGCAAAAGGATGGTTTTGTGAAACTGGTGTTCGATGCAAAATATGGTGAACTACTTGGTGCTCATATGATTGGTGGTAATGTTACCGAAATGGTTGCCGAGTTGGTTGTTGCCAAACGGTTGGAAATAACCGGGCACGAACTGATAAAATCAATCCATCCGCATCCAACCATGAGCGAAGCCATTATGGAAGCAGCAGCTGCCGCTTATGGCGAAGTAATACACTTGTAATTAAGATTGTTAAATACTTGAAAGCCCCGGATTTCGGGGCTTTTCTGTTTATACCGACTATTTTTCTGTTTTTTTTAGAACTAATGACTGAGATGTTTAAAAATTCATAATTAATTGATATACAGCAGATTTGTTTTGGGCATAAGTAAAAAGTTATACATTTGCGCCCCGTTATTAATACAAATTTTATGAAAAAGATTAGTTTGTTTGTGCTGGCTTGTTTGCTTGCCATGCCAATGGCCTTTGCAGGTGGATTGCTCACTAATACCAATCAGAGTGTTCACTTTCTCCGCAACCCTGCACGTAATGCATCAACAGAAATAGATGCGGTGTATACCAATCCAGCGGGTCTAACCTTTCTGAGTAACGGATTGCATTTTTCGTTTACCAACCAAAGTGCATTTCAAACCCGTACAATCACTTCTACTTTTGCCGGATATGCCTTTAATGAAGGTAATAATGGAAGCACTACCAAAACATTTAAAGGTGAAGCTTCTGCTCCTGTTATTCCAAGCTTTCAGCTGGCCTACAGACGCGATAACCTTGTGTTTTCTACTGCATTTGCAGTTCTGGTGGCGGCGGAAAGGCTGCATTTAACGAAGGTCTTTCGTCTTTCGAATCAAGTGTTTCTATGTTGCCTATGATGTTGGCTCAAAAGGGTATCCCAACTACTAGGTATTCGGTAGATGCTTACATGGAAGGCCGTCAGTATATTTTTGGATGGCAACTGAATGGGTCGTATAAAATTTCCGATCATTTTTCAGCTGCGGCAGGTATTCGCCTCAATATTGTGAACAACAAATATGTTGGTCACTTACGTAACATCATGATTAACCCGACTCATCCCATGTTGAATCCGGCAGGAACAATGATAAAAGCGACTGATTTCTTTACCACTGCGACTAATGCAGCTACATCAACCGCCAACACCATGGCCGGGATTGAAAGTCAGGGGTATGGGGCTGCCACGCTTAATCAGTTGGTTGCTGCCGGAATGATGACACAAATTCAGGTTGAACAGTTAGCCCAAGGGTTGGGTGTGTCAAGTGCAACTGCAGGCTCGATGAACGTAACTGCGGTAAAACAAGGTTACACTACAGTTGCTGCTGCTTACGCTTCAAATGCCGAGGCAGTATCTGACAAAAACCTTGATTGTACACAAACCGGATGGGGCGTAACCCCGATTATCAGCGTAAATTACCACACGGGCGGTTTAAATTTAGCTGCGAGATACGAGTTTGTTACCTCGTTGAACGTTCAGAATAAAACAAAAGTAGACGATACCGGTTTGTTTACTGACGGCGTTAATACGCCACATGATATTCCTGCATTGCTTTCTTTTGGAGCAGAATATGCGATTACTAAAAATTGGAAAGTATCTGGCGGATACCACCATTACTTTGATTCGGACGCCAGAATGGCAAACGACAAGCAACAGTATATCAACGGCGGTATCAACGAATTTTTGTTTGGTACCGAATATCAGTTCACCGAAGACTTCTTATTAAGTGCAGGTGGGCAAATTACCCGTACTGGTGTAACGGACGACTATCAGAGTGATATGAGCTTCGCCTTGAGTTCATGTTCAATTGGTTTTGGCGGAGCTTACAACATTACTCCGGCACTGCGGTTGAATCTGGCGTATTTCTTTACCGATTATACCGACTGGACTAAAGATTCAACCAATTACAATGGAACGGGACTGAGTGGAACGGATGTTTTTGCACGTACAAACAAAGTTTTCGGTATTGGTATCGATTATAAATTCTAAAAGAAATCAATTTCAGATGAAGGAAAAGCGGAGATGTCGTTCAGATATCTCCGCTTTTTCTTAAACACGGATATTTGAAGCACATTGATGTAGACCGAAGAATTGTTTTTGGTGGAAATGCACTGTTTCAAAAAAAAACAATAAATTTTGGATTGAAACGCAACCGAGAGTTTTGGTTGGCATCTATTATCCGGTATAACGTAATTAAACGGGTAAACTTTGTTCGATATTACGCTCACTGATTCACTAATTTTGGAAGACCTCAGCCAATTGATTCGGGATTGTGCTGCAGGCAAGGCCAAAGCCCAGGCCAGCCTGTACAGGCTTTTTGCGCCCAAAATGTTCGGAGTCTGTCTGCGTTATTCGCGCGATCAGACCGAGGCGGAAGATAACCTGCAAGAGGGATTTATCCGGGCATTCGAGAAGATGAGCAGTTTCAGGCACGAGGGTTCTTTTGAGGGATGGCTTAGGCGGATTATGGTGAACGTGTCGATGCAAAAATTCCGAAAGCAGCACCAGCTTTACCTGATCGACGATATGAGCTCGTTCGAAAGCGTTGAGGAACCGGATTCGCCCGATTGGAACCTGAAAGCAACCGACCTGATGAAGCTGGTGCAAGAACTGCCGCCCCGGTACCGAATGGTTTTCAACCTGTATGTGTTTGAAGAAATGAATCACAAGGATATTGCTCGGGAGCTGAATATCAGCGAAGGAACCTCGAAGTCGAACTTGGCCAGGGCACGGATGATTTTGAAAATACGGGTCAAAAAGGAATTATTAAATAATGAAGAGAATTACACGGCATGACCATCGATAATAAACAACCGGATAACTTGTTCCGTTCGAAATTGGAGAATTTTGAGCAGAGTCCGCCTGATTGGGTTTGGGATTCCATACAGGGACAGTTGGCCGAAAAGCGGCGTCGGCAGCTTTTCGTTTGGGTTCGGTACGGGGCAGTGGCTGCGGCGCTTGTACTGGCTTTTCTGATTGGCTACGATTGGGAGCAGAACAAACTTCCTTTCCATCCAACTTCGCCCCAATCGGTCGTAAATTCCGGCAACGAGGATGCGGCTGTTGAACCGGACCATGTTGCCGAGGTAAATGACAAAAATAAGCCTGGTGCAAAACCTGATGAAATACCACTAACAAATTCGGGGACCATGCTTGCCGGTCGTTCTGCGAATGCAGCGCGTGTTGCCGGGAGTGAGCTGCCCAGCCGTGAACAAACTAGCGGCCTTGAGGCGGAAGTATCGCCCGAAAGAACGAAATCGTCCTTGTTTGCAATGACTTACCGGACTAAGTTGAAGGCGCAACTCAGCGGTAAGAAAACATCAACCGGCGAACTGCTTGCAATGAATAAGCTGAGGGACGAAAGCTCGCTATCGGATCAGGATCGGCTAATAGTGGCGCAAAATGCAGCGCGAATGCGCGAGGTTGAACCGGATAACGGAAAAAAAAGCTGGGTTTTGGGTGCAACAGTGGCACCGTCGGTCTCGAACAACCGTACTGGTTATTCCGAAAGTTACTCCCGGAGTATGAATCAAGGTTCGGATAAAAGCGATCTTTCGCTGGCAGGTGGTTTAACGCTTGCGATGCAGACTAAAAGCCGATGGAGCGTTCAGACAGGCGTTTTGTATAACCGGTTGGGACAAAGCTCATCCGGCTCTTCATCACAAAATATGGTTCTTGATGCTCCGGCTGATGGAAACTATTTTGTAGCTGGAAAAGCAATGGACGGTGAGGTGGTTATCAGCGGTCCGGCGGGTCAAATTGTGATGGATGCTTTGCCCCGGGATGCACTTGTTTTATCTGCTTTTGACGAAGGGGGCGCTTCTCCGTCGGTTTTGGCGAGCAGTGCCGGGCTGGAGCAAATTTTTGAGTATATCGAAATCCCGATGCTGGTTCGGTACCAATTGATCGACCGTAAATTCGATTTGCAATTGATGGCAGGATTGAATACCGGCTTTTTGGTTGGAAACTCCGCTTATCAATCGTTCGGAAACGACCGAACCCGGATTGGTTCAACTTCCGACATGCGATCGGTTATTTACACCCCTAATCTGGGACTGGGTATGGGCTACGAGTTGTCCCCCAAACTTCAGTTACGGCTCGAACCGCAATGGCGTTATTCTGTCGAGTCGATAAACCGGAACAGTAATGTGAACTACCGGCCATCTACCTTCGGGTTATACACCGGTTTAAACTATTCGTTCTAATCGCTACGGGGTTAGTTCCTCACCGCTTTGTGGCGAATTATAAACCCATTCTTTAGTGATACCCTGCTGCTGTACGGCGGGGTGGTTCATCTTCTTCTTGTATAGAAATTGTATGTACCGATTTAGTATGGTTTTCGCGCAACCTTTGCACGGACCTTACATCTTGTGAAAGAACGTTAAACAGCTAACCATGAAACGATTTTTACTATTGATTCTTTCCCTGCTGTTGCTACTAGTTTTGGTTTTGTCGGGAAAGGCCGTTTTTGCAAGCGGAATGCAACCAGAAAAAGTTCGTCAGAACAATATTGAAGTTCATTAAAATTGAAAATGACAACGTTTTTTTTGTTTATTACTAACGAATGTCAAGTAGTTGTTTTGTAGGGTGATGTGTGGTGTGGGTGAAAATAAATTGAAAAAAGACTAGCGAAAGTGCAACTATTAAATAGTTTGGCTTAGTATTTGTCTTTAACTAAAACGTAGAAAACAAGAATTTGCAAGTAGGTCTCAATGCCATGAAGACTTTGCAAGCAGAAAATGGTTCAAGAAAATTAGATTAGTTTTTTCCTTAATCCGGGCATCACCAAATGCCCGGATTTTTTTTTATGTGTCGAGTCTCTGCGGTGGTAGCGGGTCAAGCGGAAAAGTTGGGGACTAGTTGTACCTATAATAAAAGTTCACTGTCTGCTGTAGTTGGCAACCGGCCTATTTTTAGCCAAAGCGAAAATCAAACGGAAAGCTTAGTGCAGGCGGGAAGTTCCGACGATAGGAGGAAATCACCCGCCGAACTTAGCTTTTCGGCAGATGAAGCTTGCAGCTAAAAATAAGCCTTGACTTTTTTGTTTACCGTTAGATTTGGGAGACGATATTTCTCAGAGAAACACTAAACTTTGCATAGTGTAAATAGAGACTCCATATGCTGCGTAAACTTTGTTTTTGTTTTAGATGAAATCTAGAAAAAGTATTAAGAACAGCATATTTATTGAGTAAAAGCCAGAGAGTATATCGGGA